>CAZZWZ010000169.1:0-8179 GCA_964657955.1 uncultured Steroidobacteraceae bacterium
CGAAGGCCAACGCCATCGACCTCGCGGCGAGTCGTCGGCTGAACGCGGTCATCACGGCATTTCGCGACGATCCGGCGCTGAAGATCGGCATCATCACGGGAGCGGGCGACCGGTTTTTCTCGCCCGGCTGGGATCTGAAAGCCGCGGCGGCGGGCGAGAAATCCGACGAGGACTGGGGGGTGGGCGGCTTCGGCGGCCTGAATCATCCGCGCAACCTGAACAAGCCGCTGATCGCCGCCGTCAACGGCATCGCCTGCGGCGGCGGGTTCGAGGTGGTGCTGGGGACCGACATCATCGTCATGGAGGAGCATGCAAAATTTGCTTTGCCCGAGATCAACGTCGGCGTGTTACCCGACGCCGGTACCATCAAATTGCGGCGACGGGTGCCCTATCACGTGGCGGTGGAATTTCTGCTCACTGGCCGCTGGATGGATGCCGCCGAGGCCAAACACTGGGGCCTGGCCAACCACGTGGTCCCGAAGGGACAAGGTCTCGCCAAGGCGCGGGAAATCGCCATGCAGCTGGCGGCGGGGCCGCCGCTGCTGTTCCCTGCGATCAAACAACTGTTGCGCCACTCGGAAACGCTTCCCGAACACGAGGCGTTCGAGCTGCACGACTCGCTCGACCTGGTGCAGCGGGTGATCCGTTCCGACGACCTCAAGGAGGGTGCGCGGGCATTTGCCGAGAAACGCAAGCCGCATTGGACCGGGCGTTGAAAGATACCGGTGGCCCGGGCAGGCGCGCCGTTCACACCCTTGCGAGAATCCCCTAGGGGCCTAGCCAGCAGCGCAATTTACGTCCAAGCTTCACGCATGAAAATCCTCTTGGTGGAAGACAGCCCTGAAGTCAGCATGATCACCGTAGAATATCTTGGCGAGCTCGGCCACCAGGTGGTCGCCGTGGAGGATGCCGAGGCCGCGATCGCGCAGGTGGCCGCCAGTCCGTTCGATGCGGTGATGACGGATGTGAGCCTGCCGGGCATGTCGGGAATCGATCTGGCAAAGACGCTCATCCAGGAATATCCCCGCCTGCCGGTGGTCATCGCGTCCGGGTATGGCGCGCTCAATCTCGAATCGCTTTTGGGCTGCGAGCAACGCCACGTCTATGCGCTGCCCAAACCGTATGACATGGCCACCCTGGAGAAGACCCTGGGTGACGCCGTGGTGCACGCTCAGATTTAGGATTGGCCTGCCGGTGGTCGGCACTTGAGCCGGTACCACGGACTGAGAATGTTCCGAGCGGTGATCAATCCGCAAGCGGCGGGCAGGCGGCGGAGTGCCTGCCCCGCCGCCAGAAATGTCAGCCGCCGAGCGCGCCTGCGTGCCTCATCACGCTGGCGCGGTGCTGATCATTCTCACGCACTGCGGCGTTGCCGTTGGGTGGTCGAACGAACCCGATGCGATCGTCCTGCCTGCACGGCCGAACGCCGTGCTTGACGTGCCACCACCTTGATCGCCCGACGCCAGGCATCGGCTTGGGGAGCGGGATCCGGTGGATCGTACGGCGCCAAGGGCGGCCGTTCCGGGCTGGGCGTGGTGGGTACGCTCTCGTTGCGCATTCTCACCCTCCCGACAGAATGTCCGATCCCGCATCGACGCCTCCGGCGTCGGAGCGTCTTCGGGCGCGCGCCGCGAAGGAAACCAGCAATCCGGCGGCGAGACCCGCGAGGGCGACACCTCCCAACACCTGCCATGGGTTGTCACGAACGAAGCCGTCCGTCGACCTGGCGACCCGACGCGCCCTTCGACGCGCTTTGGAGCCAAAATCCTGCAACCCGTCGGAGATCTGCCCCGAGACGGCGTTGAACGCTTCGGACACCTTGTTGCCGACGTCGCCGGCGCGGAAGTCCTTCAAACGCACCACTCGATTCGCTGCATTCCCCATGACTCTTCTCCTGCTACCGTGGGACACCCCACTCGAAGTCGACTATGCAATGGGCGTCCCCGGATAGCGGTCGGTGCATCGCGACCCTGAATGTAGGATTTTTCAGACGATGAGGCCGCGGCGCTTGGGCGCTCAGCCTCCGAGAGGACGCAACAAACCGCGCGAGATGATGTGGCGCTGCACCTCACTGGTGCCGTCCCAGATGCGTTCGATCCGGGCATCCCGCCAGATCCGTTCCAGCGGCAAATCGCTCATGAGGCCCATGCCGCCGTGAATCTGCAACGCCTCGTCGGCCACCATGGCCAGCATCTCCGTGGCCTTCACCTTGGCGATGGCCATGTCCATGTCGGTGTCGATGCCCCGATCACGTTTCCACGCCGCCTCCAACACCAGCAACTCGGCGGCCCGCAACTCCACCGCCATGTCGGCGAGCTTGAAACTCACGCCCTGAAACTTGCCGATGGGCTGACCGAACTGGCTGCGGTCCACCGCCCACTGCTTGGCCAATTCCAGCGCCCGCTCGGCGCGCCCGAGGCAGGTGGCCGCAACCTGCAGGCGCGTGGCGCCCAGCCAGGTGTTGGCGACGTCGAACCCCTGGTCGCGCTTGCCAAGAATCGCGGATTTCGGCACCCGGCAGTCGTTGAACTCCAATATGCTGTTCGTATACCCGCGATGCGACACGTTCTTGTAGCCCGGTCGGATCTCGAAACCCGGCGTGCCACGATCGATGAGGAACGCCGTCATGGTCTTGCGCGATCCCCGCGCACCGGCCTCCTCGCCGGTGACCGCGAACAGAATCACGTAATCCGAGTGATCCGCGTGACTGATGAAGTGCTTGGTCCCGTTGATCACGAAATCATCGCCCGAGGCCACGGCCGAAGTCTTCATCCCGCGCAGATCCGAGCCGGCGCCGGGCTCCGTCATCGCCAGGCACTCGGTGCGATCGCCGCGGACGGTTGGCAACAAGTACCGCTCGCGCTGCTCTCCCTCGCAGGCGAGCAGGATGTTGGACGGGCGGCCCACGCAGGAATAGTGCAGCGCATAGTTGGTGCGCCCCAGCTCCTTCTCGTACAGCACCCAACTGACGGTATCGAGCCCGGCGCCGCCCACCTCCACCGGCATGTTGGCGGCGTAGAGCCCCGCCTCGATGGCCCTGGCCTTGAGCGTGCGATGCAGATCCGGACGCAGCACGCCCGTGTCCTCGACTTCCTGTTCGTGCGGATAGAGTTCGTTGAGAACGAAATCCCGCGTGGTTTTGACGATGAGTTGCTGTTCGTCGCTGAGCGAGAAATCCATCAACCCACTCCGCGCGATCGGCCGGACGCACGGGATGCGCCGCGCTCCTGCTTGGCCCAACGGCGCAGCAGCTCGAGCTGCAGGCCGAGCTGGCCCGTCTGCAGCGACGCGGGCCAGTCGCGCGGACTGGTCACCGCGCCGGCGGTCAGGCCGTTGATGAATGTCACCACCGAACGCAGCACCTGGTCACGCGTCCCCTTCGGCCACCGCGACCATTCCGGCCAGTACTCGGCGAAACACCGCGCGAAGAGGCGCATGTACTCCCGATGCACCCAGGCATTGAGCCGCTTCAGTTTCTTGTCCGCCGGCACCTGCCCCCAGAACGCCATCCAAAAAGCGGATTCGGTGAAACGCTGCGCATCGATCGCCAGCGCCTCGGAGAGCACCTGCAGCAGATCCGCATCGCCGCCGTCGCGCTCGCGGGTGAGGCGCTCCTCGATCCGCCGCAACATCAACCGCAACGCCGCCAGGATGATGTCCTGCTTCGCGTCGTAGTAATGCGCCACCATGCCCGTCGTGTAGCCGGCGGCCCGCGCGATGCGCGCCACCGTCGCCTGTTCGAAACCGTGATCGGCCACGACCCGGCAGGCCACCAGCGCGATTTCCTCACGACGCTGTGCGTGATCGACGATCTTAGGCATGATTCACCCCGCGCCCTTGGACGAGCCGGGCCGTTCGGCATGGGCATCGCGCAGGCGCTCGAGCTCCGCGCGCAACGCCGCACCCATGGACACCGCCCTCGCGGCCGCCGTATCCACGTGCAGATGCAGCTGTTCGGCCGTGGCGACGAGCGACCCGTCTGCCGCGCGGTGCAATCCATGAAGAACGCGAAGGCGTTTGTCGTCCACCGAAAGCACCCGGGTGACGGTGAACAGCCGCTCACCCACCCTGGCCTCGCCCACGTGCTTCACGTGGCTCTCGACGGTGTAGAAGCTGCGCTGACCGGCGCGGTAACCCTCGTCCACTCCCACCTGCCGATACAGCGCGTCCATGGCGTCGCCGAACACCTGCCCGTAGCGGAAATCCGTCATGTGAGCGTGATAATCCGCCCATTCCGGCCGCACCACCAGGTCCCTGCGGAACGGCTCCGCGGCCGACGCCGCATCGCCTCGCGCGCCGGCGGCGTCACGATGGAGTCGGCGCTCGAGCGCGCGCAACGTGGAACCGGCACCGAGATCGTACTGCCGCAGCACCTGCTGGATGGAGACCAGGTAATCGTCGCGCAGCCGTTCCAGCTCACGAATCGACCGTCCCGCCGCCTGGGCCTGCGTGCCCTCGACCATGCGGTCGATGAGCTGATCGGTGAGCTCCGGCGCTTCGAGTTTGGTCCAGGGCCATTTCAGCGCCGGCCCGAACTGGGCCAGCATGTGGCGCATGCCCGCTTCACCGCCCGCGAGATGATAAATCATGTTGGTGCCCATCGCGGCCCAGCGCAGTCCCGGACCGTAGACGATGGACTCGTCCAATTCGCCGGTCGTCGCCACGCCCTCGCTCACCATGTGGAGGATTTCGCGCCAGATGGCCTCCTGCAACCGGTCGGTGAGGTGACCCGGCACCTCGTGCCGCACCGGCAGCGGGTGCATGCCGATATACGTCAGGAATTCCGCCGCGGCCTCGATCGTCGCCGGCGCGGTCGCGGCACCGCCCACCAATTCCACCAGCGGCAGCAGATAAACGGGATTGAACGGGTGTGCGACCAGGAAGCGCCCGGGCCCGACCATGTCGCGCTGCAGGTCGGTGGGCGTCAATCCCGAGGTGCTCGACGCGATGATCACGTCGGGCGCCGTCAGGCGGCTCACCTCCGCCAGCATGCGCTGCTTGAGCGGCAGCTGTTCCGGGATGTTCTCCTGGATGAAGTCGGCCGCCGCCGCCATGATGCCCAGATCCGTGGTGAACGACAGCCTGCCCTTCGGCGGTAGGGGCGCCGACGTCAGGCGTGCCAGCGCCGGCTCCGCATTCGCGACCGCGCCGCGAAGCCACTCCTCCATTTCCGGCTTCACGTCGGCGGCGATCACGTCGATGCCGAAATGCAGCGCGCGCGCCGCCCAGCCGCCGCCGATGACCCCCGTCCCCAGCAATCCCAACGTCTTGACTTTCCGCATCGATCCTCGCGCGACGCCGTCTTTGTAATGTCACGAGTATAATATATAAACGGGCGTGCGAGAAAAGCATGCGCCGGTGGCGCGCGGGTTCGGCCCGCCGGCGGCGCGGGCGCCGCCCGGCACGAAAAGGCGGCTACGGAAGCACGGCGCGAAGGGGCTGCGCGGCCCGGGGCACCGCGGCCGGGTAGTCCTTGCCGAAAAAGGCCGCCACGGTCGCGGCAATCTGGGCCTGGGCCACCGGCGGCACCGCGCTGCGCTCGCCGAGCGCGGCCGTGTCGGGTCCGAGCACGGCCAGCCAGATGTTCTCCGAGCCCTTCTCCTCGACCCCGTGCTCCCTCCACTCAGCGCCGCTGCCCCGTCCATGGTCGGTGGTGACGATGAAGGTGGTGGTCCCGCGGTACCGGGGCATGGCCTGCATGGTGTTCCACAGCTGCCCGACGAAGTGGTCGAAACGGTGCGCGCTGTCCAGCACCAGATCGTAGCGCCCCTGATGCGCCCAGTTGTCGGTCTCGCCGTAGCCCACGAACAACGCCCGCGGTGCGCCCGTCTTGACATAATCGAGCAGCGCTATCTGGAGGAATGAATTCGGCGCGTCTTCCTCGTCGAAGCGCGAGGTGGTCGCGAAGAGCTCCCGCAGCAGGGCGTCGCGCGCCGTCTCGTGCGGGCGGGCGTTGAGCCGCCAGCCCGTCTGCATGACCAGGCCGCTGCGCGCCCGGTTGAATATGTCGTCGTAGACGTTCCACGTGCCGTAGACGGCCACGTGTCCGCGGAGCGCGGTGGTTTGGTTCAACCACTCGAACACGGTCGGATTCGGATTCGGACCGAATTCATTGCTGTCGATGGCATCGTTCGCAAACCCGGTGGTCATCTCGTTGTAGCCCGGGTACGAAAAGGCCTTGCCGTTGCTCACGCGGGCGATGCTGCCCAGCGTCTGATTGCCGAACAGCTGACCGTGCTTCGCCACGGTGCCCCACAGGAAGGGGAACAACAGCGCCCGCCGCTCCTTGGGCGTCGTCCGCCAGTAGCGCTTGCGAAGTTCCGCGGCGGAGAGCCAGCTGCCGCCCTCTTTTTCATCGAGCAGAGCCTCCTCCGCGCCCGTGAAGATCTCCTGCCAGCGCAGTCCGTCGCTGACGATCAGCACCACCGTGCGCGTCTTCGCCGCCCGCATCGAAGCCGCCGGAGCCGGCGCGGCCGGGGCGGCCACCGAGGTCACCGGCGTGCCGGCGATCGCCACGGCCATTGCCGCGCCCCAGAGCCGCCGCATGGCGCGGGTCATTGTTGCAGCACCACGGCACAGTCGGCCGTCCAGCTCAGATACACCTCATCGCTCCAGTCGATCGCCCACTCCGAGCTGCGCCGTTCGTTCTGCGCGAACACCGTCACCAGCTTGCCGGTCTCGGTCTTGATGC
Organism: uncultured Steroidobacteraceae bacterium; assembly: GCA_964657955.1. Classification (GTDB taxonomy): domain Bacteria; phylum Pseudomonadota; class Gammaproteobacteria; order Steroidobacterales; family Steroidobacteraceae; genus Bog-1198. The sequence goes on from CAZZWZ010000169.1 coordinate 6,692, forward strand.
GGTAGGTGGAGCGATTGCCCAGGTAGCCCAGTTCCCAGACCATCCCCTTGATCTGGTTGACCCGGTCGCCGCCGAAGGGCTGCTTGCTCAGCCGAATCTTCTCCGGACGCAGCGCCACCCAGACCCGCTGGCCGTCGCCGAAACGCCCCGTCTCGTCGACGATGAGATCGCAGCCCGCCTCGGCGCTGCGCACGACGAGATGGCCGGGCCGTCGCTCGCCCACCGTGCCCTCGAACAGGTTGGTGGTGCCGATGAAATCGGCGACGAAGCGGCTCTGCGGAAATTCGTAGATCTCCGACGGCGTGCCCACCTGCACGACCTGACCCCGGTTCATCACGGCGATCCGCGTGGACAACGCCATCGCCTCGTCCTGATCGTGGGTGACGAACACGAAGGTGATCCCCACCTGCGACTGGATGTTCATCAGCTCGAATTGGGTCTGTTCGCGCAGCTTCTTGTCGAGCGCGCTCAGGGGTTCGTCCAGCAGCAACACCTTAGGCCGCCGTATCAAGGCCCGGGCGAGCGCCACGCGTTGCCGCTGGCCGCCGGACAGCTGATGCGGCTTGCGCCGGGCGAGCGCGCCCAGCTGCACCATCTCCAGAGCGTCCGCGATGCGTTTCGATCTGACGGCGCGGTCCAGGGTCTGCCGCCGCAATCCATAACCCACGTTCTGCTCGACGCTCATGTGGGGGAACAACGCATAAGACTGGAACATCATGTTGACCGGCCGTTCGTGCGGCGGCACCGAGGTCATGTCGGCGCCCTCGATCAAGATCCGCCCCGCCGACGGGGTGGCGAAACCCGCCAGCATGCGCAGCAGCGTGGTCTTGCCGCATCCCGAGGCTCCCACCAGGGCGAACATCTCGCCCGGGTAGATGCGCAGGTTGATCGCGTCCACCGCCGTGAACCCGCCGAACGCCTTGGTGACGCTCTCGATCACGATTTGCGGTCGGGCCGCCGGATCGAGCCACGGCCGGTCCGCGATCGACTTTTGCTGGGTGGGCAGCATGCTCGTCAGTAAGGCGTGGGCGGCGTGGCGCGCCGCCGCGCCGGCGCGAAAAACGGACGCTCCACCACTTCGGCCCTCGACATACGACGTTCCCAGACCAATTCGCGATTCAGATAGATCTCCGCCCAGATGGTCTGCGACAGGCGGAAATACGGGGCATCGACCATAGCAAGCGCAATGTTGCGCTTGCAAGTCGGCGACCACGCGGCCGACGTGACGCTGCCGGCCTACGCGGGACTCATCCGCCTGACGGCAGCACATCAGGAGACAAAATGAACGACGGCCCACCACCCGAGGCACCCGAGGCGCCCGATCGGCCCGGTAGGCACACCGCCCGGCGGCCTCCCAGGGACCGCGTCAGAACCGTGGCGCGAGGGGTCGGCCAGACGCTGATCACCGCCGGCGTGGTGGTCCTGCTGTTCGTGGTCTACGAGGTCTACGTCACCGACATCTTCGGGCACGAGAAGCAGGAGAAGGCG
>CAZZWZ010000170.1:0-8170 GCA_964657955.1 uncultured Steroidobacteraceae bacterium
GACCATCCGGCAGTTCGGCGAGCACACCAAGCGCGATTACGTCCGGCAGGTCCGCCAGCATGACCCGGGCGCCTTCCCGCACCAGCGGTTCGATCTCCACCGCCTCGGGCAGATGTTTCCAGTACCGTCGCGGCATCTCCCGCTGCATGGCCGCCGGATTGATGCGGGCCGCGTTGCAGACGCTGCGGTAGTAGGTGCGCCACAGATCCTCGCAGGCATCGGCGCCGGGTCCGTCGCGGCCCGAGGGTCCGAGGAGGCGCAGCTCGTGCAGATTCCACACCGCCGCCCCGTCCGGTGTCGCAATGGTCCAGCGCATGTTGGGAAACCGCTTGACGAAAAATCTTGCACCGCGCTGCAAGATCTCGTGCTGCGGTTCGAACCACGCGAAATACGCCTGCTCTCCGGTCGCGGCGGCTCGGAATCGCACGAACGCGTGCATCTTGTGAAGGTCGCGCCGCACGGCCCGGTCCATCAGCGAGGCATTCCGCACGTCCCGGTCGGCCGCATCGTCGAGAAGACGCGAACTCTCGTGCAGATAGCGCCAGGCGAGGCGGTACATCAATTCCCACCGTCCCGCGACCCTGAACATCGACAGGGAATCGAGCAGACGCAACAACGCGGCGGATATCTTGGGCGGTGCGGACCGCCCGGCCGCGCAGGCCCCATCCGACGAGGCAGATGCGCCCGAATCACCGGCCGGCTCGACCGGCGCGGACCATGCCCCGGCAGATCCCGTCACTGCCCGTGGAGTCGGGCCGTCCCACTCGACCGCACGGGGCGCAATGCCCGCGCCGAGCAGGGGCCGGGCCACGATGCGCCATCGATCGAAGGGGGATACCGGCCCGGATCGCATGGCGCCGCGATCTCGCTAGAACAGCGACTGCTGCCGGCCGGCCTGGGACAGATCGCGTCGCACCCGCTCACTGGTGCGTTGATCGGCGCCCGTGTAATCGGCCGCGATCAGGAAATACCGCGCCCGCCGCAGGCTCGCACCCAGCGCCTCCAGATCGGCGTATCGCAGGCGTCGGCGCCGTCTCGACGAGAGGATGCGCTGGACGATGCGCGCGCCCAGACCGGGCACGCGCAGCAGCTCGTGCCGCTCCGCACGATTGACGTCCACGGGGAAGCGCTCGCGATTGGCCAACGCCCAGGCGGTCTTCGGATCCACGTCCAGATCGAGCTGGCCCGCCGGCAGAGACGTCAGCAGCTCCACGGTGGAAAATTCGTAGAATCGGAGCAGCCAATCCGCCTGGTACAGGCGATGTTCGCGCAGCAACGGCGGCGACTGGTTGGGCAGCCGCTTCGATGCGCGAGGAATGGGACTGAAGGCCGAGTAGTACACGCGTTTGAGGGCATAGGAGCGGTACAAGGTGTCGGCCGTGGTGAGTATGGTGGCGTCCGAGCTCGCATCCGCGCCGACGATGAGCTGCGTGCTCTGCCCCGCCGGAGCGAATTTCGGCGCACCCTGGGAACGCACCGACCGCGATCCGCGCACCTCCTCGCGCTTCAGCCGGATGGCGCCCATCGCCTGCTTGATCGAGCGCTCGGACTTTTCCGGTGCCAGAGCGACCAGCGCATCGGCGGTGGGCAGCTCGATGTTGACGCTGAGCCGGTCCGCGAAGCGCCCCGCCGCTTCGATCAATTCGGGGCTGGCCTCGGGGATGGTCTTCAAATGAATGTAACCGCGAAACTCGTGCACCTCGCGCAAGGTGCGGGCCACCCTCACCAGCTGCTCCATGGTGTAATCGGCGGAACGAATGATGCCCGAACTCAGGAACAGGCCTTCGATATAGTTGCGGCGGTAGAAGCCGAGCACCAGGTCCACGACCTCCTGCACCGCGAAGCGGGCGCGCGGGACGTCGCTGCTGCGCCGGTTGATGCAATAAACGCAGTCGTACAGGCAAAAATTCGTCAGCAAAATCTTCAGCAGCGACACGCAGCGGCCGTCCGGCGTGTAGCTGTGGCAGATTCCCATTCCCGTGGTCGATCCCATGCCCAGCCCCGGGCCGGCCTGACGCTTGGGCGCGCCGCTGCTGGCGCACGACGCATCGTACTTGGCCGCGTCGGCTAAGATCGCCAATTTGCGCTCCAGCTCCATACTGGGATTATATCCAGTGATGCGAAGAAGCGCCACCCAACCGGCCCCACGGAGCGGACCTCGTGAGAACTTTGTCGGGGCACGATGGCGCCGCCCGATCCCACATAATTCGCCGGGTATCAGGGATTTCTGACGACGGTCGGCGGACCACCCTGCTTGCTCGGCCGCAGGCTTGCCTTAGGCTCTCCGAAACGGCAACGACTGGCATCCCAAGTGATTCCGGCAGGAGAGTTCAGCGTGACGAAGCACAGAGCGGCGCAGCCGTGCGATGAAGGGGGAGGCCCGCCGCCGGATGGCAGGCGTTCCCGTGGGACGAAAGGCTGTGGTCTGCCGGCCGCTGCGTTGATCGCGCACATGCAAGCGGCGTCCGAGCAGCAGAAGATGCTGCTGGCGCGGGAGCTTCACGACGACCTGGGCGGCTTGCTGGTGGGAGCCGCCATGGATCTGGCTTGGGCCGAGCAGCACATCGCTGCGCCGCCCGCGGATCTCAGGCAGAAGCTGGTGCGGGCTCGGCAGACCCTTTCCTCCGCGATCGATTTGAAACGCAAGATGATCGAGACCCTGCGTCCGACGTTGCTCGACAACGTCGGTTTGTTGGCGGCCCTGCGATGGCACGTGCAGACCACGGCCGCCGCCGCCGAGATGACGTGTTCCATCGATCTTCCGCCCCATGAGATGCGTTTTCGTCCCGACGTCCCCATCGCGCTATTTCGTATCGTCCAGGAGACGTTGGCCGTGATCGTTGCGCACCAGCAGCCGGCGTCCGGTGCCTTCAGCGTCACCGTCGGCGCCGACGCCTTGAACATCTCGCTCTCCAGCCGTGCCGGCGCCGCGGGCGCGGCTCCTGCGCCTTTCGAGCCGCATGCGCTGGCAGCGGTTCGTCATCGCACGGCCATGCTCGGAGGCGATTTCACGTTCGAATCCTCGACGGCGGGAACGATCGCCGTGAGGGCACACTTCTCGCTCGCAGCGCTCACCGCCGGCTGATTGCCGGCAGTACCCGGGATCTAACCATGGCGCAGCGCACCGACGCAGGACCCATCATCGACAGCAGCGTTCCCGCACGCATGGATCGGCTGCCCTGGTCGCGATGGCACGTGCGCATCATCACGGCGCTCGGGACTTCCTGGCTCCTCGACGGACTCGAGGTCACGCTGGTGGGGTCGCTTTCGGGCGTGCTGGAAAGCCGCAACGGCCTGTCTCTGACCGACCAGCAGGTGACGGGCGCCGCCACCATTTATCTGGCGGGCGCCGTTCTGGGCGCGCTGCTTTTCGGACATTTGACCGACCGTCTCGGGCGCAAGAAGCTCTTCCTCGTGACGCTGGCCACCTATTCGATCGCCACCATCGGAACGGCATTTTCCCCCAATCTGGCGACCTTCGCGTTGTGCCGCTTCTTCACCGGTCTCGGCATCGGAGGCGAATACGCCGCGATCAATTCGGCGGTGGACGAATTGATCCCCGGCAAGGTGCGCGGCACGGTCGACCTGTTCGTCAACGGGACCTACTGGCTGGGTGCTGCCGTCGGGTCCCTGGCCGCGGTGTTCTTGTTGAGCGGTCATGGTCCGGACCCGGCGCTCGGATGGCGGCTGGCTTTCGGCATCGGCGGCACGCTCGGATTCGGGGTGTTGCTGATGCGGCTCGCCGTGCCGGAAAGTCCGCGTTGGTTGATGCTGCGCGGGCGCGAGGCCGAGGCGGACGCCGTGGTGGCCGACATCGAGGCACGGGTGGCCCGCACCGCGGGCGCACTGCCGGACGTCAAGGACAAGCCCCTGAGACTCAGGACGCGCGATCACACCCCGTTGCGCGAAATCTTCCGCAACATGCTGGGCGAGAATCGGAAGCGCTCGGTGCTGGGGCTGGTGTTGATGGCAGGACAGGCCTTCTTCTTCAACGCCATCTTCTTCACCTTCGGGTTGATCGCGAAGAAATTTTTCAAGCTCGACGATTCGCAGCTGCCCATGCAGCTGCTGCCGTTCGCGGTGGGTAGTTTTCTGGGACCGGTGCTGCTCGGACCGTTGTTCGACAAGCTGGGTCGCAGGATCATGATCACCCTGACGTATGGGACGGCGGCATTGATGCTGGCCGGCGTCGCCTATTTTTTCGCGCGCGGCTCCCTGGGACTGCACGCGTTGAGCATCTGTTTCAGTGTGATCTTCTTCGTGGCCTCCTCCGCCGCCAGCGCCGCCTATCTGACCGTCAGCGAAATTTTTCCTCTGGAGATCCGCGCGTTCGCCATCGCGATCTTTTATGCGCTGGGCACACTCGCCGGCGGCGTGGGAGCACCGCTGCTCTTCGGTGCGCTGATTGCAACGGGTTCGCGGCTGAACATCTCGCTCGGCTACCTGCTCGGCGCCGTGCTTCTGCTCGCCGGTGCCGTGTGCGAGGCGCTGATCGGCGTGGAGGCCGCCGGCAGGTCGCTGGAGTCGGTGTCCAAGCCGTTGCAGAGCGCGGAGTGAAGACTGCTTCGAATGTAGGTGAATTCTGACGGGCGTTCACGCGACCGCCCGCTGGTCGCCGATGGTGATCGCGGGTACGGTCCACGCCGAATTCCTGCCCTGTCGATCCAACCCGCAACCGGGCTACCCTGTGTGATCACACCGGGCGGGTCCGGTTGGGGCGAAGTTTTATGCTGCTGAACCGTGAGAAATTGGCGTGACCGAAGTAAATCGTAGAAAAGTCAGAGAGGGCAATTCCCGCGCGCATGGCGCAATTTGGGACGGCAAGGGCACGAATTTCACCCTGTTTTCGTCGCATGCAACCAAGGTCGAGGTGTGCCTGTTCGACTCGTCGGGCGGCAGCGAACTGGAGCGGATCGCGCTCCCCGAGTACACCGACCAGGTCTGGCACGGTTACATCCCCGACGTAGCCCCCGGTGCGGTCTATGGTTTCCGGGTTCACGGACCCTACGAGCCCCTCGAGGGCCACCGCTTCAATGCGAACAAGCTGCTCCTGGACCCCTACGCCCGCGCGCACGTGGGTCAGCTCAAATGGGCGCCCGAGTGCTTCGGTTACACCATCGGCGCCGAAGGCGACGACCTGTCCTTCGACGAGCGCGACAGCGCCCCGTTCGTGCCCAAGTGCGTGGTCGTGGATCCCGGCTTCGACTGGAAGGGTCAGCCGCGCACGCGGGCCGTGCCCTGGGACAACACCATCATCTATGAGGCGCACGTCAAGGGATTCACCAAGCTGCACCCGGCCGTCCCCGATCATCAGAAGGGCACCTATGCGGGACTCGCGACGAAGGAGGTCATTCAATACGTGAAGTCGCTGGGTGTGACTTCCATCGAACTCCTGCCCGTGCACACGTTCATCAACGACAACAACCTGCTCGAAAAAGGCCTGACCAATTACTGGGGCTACAACAGCATCGGCTTCTTCGCGCCGGATCCGCGATATGCATCCGCTCCGGACCAGTGCCTGCGCGAGTTCAAGGAGATGGTGGCGAGTTTTCACGACGCGGGGCTCGAGGTGATACTCGACGTGGTCTACAACCACACGGCCGAGGGCAACGAGCGCGGACCCACCCTTTCCTTCAAGGGCATCGACAACGTGTCTTACTACCGGCTCCTTCCCGACGCGAAGCGCTTCTACATCAACGACACCGGCACCGGCAACACCTTGAACATCTCGAACGCCAACGTGATCGAGATGGTCACGGACAGTCTGCGGTACTGGGTCAGCGAACTGCACGTCGACGGCTTCCGGTTCGACCTCGGGACCATTCTCGCCCGCGAACAGAACGGCTTCGACAATCAGAGCGGGTTCCTGAAGGTGTGCAGTCAGGACCCGGTGCTGCGTTCGGTGAAGTTGATCGCCGAGCCCTGGGATTGCGGCCCGGGCGGCTACCAGGTCGGCGGCTTCCCGCCGGGCTGGGCGGAGTGGAACGACCGCTACCGCGACACGGGCCGCGATTTCTGGAAGGGCGCGGCGACGCCGAGCGAGATGGCCCCGCGACTCTGCGCATCCGGAGACATCTACAATCGTCTCGGACGACGGCCCTGGGCGTGCGTCAATTTCCTGGCCGCACACGACGGTTTCACGCTGAACGACGTCGTGACCTACAACGAGAAGCACAACGAGGCCAATGGCGAGGATAATCGCGACGGCAGCAGCGACAATCGCTCGTGGAACTGCGGCGTCGAAGGCCCCACGGACGACCCGGCCGTCAACACGCTGCGCAATCGTCAGATCAGGAATCTGCTGGCCACGCTGCTGCTCTCGCAGGGCACGCCGATGTTGCTGGCGGGTGACGAATTCGGCCGCACGCAGCGGGGCAACAACAATGCGTACTGCCAGGATGACGAGATCAGCTGGTTCGACTGGAATTTCGACGAGAAGGGCCGTTCCCTCGTGCAGTTCGTGCAGAAACTGTGCGCGCTGCGCCACAAGTACCCCATCCTGCGGCGCAACCGGTTCCTGACCGGAGACTACGACGAAGAGCTCGAGGTGAAGGATGTGACTTGGATCAATGCATCCGGCGCCGAGATGAAGAGCGAAGAATGGGGCGATTCGAACATGCGGTGTTTCGGGATGATGATGGATGGACGCGCCCGGCCGAGCGGCGTGCGTCAGCGGGGCACGGAGGCGACCATGCTGATGATCATGAACTCGCACCACGATCTGGTGGAGTTCACCCTGCCGGAATGTCCCGGCGGCCGGTTCTGGTCGCTCGACATCGATACCAACATCGCGAACGACGAGCCAAAATATCGCGGCGAGACCGGCGATGTCTACGGGATGACGGGACGCTCGCTGGCATTGTTCGTGCGCACCGACTGAATCCAGTCGCGTTTGGCAATTTCGTAGACGACGTTCCGGGTTGCCTGCTCGCCGTAGTAGCTCACCTCGAGTTCTCCGGCGAGGATGGCGCCGAGTTTCTCCATGGCCCGGCGCGATCTCAGATTGTGTTCACCCACGTGAAAGATCACCCGGTCCACGAACCGGAATGCATGATCGAGCATCAACGCCTTCATCGCGCGGTTGAACCCGCCGCCCCAGGCGCTCCTCGCGATGAACGTATAACCCACGCAGACCGTGCCGCCCCTTCCCTCGTCCAGGTCGTAATACCGTGTGCTGCCGATCAGGCGGCCCGCGACGTCCCGGACGCAGAAGGCACCGCCGGACTCGAGCGCCCCCTTGAAATAATTCTCGAAGACCGCGCGTCGATACCGGTCCTTCTTCGGGTGCTGTTCCCAGATCAGGGGATCGGCAGCCACCGCGAACAGCGCCTCGAAGTCCTCCGCCCGCAGCGGGCGCAGACGCACCAGGTCGTTTTCCAAGGTGGGCTGCAAGTCGAATGTCATGGGTCGCTCCACGTCTCGTTGGCGAAGTCTGGCATGCTTCCACGCGTCCGGCATCCTCCGGCGGGGCGTCCCTTCCGAGGAAACGGGTGCCTCAGAGGTGCCGGTACGGAAATTCGCTCGCGGGCCGGGGTTCGGCGATGTGGAATCCTTGGGCGAATCCGATGCCCAGCCGGCCCAGTTCGAGCAGGAGTTCGGCCGACTCGACGCGTTCGGCGATCGTACGGATGTCCAGCGCCCTGGCGATCCGGCCGATCGCTTCCACCAGGCTGCAATCGACGGGATCGCGCACCGCATCCGCGATGAACCGACCGTCGATTTTCAAATAATCCACCGGCAGCGACTTCAAACAGGCGAGCGAGGAGAGCCCGCTGCCGAAATCATCCAGTGCGAACTGGCAGCCGTGCGTCTTCATCTCGCGCATGAAATACACCGCGTTGCTCAGGTTCGAAATGGCCGCGGCTTCGGTGACCTCGAAACAGATCGCTCCGGCGGGCAGACGGCGGCCGTGCAGTTCCCCAATCAAGAACTCCAGAAACCGCTCGTCGTTGAGCGAGCTTCCGGACAGGTTGACGGCGATCCGATAGGGCTCGTGGCCGTCGTCGCCGCGACAAACCCATTGATCCAGCGCCCGGGTCACGACCCAACGGTCGATGGCGGGCATGACGTCGTGGCGCTCGGCAGCCGGAATGAACTCGGCCGGCGCGAGCAAAGCGCCCGATTCGTCCCGCAATCGCAGCATGAGTTCGAAATGCTCTCGATGGCCGCC
>CAZZWZ010000171.1:0-8160 GCA_964657955.1 uncultured Steroidobacteraceae bacterium
CGATGGCGGCTGGTGCGATGGCGGCACGCGCTTGCGCGGCGCGCGTCTGGGGCGTCAACACGATAGAATCGTCGTCATGATGCCGGCACTTCCACGATGAAAACGATTTCCGCACGGGATTTTCGCAACGCGTTTTGCGAGGTCATGAAAGCGGAACACCACGCCTTTCGCATGGCGGTGGGCTTCGAACTCAAGTCTTACACCTACTTCATGCACTCCAACATCTTTACCAAGATCGCCAAGCTGCTGGGACTGCTGCAATGGAACAAGGACTACCACGGCCTCGACCGGATCTTCTACGAGGAACGCGGCACGGACCTGTTCGACAATTACACCACTTACGCGAAATGGATCTCGGTGGCCCTGGAGCATGAGAACAAGGCATCCAAGAGCCACGAGAGGATCAGCAAACTGCAGATGCTCAACGCTCCGTTGAAGGTGTTGATCACCTACGCGGAGGGGGCGGAAGCGGATGCGTTGCTGCGCAAATACCAGGAAGTCATCCGGGACGCGGACATCTTCGGAGACATCGCCACCACGCGCCAGCAACTCGTGATCTTCGGCACGCCAAAAACGGTGCGGGAATGGCAGTTCTACGTCTACGAACGCAGCGGCTTCACGCTGATGTTGCCGGGTGCCGAGGAGCCGGCCTGACGGCCCGCGCCCGGGCGGCGGCACCCTAGCGCCGTACGCTGCTCCGCCGCCGCGGTTCCGCGCCGACCGGGCCGCCGCGCGCGCTCGTGGTCGATTCGAGGCCGCTTGCGGCTGCTGCGATTTGCGGCCTGCGAAGCGCATCGGCAAGGGTCCATCCATCGAGGATCGAAGCCGTACTATCGCGGACCTCGCGGAACACCTTCATGAGTTCGCAGGTCCGATCGTCGGCGCAGTCTTCGCAGCGCCGGTAACGGGTGACACTGACGCAGGGCAATTGTGCCAGCGGTCCTTCCATCAACCTGACCACCCCGCCGAACGAAATCTCCTCGGCCCGTCGACCGAGTTGGTAGCCGCCGTTTCGACCGCGTTGACCGCGGACGAAGCCGCCTCGCTTCAACTCGACCAGAATCGCTTCGAGAAACTTCACCGGAATGACGCGCCGCGCCGAGATCGTCGCGGAGGCCATGGTCACCCCGGTGGGCAGCATGGCGAGTTCCAGCAATGCCTTCAACGCGTAGCGGGTTTTTTGCGAAAGCAAGATGATCCATCCTCTGGCAGGATGGTACCCCAAGCCGTCCGGCATCCGCCATTAATCCTATCTTTTTAATATGGTTTAATGATGATACGGTATTGGCCGAACTGCGGCGCGGGCGCGATGATCGGCCCCTCGTGCACTCACCGGCACGCCGCATGGCGCGGGGTCGCGTCAGTGGAACATGGGAATCCGGTGTCGTCGGGCGGATCAGCGCAGGGGTCAGGGGTCATGAAAACTCAGACGTCGAATACCCGAGCCGTTGCGGGAAATCCGCCCCTGCGCAGACCGGGCTTTTGTGCGGCGAACGCGCCTTTGAGCCGCCCCGACCGATCATGACCGGCTGACGCAACGTGTTCGAGATCAAATGGCCAAACACCCTCGCCGGCTTCGGCGTCGGTCTGCTGGTGGGGCTCACCGGCGTCGGCGGCGGATCGCTGATGACCCCCCTCATGATCCTGCTCTTCGGCGTAGCGCCGAGCACGGCGGTCGGCACCGATCTCTGGTTTGCCGCCATCACGAAAATCGTCGGCGGGTGGGTGCATGGCAGGAAGGGCACCATCGACTGGCAGATCCTGCGCCGCATGTTCTACGGCAGCATTCCGGCATCCGTTCTGACGTTGCTCTGGCTGCACGCCACCGGAACCGGGCAGAGTCACAATCAGCTGATGTTCAAAACGCTGGGTGCGACCCTCATTCTGAGTTCGGTCGCCGCGGTATTCCGCAAGAGCTTTCATGCCTTCGGTGCGCGCATGCGCGGCACCCGGGCCATCGAGTTTCGGTCCTTGCAACCGGCGCTCACCGTGCTTGCCGGCGCGATACTGGGATTTTTGGTGACCTTCACGTCCATCGGAGCCGGTGCGCTCGGAGCGGTCATGCTGCTCTATCTGTATCCGCTGCGACTCAACGCCAGCGCGTTGGTGGGCACCGACATCGTCCATGCCATCCCGCTGACGATTCTGGCGGGTACGGGCCATTTGTTGCTGGGGAACGTCGATTACTCGCTGCTGTTCAACCTGTTGCTCGGGTCGATTCCGGGAATCGTTCTGGGCTCTTTCGCCAGCACCCACGCACCCGAGAAGCTGGTGCGCAGCGGCATTTCCATCATGCTCGTGGTGGTCGGAGCGAAGATGGCCCTGGCGTGACGGGCGCGCGCCCGTGCCGGACGTAGAGGCCCTGCGCCCGGCTCCTACTTCGGCAACGTCGCACTGATCTGCTGGATTTTCCACAGCGGGCCGCCTTCGTAGAGCTGGCCCTCTTCCCGGATGAAGGCCGGGTCCGCACCCGTCACCAGCAGCACGTGGTAATCGAGCGGCTGCTTGCCCACCAGCGGAGCCACGACGCCGGCCACCCCGCCCAGCTCCACGTGCACGTCGAAATCGGTGGCGCGTCGCGGCATGCCGCCCATGGAGAACGGCACCTCCCCCACCGGTTTCATGGACAGATGCACCACCCGCGGACTCGCGCCGGCAACGACCACGGCAATCCTGGTCTCGGGGGCCGAGGGGGCCACATTCATCAACAAGGTGCTGGCCATGCCGTTGTAAACGTCGTCGGGCATGTCCACGTGGGTCTGGGTCACCTTGCCCTTCTCGTCCGTGAATGAGACGAGCTGTCTCGCGGCATCGACGGTCGCCTCCATGGACTTCGGGAACGAAGGACCGTGCTGCAGATGATGATCGCTGATGAAGCGGAAGGTTTTGCGCTGCGAAAACACGGTGGTCTCATCGTCGACGGAGCCGTCGAAGAAGCGCAGCACCAGGCGCGAGGTCACGACGTCGCCACGCATCCGCTGGGTCAGATCGCCCACCGCGATGCGCTTGCCCTCGGGTGAGGTGACGTCGACGAACCCGTGGGCCGATCCCTGCGGAAGCCTCACCGCCACGGGTTCGGCGCCCGCTCCATCACCCAACCCCAGAAGGGCCAGGAACGTAAGCGCGATCATGAATGACCCGCGTCCCTTCGAGCCGGGCTTGCGCATGCCGATCGGTTCCCGACGCCTTACGGCCGCTGCCGCGCTTCCAGTTCTTCGAACCGGGTCCGTTGCGTCGGAGTGAGCAGATCCAGCACGTCGCGGCGCATGCCGGCGCGATTTTCGGTCCAGCGGGATTCGCCCGCCGCCTGTTCACGGATCAAGGTCGCGTACGTCGGATTCTCCGGCGTCGTCGCCGCAATCATGGAACGCACGCTGTGTTCGCGCTTGATCAGGATGGCAGCGCCGGCGTCACTGCGCTGAATCGCATCCTTGACCTGCAGTTCCTGCTTCGGCGACAAGTGCAACTGGCCGAGGATCTTGGTGATCTCGGGCGCGCCGGCGACGAAATCGTGGTCGTTGTCCAGAGGGGCGGGCGCGGCGGCCACGGCCCCCGCCGAGGTTGCGTTCTCCGGAATGGAATCCCCAACCACCGTGGTGTCCACATGGGTCCGCGGCACCTGCGGCGTCTCCACCCCCGCGGCCGGCTGGGCGGCAGGTGCGGCTGCGGGCGCCGGCACGGCGACGGGTTCGTCGCCGAATGCGGCAGCGACGATGCCGAACGACAGGGTGGCGGCAAGTGCAATGCGATGCATGAGTCCCATCTCCGAGTGAGCAAAGCCGTAGCATAGCTCAAAACGCGATCCACGGTCCTTGCACGCCCGCCGTGCTGCCGCCCTCGAACGCGACGTAGACGGTCCGACCATAGAAGAACGGCAGTCCCCAGTCGAAATCCTTGGCGTTGGTCGCCGACTGCGGACCGGCCACGGACGGAAGCACCGCTCCTCCGGTGGCAAAGTCGGTGTCGGCATTGTCGACGATGAACGGTACGTTGGCGATGAGGCCGTTCAATCCCTGGATCGTGGCGGTGAGAGCCAGCGGACCCGCCGGACAGTAAAACGATGCCGCGTCCGCGCACGTGGGAATGGTGTCGTCGCTGAAGTAATAAGCATTCGAGCCGGTATCGATGAAGCTCGAATCGAAGGTGGCGCCGTTGAACACGCTGGTGAAGGTCGCATAGTCGGGATCCACCGTGTAAATCTGCGCGCTTCCGAGGGTGTTGTTCGACTGGGTGGCGATGCCGAAGGTCATGGTGCCGGTCACCGCGGACGCGGGGGCGGTGGCCGCCGGGAGGGTGATCACCACACCGTTGTTGTCCTGGGCAAAGGTCGCCACCGGGTTCTGCAGCTGCAAGGACTCATCGACCGTGGCGCCCGTGCACGCCCCGCCGGCATTGCACGCGTAATAAGTGCCCGACACCACGCTCGAGGCGCAGGCGCTGCCGCAATCGGTCAGGAAATTGCCCACCCCCAGGATGGCGTTCGCGCCGAAAGTCGCCAGCGTATTCTCCTCCGGTCCGAGCACGCAGGAGGCCGGGACCGGCGCCTCCGAGGCATCGCCGATGACCTGGATCGGGATGCCGGACGCGACGCGGTTGCCGACGGTCAGGTCAGCCGTGCGCACGGTGCCCCAGCTGTAGCCGTCGGCGAATTGCACGCATTCGTCGAGCACGGTGCCGGAGCCGTCCGAAGTCTGCGGCAACTGCGACGCCGCGAGCGTCGCGCCGAACGTCGAAGCCAGAATGCGAAAACCCGTGGACCCGGTATCCACCTGCACGTGATCGATGGTCTGGCAGGCCGTGGTGCTGCCGGGAGCGCACAGCGTGACGGTGGTGAAGAGCGTATTGGCCGTCCCTCCCGCGCCGGCGGGACCGGCATCCACGACCACTGCGATGGTGTTGAGTCCATCGCCTGTCGGCGTGGTGCCTCCGGTGCCGGTGCCGCTTCCCGTGCCGGTGCCGCCACCGGCCGAACCGCCGTTGAACGTGTGGTCGTCGCCACCGCCGCAGGCCGCGACGAGGAGGGCGGCCGACAAGGCCAGGGCAAAACGCACGCGGTGCATGACGGGGCTCCTGTTCACTGTAATTCGGCACGAGAGGTGCCGCTCGGCATCAGCGCGGGCACGAAGACGCGTCCCACCGAACTGCGCTGGGTCTTGGTGACGCTCATCACCAGATCAGGGGTGGCAATGGACAGCACATGGTGTCCGGTGCGGTGGTTGCGCGCCTCGGCGACGAAACGGTCGTACGAAGCCCCGAGCAACACCTCCAAATCCGGCGTCTGTGACGTGCTCCAGGTCACCGCGAACACGCGGCCATTCGGGCTCACGTATTCGTGCACCATGGCGCCCGAGGCCATGGCGATGTCGTGCACCTCATACTGGCTCTTGGTGCGCACCGTGAGTGCGCCCTGCAATGCGTCCCGATCCTGCAAGACGGAAGATCTGGCCTCTCCGAGCGCGGCGTGCGCCGGTCCCGCCACCGCCACCATGACGAGCATCATCGCGGCCGCCGCCCCTGTTTTCACCAGCATGATTCCCCCGAAAGATTTCCACAGACAGACGTTTCGACCCACGTTGCCGCGCGCGACAACCCGATGCGTTGGTACAACGGAAGAAGGCTTCGCGCGTTGACATGCCCAGGCGTGCCCCGGGCGTGGCGGCTGCGCCGAGGACGACCTTTGAATGGCCTGCGCCCGGTTCGCGATCAACCCAGGGCGTGGCCAAAATCCGAGGTTTCGTGGTCCGAGGTATGCCGGGCGCCACGTCGCAGCGCGGCCTGAACCCGGTTCAGCATCTCGCTCTGACGATACGGCTTGCCGATCACGTCCATCGAACCCGGATGCGTGCCTTCGAAAGCCAGCTCGTCGTTGTATCCCGTGGTCAGCAGCACGGGAAGCGACGGATGGCGCGACTTCAACTCTTCCGCGAACATCAAGCCGTTCATGCCGCCCGGCATGACCACGTCCGAGAATACCAAGGACACCGGCATTCCGCCGGCATCGGACTCATCGACCACCCGCATGCCCTGCTCCGCGCTGTGCGCCACCTTCACCCGATAACCGGCTTCGAGGAGCGTGTCCTGGGCCATGGCAGTGATCTCCTCGTTGTCGTCGACGACCAAGACCAGGGGTGCGGAGGCCGGATCGACCCGGGTGGGCTTGAACCGCGAGCTTTCCAGGACGGGCGCCTCCGGCGCCTCGCCGGCCACGGGGAAGTACAGGCTGATCGTGGTGCCCTCGCCCGGCGCCGTTTCGATATCCAGATACCCTCCCGTCTGCTGCACGAAGCCGTGCACCATGGCCAGGCCCAGGCCGGTGCCCTCGCCCGGACCCTTGGTGGTGAAGAACGGCTCCGTCGCGCGCGCCTTGACGTGGGGCGGCATGCCAATGCCCTGATCGGTCACCGCCAGCACCACGTAATCACCCGGCTTCTTGTAAGGCTCCTCGGCCTCCACGTGCGACAACCTCGTCGAGATGGTGATGGCCGCGCCTTCGGTCGACGCATCCCGCGCGTTGATCACCACGTTGAGCAGCGCCATCTCGAGATGCACGGGATCCACCATGATTTCCGGAAGCCGGCGCCGGAGGTTCATCTGCAATTGCGCCTTCTTCCCCACCGACGTGTCCAACAATTCGCCGAAGGAGCCGATCACCGTCGTAACTTCGATGCGCTTCGGTTCCAGGCGGCTGCGCCGGGCGTAGGCCAGCAGCTGGCGGGTCAGCTTGGCGCCGCGCTCGGCCGCCATCGAGGCCGCGGCGATGTAGCGCTCCACGGCCTGCTCGTCGGTGCGCCGGCTGCGGATGCGATCCAGACTGCCGGTGATGACGTGCAACAAATTGTTGAAATCATGGGCGAGGCCGGCCGTGAGTTGACCGATCGACTCCATCTTTTGCGCCTGCCGGAACGCCTGCTCGGACTCGCGGCGACGGCTGACGTCAAGCTGGCTCGCGAAGAAGTAGAGCAGCTTGCCCTCGCGATCGAACACGGGTCCGATGAACACGGCGTTCCAGAACGCCGACCCGTCGCGACGATAGTTGAACAACTCCACCGAGATCGCTTCGCGCTTGTCCACGGCCTCGCGCATCTGCGCGACGATCTCGCGGTCTGTCAACGCGCCCTGCAGGAACCGGCAGTTCCGCCCCAGCACATCGCGCTCGTCGTAGCCCGTCAGATCGTAAAACGCGTTGTTGGCGAAGACGATGGGATTGTCCTCGAGGTTCGGATCGGTCAGCAGCATGGGCATGCGGGTCATTTCGATGGCCGCAAAGAACACGCTGCCGCGGTCGTCGAGGCCCGGTTGCGTGATGACGCTCTGCTGCCAGTGGCGCAGACCGCGCTGCCCCAACGACACCAGACCCGCCGCTTCGCGGCTCTCGCCCGAGCTATCCCGATCCACCAACCACCTCCCGCGCGCCGCGCCCGCTCGTCAGCGCTCGACCCTCAGGGATCCGATTTCTTGCCGTCGCCGACCTGGGCTTCGGTCGTCTGGCGCTCCTGGCTTTTCTTGATGGATGCGGCGACGTCGAATTCCGACTGCTCGGTGCTGGGTGGTATCGCCGTCTGGTCTTGCTGGGAGCTCTTCTGGTCGTGCTGGCCGGGCGCACCGGTGGGTTTGGATTTTGTCATAATGCGGCAGCTCCGAGGTTGCGTGTCATTATCGAGCGTTCAGAATCGCGCGAGCACCGGAGGCTGGTCTACCGGAAAAGCATGGCACCGGCTGTCAGGCGAATCCGATGCCGCCCGGCTTGCCGCCGTCCGTCAGGAGCCGGCGTCCTCAGGTATCGGGTGCACCAGGCGCAAACGCGGCATGCGCGACCGCAAAACCCCGGTTCCCACGCCGTGCGGGCCGCCGATGCCCGGCAGATCGCGGACTTTGGCCAGCGACGCGAAATGCCGGGTGAAGCGCAGCCGGCCGTCCGGCAACGTCTCGCGTCGATAGGGACGCAGGCGCGAGTCTCGCGCAGGTACCCCCGCCGCGTCCCCCTCCGACCCGGCCAGCATGCCGGGCTCGACGGCCCCGCACGCAACCAGGGCCGCGGCCGTCCCGCAGTAGGCGACGAACACGCGTCCGCCAAGCGGACCCACCTCGATGCGCACGGCATGGTGCGGAGCCGGTAGCACACCGGATAAGATGCCGATCGAGTTGCTCAAATACGCCATC
>CAZZWZ010000172.1:0-8150 GCA_964657955.1 uncultured Steroidobacteraceae bacterium
CTCAACCGACGTCGGATCGGGCCGGTCGAGGTGCCGAGCGTCCGCAGCAGAGGGCCCTCTGGGTGCCGGGTGCCAACATGCTGATGTCCGTCAATGAATCCAGCGTGGGACCGATCGCGCCGCCCCGGTAGCCCGTGAACGGGCTTTAATGTGAGTCGAGGTGGGCCGCCGGCCTCGACTCACACCCGTTCGGCTACACTGACGGCCATTTGTCGGGGAATGCCTTGGCCAACGTGGTTGTCATTGCACATCGCGGTGCGAGCGGCGAACGTCCGGAGCACACGCTGGAAAGCTACCGGCTGGCGATCGAACAGGGCGCCGACTACATCGAACCCGATCTCGTGATGACGCGCGACGGGGTGCTCGTCGCGCGTCACGAGAACGAGATCGGCGGCACCACCGACGTCGCGTCGCATCCTGAATTCGCCGCGCGGCGGCGCACGCAGGTGATCGACGGGAAGCGCCTGACGGGCTGGTTCACGGAGGATTTCACGCTCGCCGAGATCAAGACGCTGCGGGCGCGCGAACGGCTGGAGCACCTGCGCCCGCAGAATCGCGTGTTCGACGGTCAGTTCCAGGTGCCCACCTTCGACGAGATCCTCGCGCTGGCCGCCGAGACCAACCGGCGCCGCAGCGGCGCGCCACGCATCGGCGTTTATCCCGAGACCAAGCATCCCGCCCACTTCACGGCCCTGGGCCTGGCACAAGAGCGTCCGGTATTGCAGACACTGGAACGCTTCGACTACGTCCGCGAAGGCTCGCCGGTGTTCATCCAATCCTTCGATCCGATCAACCTGCAGCAATTGCGGGGCCTCACGCACCTGCCTCTCGTGCAGTTGCTGGAGACCGAGATCGGCGACTTGCGCAGCATCGCCGGCTATGCCGACGCGGTGGGTATCGCAAAACGGCTCGCGAGCCTGCCCGCCATCGATGCGGCCCACCATCTCGGACTTGCCGTCCATGTCTGGACATTCCGGGCAGAGAACGAGTTCCTGCCCGAGGACCTGCGCGTCGGCGACGACCGCGCCGCTCATGGCGATCTGAACGGCGAGCTGAGGCGCTATCTGGCGCGCGGCATCGACGGGTTTTTCACCGACTTTCCCGCGGCGGGCGTCCGCGCGCGGGATGCCGCGCGCGCCGCGGCTGCCGGGTAGCCCGGGCGAAATACGGAGCTACGCGGGCACGGCGCGGCGTTGGCTCAACGCCATCCCGTGCGCCCAAGCGCGTGTCACGGTGCCCCCCGGCGGCCGCATGGCGCGGCGCGCTTGGGACGCGCTACATTTCGGCGGTCCACCCCGAACACCAGCCGGCCACCGCAACCACCTTGCCGGGAAACAGGCTGCACGGACGGTAGGTGCTCCCGGCGCTGCCCTGCAACTGCAGACAATTCTCGCAATTCGCGCCGGCGGCGAAGGCGGGATACTTCTTCTGGTCCACCTGCGCGGCGTTCTCGACGTAGCCCACCGCCACCGCCGCCGGGTCCTTGACGTCCAGTTTCGGCGGCGAGTCGGCCGCGACCGCGACCGACCGGACCGCCGCCGTGCCCGCCACGGTGCCCATGACCAGGGTCTCCAAGAACGAGCGGCGCGACGTGACAGTTGGCATGTCGCCAATATGCATAAAAATCGTGTCAGAGTCATCCCCGGGATGGGCGGGCGCCCGTCGCGGGCACGGGACGGGCGTCTTGCGAGGGGTACCGTGCAACGTGTCCCGCCTGCGCCATCGGCGCACTTTGCTATGCTGGGCGCTTTGGATGAACCGTGCCCCCGATATCGTTACTCGTGCGCCTCGCGCAGCTGGCGTTCCTGTCCGCCCTGGCCTTCACCTTCTACAGCGCGGTCATCCCCCCGCAGCACGCCCTGCAACTGGTGCCGTGGGACAAGGCGGAACACTTCATCGCCTTCTACGGTCTGACGGGCTTGGCGGTGGCGGCCTTCCCCAGGCAAAAAATCCTGCTGATCGCCGTCCTGTTGTCCGGTTTCGGTGCACTCATCGAATTCGTCCAAGGCCTGCCCATGGTGCATCGTGACCGCGATTTCTGGGACTGGGTGGCAGACACCCTCGCCATCGTCGCCGCCCTGAGCCCGATGATCCTGGTGTGGTGGCGACGCGAGGCTCGCATCGCGAACTGACCAGCCGAGCAGCTCAGAAGAACATCGAAATGTAGATCTGGTACACCGTTGCGTCGAATCCATACAGCGGCTCCGCCCCCGTCAACCCCGTGTACCTCGGCGGCTGATAGGTCCTGATGTCGGTGAAGTCGCCATACTTGAAATGGATGCGGCTCACGTCGCCGGTGACGGTGCCGCGCTTGAAGATCTTCCAGCCGTCGGGAAGGAAGGCATAGGTGGCCTTCAGGCCGACGGTGGTATTGGTGGAGGCCGCCAGATTCTGGTCGCGCGCCTCGAAATTCTGCGCATCCGCATACGGGAACAGATCGCGGTAGAACGTCGCATGCGTCTGGCGGTAGTAGCGCACGCGACCTTCCAGAATCCACAGATTGGAAATGGGCTGCGTGTAATCGAGCTCGCCGGTGTTCGCGGTCACGCCCCAGGTGTCGTGGTAGTACCGGTAGGATCCCGAGGCGGCGGCGCGAAACGGCAGGTAGTACTTCGCACGGGCCTCCGCGGCGGTGCTGGTATGCGTATTGGGGTAGACCTGGGCACCCAGTATGAAGCCCCCCGCGCAGGGCAGGGCGCCCGTGGGGTTGGCGCAGTAGCGAACCTGGCGATACGGATTGGCCAGATAACCCTGGTCGGTGATCACCTCCAGCGTGACGCCCGTGATCAGATCCTTGGTGATCACCTGCGACAGGCCGCCTTCGAAACTGCGGCTCTGCGAATGGCCCACCCACGAGACCACGGGCTTGAACGCCGTGCCGTGATTGTCACCCACGCTGTTGCGGCTGTCGGTGAAGCCCAGCGAAATCGTGGTCAGATCGCCGAACAGGTCCTGGCTCAATGAAAAATGCGTGGTGTTGGAGATGTAGTCCCGTTCGGCGCTGTTGGTGTAGGCGAGGTTGTACGTCGTCTTGTCGTGGATGTACTCGAGGGACAGGCTCTTCTGCTTGCGTTCGTCACGGATGACGCTCGCGTTGCTGACCACGTCCACCGACGCGCCGCTCACCGTGTCGACGAAGTAGTTCGCCTCCACCGCGAACTGCTCGGAGAATTTCTTCCGCACCAGCACCGATTTGCCGGTGATGTCCATGCCGCCGCCCTTGTAGTCGCTGTAGAACACATCCGCCCGGTCATCGGGCAACACGGCGGCTCCCGCCACGCCCACGATCACCAGCGCGGCGCAGGCGGCGAAGCGCAGGGCGGCGCGGAACGGGACTCGAAGTCTCCAGGTGCGCATCAGTTGCAGCCGCATCCGCCGCCCGCCGTGCCGGTGGCGCCGCGCGCCCCTTCGCGCGAGTCGTAGACATGATCGACGTACGCGCCCGAAATGGCGTCGCGTTGCCACGACATGATGGGGTCGGCCAGCCGGTCTCGTTCGTAGGGCTTCACCCACGGTTGAATGCCGCAGCCCGCCATCGCCAGCAGCGCGATCAAACCACCCGCGTGAAACGTACGGCGCATCGCTACTCTTTGATCAGCTGACGAATCCGATCCTGGTACTCGTTCTCGTCACCCGGCCGGTAACCGCGATGCACGTAACGAATCTCCCCCTTGCGGTCGATGATGACCGAACTCGGCATTTCGGCCACATGATAGGCCTTGCTCACCTGGTTCGCGGGATCAAGCAACACGGGGAAGCTCACGGGCTTTCGGGCCATGAGCTCCTTGACCGGGGCGGCCTCCTTGTCCACGTTGACGCCGATGAGGGTGAAGCCGGCCGGCTTGTACTTCTTGTACATCTGGTCGAGCAACGGCATCTCCTGCTGGCACGGGCCGCACCAGGTGGCCCAGAAATTCACGAGGACCACCTGCCCCTTGAACTGGCCGAGGGCGGCCTGGTCGCCGGCGAGCGTCGCGAGCGTGAACGCGGGGGCCGGGCCGCCGGTATCCGATGCGAATGCGGCACCGGCCAGCACCAGGGCGGCCAGGGCGCATCGTTTGAAAACTCCGGCGGTCGTCTGCATGAAAGTCTCCTGAAACCCCGGGCTGATCAGAAAAAAGTGGTCAGGCCGATGGTCGCTTCGATGTTATTGACGTTCTTGGTCCGTCCGGTGAGCTGTGTCTCGAATATGTGATCGCGCACGTCGATGTGCAGCGCCAGCCAATCCGTGATCACGAGCCGCTCGCCCACGCCGAGATTCAAGGCGAATTGATCCTTTTCCGCGAATTTCACGTCCCCCAGGCCCACCGTCGCGTACAGCTGGGAGTTGAAGGCGCGCCCGCGCCCGAGGAATATCTCGCCGGGCAGCACGTTGTAGCCCAAGTCCAGATCGTAGTACGTGAAGCGTCTCCCAGCATTGCTCACCACCGTGATGTCCGGAAACACGTCCTCCAGACTGGTGGTGCCGCCCTTGGAACGCGCCACGTAGCCCTCGAAGAACAGGTCCTCGGAGACGTGATACGCCCCCCGGACCCCGTAGACCGGATTGGTGCCGAAATCCTGGATGCTGAGCGCGCCGAAATACGCGCCCACCTCGAAGTCCCTGGCCTTGATCCTCGGCACTTTGACCTCGCGTCGCCTGACCTGCGGCTCCACGATGGAGGGCTCACCCTCGGGTTCGTCGACCACGACCTGGCTGGAGGGCCGTTCGCCCCGATGGAACCAGCCGCAGCCGGACAGCAGGGCCGCGGCTAGAAGAACACTGCCAAGCCGAATTTCCATTCTTCAGGTTCCTCGTTCTGATTCTGGTTGGTGAACACGTCGTACTTGCGCCAGTCGGCGCGCCACATGAAGCGTTGGGTGATGAACCCGCGAAGGCCCAGGGACACGTACGCCATCTCATTGTGCGTCTGCAGGGGTTTGGGGGGCACCTTGTCGTCGATGTACTGGTAGCCGCCGCCGATACCGGCGGTGGGGGAGATCCATTTCCATTCGGGGACGAAGGTATGCCGCAGCCCCAGCGTGGCGATGTAGCGGTTGTCGATGGTGCCGAAGGCCTGCTCGACCACCAGTTCGACGTCCAGACTTTCCGTGAGCCCGAAATCCCCATAGGCGGTGACGAGATTTTGATGATTGTAGACGCCGTAGCCTGCGCCGATTTCCCAGCGATGGGTGGCGAAGTCGGGATAGGGCGGGACGGGCGCCGGTTCGCCGGAATCGAGCACGGTGGCCGCCAGATCGCGACGGCGCACCCATCCCTCCTGGCCGCGCTGCGCGCGGACCTTGAACCAGTCGGTGTGGCTGTACAGCACGGTGACCGTGTCGTCCCGTCCCACCACGTACACCACGGGATAGCCGCGGCCGGGGCCGCTGTGCATCTCGAGGAAGGGCTGCGTCACCACCACCTCGACCAGCCGCTCCCCGGCGTGGACGAGGGCGACCGGAACCGCCTGCAGCAACAGCAGAAGCGCGAGCACACGCCGCATCAGGTCAGTTCGCAGCCGGCGCGACGAATGGGTCGTTATAGTACTGCGCGCCAATGTCCAGCCATTCTGCGATCAATCGCAACTCCGCCGAAGTTAAAAAGCCTCTGTGGTCCACCTCGTTCGGCAGACCGCCGTTGGGATCCCGATAATTCGAGTCGAATATCCCCAAAAACTTGTCGATCGAATTGATGGCGCTGCCCGCCGTCAACGGCGGGGCCACCGACACCGGCACCATCACGGTGGTCGGCTGTCCGTTCGCACCGGGCGGACCTGGCACGGGCACCAACAGGTTCTGCAACACGCCCATATTAAGCGTCTGCTCGTTATGTGCAAACAGCAGATCCTCATAGGAGGTCGATACGGTGGTATCGACCGTGGAGATGCTGGCGGTCAGGTCGAGCTGACCTCCGGGCACTTCGGGCGCGGCGGCGGCGTTCGTCGGATTGTGGCAGAGCACGCAGGTGTGGTCCGGATGCGGATCGTTCGGCACCAGGCTCGGGCGCACGAAGCTCCAGATGGGTTGAATGTGCAGCGGGTAATGGATGGTACTGCGGCACAGCGGGTCCCACGGCTGGCAGTGCGCATTGGTGGGTTTCGCGGTGGACAGGTCGGCATATTGATACGCGAACGGCGCGTCGGCCGGGCGGCCCGCGACCGTCGCATCCGTCCATACGTCGGCGTATATCACGTCGATGCTCGGGATCTGCGAACACACGGTGGCGCTGGTCCGGCACGTGTTGGCGGCGCGCGCCTCGGCCATGGTATCGCCCGCCTCGGCGGCAGGAAAGCTCGCGACCGTGTCCGGGAAGGAGGCGCCCGCCGCCGCCGCGCCCGCGTACGCCGAGGCGGTCAGGCCGGTACGGCCGTGCGACGGGTGTGCCGCGTTGCCCGCGGTGTGACAGCCGTTGCAGGTCTTGGTCTCTCCCGGCATGAGCTGCAACCAGCTGGCGTGTTTGACGGTGATGCGGCGCGCGTCCTTGTCGAGGATGTCGATGGTGAACGGCACATTGGCGGGGACTTGGATGCTGACCGAACCGTCGGGTTCGATGGGCGCATACGCGAGGATCTCGCGCATTCCCATGCCGGCGGGCCCGAAGGCGGAATCGTTGATCCTGCGCACCGTCCTGTCGGGAATCTCCACCGCCTTCTCGATGCGGATGAACCGGGCGGGACGTTGGTCGGCGGTGGCCTGCATGGGATCGGCCAATGCCGCGATGTTCGGCACCAGACCGTTGGTGGCCAGCGCCACGGTGTCGGCGCCGTCGAAGTCGTAGACGCTGCGGATCTTCAACAGGCCGAGCCCCCCGTTGCTGTTGTCAGCCAAGGTCGCCGCGGCACCGGTCGGAACCGTGTCGGGCAGGTACGCGGGAACGGGGGTTCTGGCCTGGAGGATCACGGGGTCCACAATGACCAGGCCGGCCTGGGCGGCCAGCACGGGGCTCAAGGTCGCGGTGGTCATGTCGTACACCCAGATGGTGTACTGCGGCGGCGCCAGCGTGGTCTTGGCGCCGTTGACGTTGCTCGAGGTGCAGACGCTGGTGGTCGCCGGGCTCGTGCTCGAATCGGTCACCAGGCAGGGTGCCCAGCTCACCAGCAAGCGATTGCTGCCGTCGTACAGCGGATACGCCGAAGCGAAGCGCCCGCCGAGCGAGGGCAGGTTCGCATCCGTGGTCACGCCCAGCGTGGTGGCGCTTCCCTGTGCCGCGCCGCCGCCGCCGCCGGGCGCGGCCGGCTGGTTCACTTCCACATAGTGGTCCGCGTCGATCTGCACCAGATCGCCGCCCGACTGGGTCCCCACGAAGGGTCGCACGATGGCCAGCAATTTGCCGTCGGGCCGCTGCCGTGCGTTCAGGAATTGGATGACGTTGTCGTTGGTGCCGGCGAGATTCACGCCGGTGGCATGGCTGTTCGCCCCGTAGTAGAGCTCCAGACCCGTACCGTCGGGATTGGTGCGATACAAACTGATCTGATCGCCGTTGACGGCTTCATAGCGGGAGAAGACGATCTGGCCGTTGGCCAGCACCGACGGCGCGAAATCGTGATTGGTGTTGAAGCTGATCTGATGGATGCCGGTGCCGTCGGCATTCATCACGTGCAGCAGGAAGATGGCCTGTTTGCGATCGTCGGTCTGCGCGGCGTACTGCGGACGGTTCTCGTCGATGAGCAGCGACTGCGTCGCCACCTGGCGGGTGGAGGCGAAGACGATGCGTCCGTCGGGCAGGTAATGCGCGCCGACGTCGTGCCCCGCGGTCACGCTGTCGTTGGTGAGCTGCGTCACGGTCTTCGCCACCGCGTCGTACTGGTAGATGTGCCAGTTCGGCTGCATGGGATCGGTGTTCGCTTTCGACGGGTCGAGCGCCGGCCGCAGCGAGAAGATCAGCTTCTTGCCGTCGGGCGATACGTCCAGATCGCGCACGTCGCCCTTGCCGGCCGTGAGCGGCTGGGTGACGTTGACCTCGGCGCCTCCCGCGCTCGCCTGCTCCCGCACGTACAGATCGCCGCCCGTGTTGGAGGTGATCAGGTCGCGGGCATCCACATCGGTGGTGGGAACCGGTCGCTTCACGTAGGCGAGCGGATAGGTGAAGGTGCCCGGATCGAGGCTTTGCGTTCCGGCGAGCCCCGGCGCATGCCCGGAGACGCCGCTGCTGCAGCCGCCGACGAACA
>CAZZWZ010000173.1:0-2413 GCA_964657955.1 uncultured Steroidobacteraceae bacterium
CTCGCCGCGCTGTGCCTGGCCGCGCTGCCGGCGCGACCGGCGGCGTCGGCGGGCCGGGCGATCATCGGCATGCAACTCGAACCGCCCCTGCTGGATCCCACCGCAAGTCCCGCCGCCGCCATCTCGGAAGCCCTGTACGGCAACGTCTTCGAGGGGCTGGTGCAATTCGCCGCGGATGGTTCGGTGCGGCCGCAGCTCGCCGAGCGCTGGGAGATCTCCCGGGACGGACTGAGCTACACCTTCCACCTGCGAAGCGGGGTGCGGTTTCACGACGGCAGCGCATTCGACGCGGACACGGCGCGATTCTCGCTCGACAGGGCGCTGGCGGAGGATTCGGTCAATCCGCAGAAATCCCGTTTGAGCGCCGTCCGCCGTGTCGACGTCGTCGATCCCCACACCTTGCGGATCACGCTGAGCCGGCGCTCGGGCGGCCTGCTGCAGACTCTGGCGCTGGGATGCTTCATCATGGTGTCGCCGGCATCGGCGGCCGGCAATGCCGCGCGTCCCGTGGGCACGGGCCCGTTTCGACTGACGGAATGGCGCCGCGGCGATTCCCTCACACTGGAACGAAATCCCGCCTACTGGGGCCGCCCCGCGCGGCTGGATCGCGTCACGTTCAAGTTCATCGCCGATCCCAGCGCCGCCTACGCGGCGATGATGGCGGGAGACGTCGACGCCTTCGGCAACTATCCCGCCCCCGAAAGTTTCGCGCAGCTCGCCGCCGATCGGCGCTTCGCGGTGTACGTGGGCAGCACCGAGATGGAGACCCTCCTGTCGCTGAACCAGCGGCGCGCGCCGTTCGGCAATCTCCTGGTGCGACAGGCCATCGGCCATGCGCTCGACCGGCACGCCATCATCGACGGGGCGATGTTCGGTTACGGCACGCCCATCGGCAGTCACTTTCCGCCGCGCAACCCGGCCTACGTGGACCTCACCGGTCAGTCGGCATTCGACCCGGCCCTCGCGCGGCAGCTGCTGGCCGCAGCCGGCTACCCGGACGGCTTCGCGGTCACGCTCGAACTGCCGCCGCCGACTTATGCCCGGCGCGGCGGCGAGATCGTCGCCGCGCAACTGGCCGCGGTGGGCATCCGTGTGCGGATCGAAAATCTGGAATGGGCCCAGTGGCTGGATCAGGTGTACACCCGTCACGAGTTCGACATGACCATCGTCGGCCACGCCGAACCCCTGGATTACGACATCTACGCACGCGACGATTATTACTTCGGCTATGCCAATCCGAAATTCAAGGCACTGATCGCGGCACTGGACGATACCGAGGATGGCGGCGAGCGCGACGCGCTGCTGCGCCGCATTCAGCACACGCTGGCCGACGATGCGGTGAACGGATTTCTGTTCCAGTATCCCAAGCTCGCGGTGTGGAATGCGCATCTGCATGGCCTGGGATTCGACAACGTCCTCGGCACGGTGGATCTGCAATCGGCCTACGACGACCGCTCGCCCGCGGCACGGTCCGACACGGCCGTCCCGCCGCCGTCGTTCCGCTCCCTCGGATGGGGCATGGGCGTGCTCGGGCTGTGGTTGTCCCTGCGTGCGACGCGACGTTTCGGCCCGATGTTCGTGGCCGGACGGATCGCCGTGCTCGTCGCCACCCTGATCGCCGCCACGGCCATCGTGTTCGTCGTGGTCCAGGTGGTCCCGGGCGACCCGGTGCGTTACATGATGGGGCTGCAGGCCGAGCCCGATGCGGTGCTGATCCTGCGTCATCAACTCGGTCTGGACGCGCCTCCGCTCCATCGCTACGCGGCCTGGCTGCAGGGCTTGACGCGCGGCGATTTCGGTTCCAGCTACACCTACCGCATCCCGGTGGGCAGGCTCATCGCCGAGCGCCTCCAGGTGTCGCTGCCGTTGACGCTCTACGCGCTGACGCTGGCCGCGGCCATCGCGTTGCCGGTGGGGCTGGTCGCTGCCGCGCGGCGCGGGCGGCCCGGCGATTGGCTGCTGTCGGGGGTGACGCAGCTCGGACTGGCCATCCCGAACTTCTGGTTGGGAATGTTGCTGGTGCTCTTCTTCGCCGTGGGCCTGCGCTGGGTGTCGGCGGGCGGCTTTCCGGGGTGGAGCGCGGGCGTCGCACCGGCATTGCGTGCGCTGACCCTGCCGGCGCTGGCGCTCGCGCTGCCGCAGGCCGCCATCCTGGCCCGGGTGCTGCGCGGCGCGCTGATCGAGACCCTGCGCGAGGACTACATCCGCACCGCCCGGGCCAAGGGCGTTTCGGAATGGCGCATCCTGTACCGCCATGCGCTGCCCAACGCGTCGATCCCGGTGCTGACCATCCTGGGCATGCAGTTCTCCTTCCTGCTGGCCGGCGGCGTGATCATCGAAAACGTTTTTTTCCTCCCAGGTCTGGGCAGACTGGTGTTCCAGGCCATCGTGCAGCGCGACCTCATCGTGGTGC
>CAZZWZ010000173.1:2423-8145 GCA_964657955.1 uncultured Steroidobacteraceae bacterium
ATCGACTGGGCGCTGCGCATCGACACATTGACCGTGGTCATGCTGGTCGTGGTCGTCGTGCTGGTGACCTTCCTCGTCGATCTGTCGTATGCGTTGGTTGATCCCCGGCTGCGGACGGCGCAGGCGCGCCGATGATCCGGCGCCGCAACCCGGGCCTCGTGGTGGGAACCGTGATCACCGGCGCATACGTCGCCATGGCGGTGCTCGCGAATTTCTGGACGCCCTACGATGCGCGGCAGCTCGCCATCGTCGACAAGCTGCAGCCGCCGGGGCGGCATCACTGGTTCGGGACCGATCAGCTCGGCCGCGACGTGCTGTCGATGATCATGGCGGGCGCGAAGAATTCCGTCGGGGTGGCCCTGCTCTCCGTGTGCATCGGCATCGCGGTGGGCGTGCCGTCGGGGCTGCTCGCCGCCGCGCGCGGCGGCGCCACCGACGAAGCCATCATGCGCGGCAACGATTTGATCTTCGCGTTCCCGTCGCTGCTGCTGGCGATCTTGATCACGGCCGTGTTCGGCCCCGGCGCGGTCAATGCCGTGATCGCGATCGGCATCTTCAACATTCCGGTGTTCGCGCGGGTGGTCCGGGCGGGTGCGCTGCGCCTGTGGAGCCGCGATTACGTGCTGGCCGCGCGCATGGCGGGAAAGGGCGCCGCGCGCATCTCGGTGGAGCACATCCTGCCCAACCTCGGCGAATCGCTGGTGGTGCAGGCGACCATCCAGTTCTCGCTCGGGGTGATCGCCGAAGCCGGCCTGTCGTACGTGGGGCTCGGTGCGCAGCCTCCCGCGCCGAGCTGGGGCCGGATGTTGAACGAAGCCCAGACGTTGACCGTGGCGGCACCGACGCTGGCCTTGTTTCCGGGATTGGCGCTGGTGTTGTTCGTGCTCGGTTTGAATCTGCTGGGCGACGGCATGCAGCGGCGCGACCGGTGATGCCGCCGGTGCCCTCGACGCCGCCGGTGCCGCTGTTGTCCGTCGACTCGCTGCGGGTCACCGTCGGCGGCGTCGCGGTCCTTCACGGTGTCTCGCTGGCCGTCGAACCGGGCGAAATCCTCGGGCTGGTGGGCGCTTCCGGATCCGGCAAATCCATGACCGCGCTCGCGATCATGCAGCTGCTGCCGCCGCACGCACGGCTCTGCGGCAGCGTGATCCTGGACGGCACGGCGCTGACCGGCGCGGACGCAGCGGCGCTGCGCAGCGTGCGCGGGCGCCGGATGGGCATGGTTTTCCAGGAACCGATGCGTGCGCTCAATCCGCTGATGCGCATCGGCGATCAGGTGGCCGAAACGGTGCGGGTCCATGGCGCGGATTCTGCGGCGGGCGCGGCCGCCCTGGCGCGCGAGACCCTGGAGTCCGTGGGGCTGGGGCGGGGCGCAACCGAGCGCTTTCCCCACGAACTCTCCGGCGGTCAGCGGCAGCGCGCGGCGCTCGCCGCCGCCATCGTGCTGCGGCCTGCGCTGTTGATCGCCGACGAGCCGACGACGGCGCTGGACGTGGCCACCCAGGCCCAGGTGCTGACGCTGCTCGGCGAACTCGTGCGTGGGCGTGGCATGGGCCTCATCCTGGTGAGTCACGATCTGGCGGTGATCGCGGGCATGTCGGACCGGCTCGCGGTGATGCGCGGCGGCGAGATCGTCGAGCAGGGCGCCACCGCGGAAACCCTGCGGGACCTTCGTCATCCCTATTCCAGGGCATTGCTCGCGGCGGCGCGGCCCGTCCGGAGGCGGCGCAAGACCGTCGCCGGCGAGGCGGTGGTGCTCGAGGCGCGGGGCATCGTGCGCGACTTCCCGCTGGCCCGACGCTCGCTGTGGGGCAGAACGCCCGCGCTTCGAGCCGTTGCCGACGCGTCGTTGTCGGTCCGGGCGGGCGAGACCGTCGCGCTGGTGGGAGAGTCCGGTTCGGGCAAGTCCACCTTGTTGCGCGCCATCCTGGGACTGGAGCGCCCGCAGTCGGGCGAGGTGGTGTTGCTGGGCGAGCCGTTCTCGACGGCCATCGGCCGGCGGCAACGCCGCTTGCGCCGGTCCTTGCAAGCGGTGTTTCAAGATCCCGACGGCAGTTTCGATCCGCGATGGCCCGTGGCGAAGTTGATCGCGGAGCCGTTCCATTTGATGGACCCGCCGCCCGGTGCCTCGGAGCAGCGCCGCCGGGTGGCGGCCGTGCTGGAGCGGGTGGGTCTCTCGGCCCGGGATGCGCAGCGTCTGCCGCACGAGTTCTCGGGCGGCGAGCGGCAGCGCATCGCCGTCGCGCGCGCGCTGATCACCGAACCCGCCGTGATCGCCTTCGACGAGGCGTTGTCGGCGCTCGACGTCCTGGTCCGGGCGCAGATACTCGATCTGCTCGCCGAGCTGTCCGACCGCCTGCAGCTGGCGTACCTGTTCGTGTCGCACGACCTGCAGGTCGTCGCGGCCATTGCGGATCGCGTCTACGTCATGCAACGCGGTCGCATCGTCGAGCACGGCCCCACCGACACCGTATTCGCGCGGCCGCAGCACGACTATACGAAAATGCTGCTCGCAGCGACCCCGCGTTTCGATCAGCGCGCGTGATGCACCCCACGCGCGATCGCGCGTGCCAGGCAATCCGCCGCCGCCGAGCCGATGGTGCCCACCTGCGCGGCGCGATGCGCGTCGGCGCCGAGCCGGATGGCGCCCGTCGCCACGGCGAACACGGTGTCGCCGTCGAACGGAGTGTGCGCGGGCCGGATGGCGCGTGCGACGCCGTCCTGCGCCATCATCGCCACCCGCCTGCACTCCACGGTGGTCAGATCAGCGCTGCAGGCGACCGCACCCAGGAGGGTGTTCATGCCCGGCTGCAGCCGGCCCAACGACGACAAGCGGGATTCATCCGGCGCCGGATCGCTCAGGTCCATGGGCCCGTGCGGTGCCGGGGGTGCGCCGAATTCGCCGTCCAGTTCGAATGCCCAGGCCCAGTACGTGGCGCCGTCCGGCATCGTGGCCGATCCCACCGAATTGACCGCCACCAGGGCGCCGACCACCAGGCCGCCGCCAAGATCGAGGGAGGCCGAACCGATGCCGCCCTTCCGCAGGCCCGCCATGGCGCCCAAGCCTGCGCCCACGGACCCCAAGGAAAATGCGGGGCCCGCGGCTTCCATGGCCTGAAGGCCGAGCCGGCGGTAGGGCGGATCGTGTCCCCACGCCTTGTCGCCGCCATTGCCCAGATCGTGCAGCACGGCCGTGGGCACGATGGGAATGGCGGGGCAGTCGGCTTTCAGGCGCAGCCCCACGTCGCGCGCCGACAGCGCGTTCGCCACGCCGTCGGCGGCCGCGAGACCGAACACCGATCCGCCGGCAAACACCAGCGCATGGGCGCGTCCGACGAGATTTTCCGGCGCCAGGGCATCGGTTTCGCGGGTGCCCGGGCCGCCGCCGCGCACGTCCACTGCGGCGGGACAACCGGCGCCGCACAGCAGGACGGTGACCCCCGACCGCGCGGCCGCGTCATCGGCGTGGCCCACCTCGACGCCCGGTACGTCGGTGATCAGGTTCCGTGGTCCCGGGCGATATCTACGCGCCGGCATCGGCCTGAGTCGGCTGGGCGGCCACCACCGCCAGGCCCTGCAACACCAGGTCCGGGACGATCTCGCCGCGCAAGCGCATGGTGCCGGTGATGGTGCCGGCATCGCCGCCGGTGATGAACAGCCGCGGTCTGGCACCGGTGCTCTGTTCGATGACCTCGGCCGCTCGATCCGCCATGCCCGCGAGGGCGAACACGGCCCCGCGCGACACCGCACCGATGGTGTTGTTCGCCAGCACCCCGGCGAGGGACGGCGTGCTGTGCTCGGCGGCCCGCGCGATGTCGCTGGTCCTGCTCATGAGCGCTTCTCGCATCATGTGAATCCCGGGAGCGATCAAACCGCCCAGATGCTGCCCGCCGGCATCGACGCTGTCCACCTTGACCGCGGTGCCGGCATCGACCACGCACAGCGCCGAACGTGCCAGCGTCCAGGCGCCGATCAACGCCAGCCAGCGGTCCACGCCCAGCAGCGAGGGGTCGAGATAGCCGTTGGTCAAGCCGTGGAAATTCTGCGCGCTGCGGATGAATTCCACCTCGACGCGAAAGGTCTTCTTCGCGAGCTTCGCGAGCGTCCTGGCCACCGCCGGACCCGCCACGTTCGATACCAGCACGCGCGATGGCCTCTGTCCGGATTCGAACAGGGCCGCGGTCCACACGCCGGGCTTCGCCTCGCGATGCACGACGGCCTGCTGATCCGACAAGCCGGTGCTCGTGAGCCAAGCCCACTTCAGGCGCGTGTTGCCCACGTCGATGACCAGAATCATGCTGCGCCCTTGACCCATGAGTACGCCGTGCCGGAACGGCCGTTGTCGACCGGCCCTTTGCGGCCATCGGCAGCCATCCGCGGTCGTCCGCGACGACGAAGCGCGCAAGGATAGCATCGCGCGCGGATAATTCTCGCGGCACTTGTCCGCACGGACTATCATCGCTGCTCGCGGCGATCAGGTCGACATCCGGCCCGGAAGCCCGCTTTCGAGGCTCGAGGGGAGAAAACCTGATGATATGTCGCGTCCGCCGCCTGCTGGTCCCGTTGTCCGGCGCCATCGTTCTCGCGTCCACCGGCATGGCCGCGCAACGTCCACCCGCCGCCGATGCGCCGGATTCGAAGAACGCCGCCCCCGAGCCCACCGAGACCTCGCGCTACCTGACCGACGAGCATCAGACCACGCAGGGCGCCGTGTCCATCGGCGGCCATCCACTCGCCTACCAGGCGGAAGCGGGCGTGTTGGTCGTGCATTTGAAGGATCCGATGGACGACGACGCACCGCCCCCCAAGGAGGATCGCAGCGGTCCGCCGCCGCCGCAGCCGCCCGAGGCCAGCATGTCGTACGTGGCGTATTTCAAGGGTGACAAGGAGGACGGCCACCGGCCGCTGACGTTCTTGTTCAACGGCGGCCCCGGCTCCTCGACGGTGTGGTTGCACATGGGCGCGTTCGGCCCGAAGCGGGTCTTGACGACGGAGGACAAGCACAGTCCGGCCGCTCCGTACCGGGTCATCGACAACGAGTACAGCCTGCTCGACGCCAGCGATCTGGTGTTCGTCGACGCACCGGGCACGGGGTTCAGCCATCTGCGCGGCGCGGACAAGGAGAAGGCGTTTTTCGGCGTGGACCAGGATGCCCATGCCTTCGCGAATTTCATCGTCGAATTCCTCTCGCGGCACAAACGCTGGAATTCGCCCAAGTACCTGTTCGGCGAGAGCTACGGCACCACCCGGTCCGCGGCGCTCGCGAACCTCCTGCAGAGCGAGAAGTCGCTGGACCTGAACGGCGTGATCCTGCTGTCGCAGATCCTGAACTTCGACGACAGCGCGGATCAGCCGCAATTCAATCCCGGCGTGGACCTGCCCTATCTGCTGGCCCTGCCCACCTATGCGGCCACCGCCTGGTATCACCACAAGCTGGCGAATCCGCCCGCCGCGCTCGAACCCTGGCTTCGCGAGGTGGAGAATTTCGCATTGACCGACTACGCCCAGGCGCTCGCCGCCGGGTCGACGCTGGCCCCCGAACGCCGGTCGGCGATCGCGGCCAGGCTCAGCGCCTACACCGGATTGCCGGCCGACTACATCGAGCGCGCGAATCTGCGGGTCAACGGCGGCGAGTTCGAAAAGACGCTGCTGGGCAGCGACGTGACCACCGGCCGTCTGGATACGCGCTTCTCCGGTCCCACCATCGATCCCATGAGCAAGG
>CAZZWZ010000174.1:0-2412 GCA_964657955.1 uncultured Steroidobacteraceae bacterium
CACTGGGACCGGAGCTGCCGGCGTTGTTCGGCAACGACGAGCAGCTGGTCGCGGATCTGGCGCGCACGGCGGCGGCCGAACACGATCCGCTGTGGCCCATGCCGCTCTGGGCCGGGTACGACGACGAACTCGGCAGCAAGATCGCGGACTTGAACAACGTGGCCGCGTCGGGTTTCGCCGGCGCGATCTTCGGTGCGCTGTTCCTCAAGCGCTTCGTCACGGAGTCGCCGCGCTGGATGCACGTGGATCTCTACGCGTGGAATCCGAAGGAGCGTCCGGGCCGCCCCGTGGGTGCCGAGGCGCACGCCGTGCGCGGCGCCTGCCGCTTCCTGCTCGAACGTTATGGAGCGGCAAGAGCGGGGTGAGCGCATCGCCCTGTGAGCGTCCGGCACCATCGCAGCGGCCGGAGTTCGGCGTCGTCGCATTGCTTTCCCCGGACCTGCATGATTATGCTCCCGCCCCGGTTGACCTTCGCAACCGCCGCGGTGAGATTTCATGCCCAGTCGTCCCAAGGTCGATACCCGCAAATATTCACGCCAGGTGGTGGACGGGGTGAAGCAGGCGCCCGCGCGCGCCATGCTGCACGCGGTGGGCTTCAGCGACCGCGATTTCGCCAAGCCGCAGGTGGGCGTGGCATCCACCTGGAGCAACCTCACCCCGTGCAACGTGCACATCGACGAGCTGGCCAAGCTGGCGGCGGCGGGAATCGAGTCGCGCGGTGCCAAGGCCGTCACCTTCAACACCATCACCGTCTCGGACGGCATCTCCATGGGCACGCCGGGCATGCGCTATTCGTTGGTGTCCCGCGAAGTGATCGCGGATTCGATCGAGACCGTGGTGGGCGCACAAGGGTTCGACGGACTGGTGGCCTTCGGCGGCTGTGACAAGAACATGCCGGGCTGCCTCATCGCCATCGCGCGCCTGGACCGTCCTGCGGCATTCGTCTACGGCGGAACCATCCTGCCGGGCGCCAACAAGAGCGACATCGTGACGGTGTTCGAAGCGGTGGGCGGCCATGCGGGCGGCACGGTGACCGAACAGGCGCTGAAATTCGTCGAGCGCACCTCCATCCCCGGTCCCGGCTCGTGCGCCGGCATGTATACGGCCAACACCATGGCCTCGGCCATCGAGGCCCTGGGCCTGAGCCTGCCCAACAGTTCGGCCCAGAATGCCGTTTCGCAGCAAAAACGCGACGACTCATCCCGCGCCGGGGCCGCGGTGGTGGGCCTGATCGAGCGGGGGCTGCGGCCGCGTCAAATGATGACGCGCCGGGCATTCGAGAATGCGATCACCGTGACCATCGCCCTGGGGGGGTCCACCAATGCCGTCCTGCACCTGCTGGCCATCGCCTCGTCGGCGAACGTCAAACTGCGGCTCGACGATTTCACCCGCATCGGCAAACGCGTGCCCGTACTCGCCGACCTGCGGCCGAGCGGACGCTACTCCATGTCGGAGCTGGTGGCGATCGGGGGAATTCAACCGTTGATGAAGACGCTGCTGGACGCGGATTTGCTGCACGGCGATTGCCTCACGGTGACCGGCCGGACGCTCGGCGAGAACCTGCGGGGTGTCGAACCCTATGCCGAGGGCCAGGACATCATCAGGCCCCTGCGCAAACCCATCAAGAAAACCAGCCACCTGGTCGTGCTGCGCGGCAATCTCGCCCCGGACGGCGCGGTGGCGAAGATCACGGGGATGGAGGGGCTGCGGTTCCGGGGCAGGGCGCGCGTGTTCGATTCCGAAGAGAATTCCCTGCGCGGCATCCTGGGCGGGAAGGTACGGGCGGGGGACGTGGTGGTGATCCGTTACGAGGGCCCGCAGGGCGGGCCGGGCATGCGCGAGATGCTGAGCCCGACGGGCGCCATCATCGGCAAGGGCTTGGGCGCCGACGTGGCGCTGATCACCGACGGGCGATTCTCCGGCGGCAGCCACGGCTTCGTGGTGGGACACGTCTCCCCGGAAGCGGCGGTGGGCGGTCCGCTGGCCCTGGTGCGCGACGGCGACGACATCAGCATCGATGCCGAGCGCCGCGAGATCACGTTGCACGTCACGGCCGCGGAATTGAAGCGCCGGCGGCGCGCCTGGAAGCGGCCCAGGCCGTACGCGCGCCGCGGCGCACTCGCGAAATATTCCAGGGCCGTCAGCAGCGCTTCGTTGGGCGCCGTCACCGATCTCGAGTGACAGTCCGCGGCTCGGCGAAGCGGTGCTGCACGCGCCGATTCGGGCGCCATCTGGCGCTTGCAGTTCGGGCGGTAACTGTGTCAGTCTCTTTACTCGCCGAAGGGAAGGATTACGCGCCAAAGGATGTAGCTTGGCGCCGGTGCGAAATGCGCGAACGCTGCGCGAGGAGCGCGGCATGACGCGCCTCAAACGGCGTGGAGTGGATTGGTGTCGCGCGCGACGCCGCGGCGC
>CAZZWZ010000174.1:2422-8134 GCA_964657955.1 uncultured Steroidobacteraceae bacterium
AATTTCAGGGGTAAGGGTCGGCACCAGACTTATGTATAAATACGAAGAGCCATCGATGTTTTCCGGCAAGCGCGGGATTGCGCTGCTCGTCGTCATTCTGATTCACGTCATCGTCGGTTACGGCTTTTATTCGGGTCTTGCCAGCCGGCTGGTTCAGACCATCATTCCGCCGGTGGAAATTGCGCAGATCGACAAGCCCAAGGATGTCGACAAGCCGCCGCCGCCGCCGCCCAAGCTCGAAGAGATCAAACCCTACGTACCGCCGCCCGAATTCGTCGACATCCAGCAGCAGGCTGAGCCGACCAATGCCATCGCCGTGGTCACGCAGCAGGTGCAGGCCCCGGCACCGCCCACCGCGGCACCGGCGCCCCCGGCGCCCAAGGCCAGCACCAGCATCAAGATGGATCCGAAGCATCCGTTGAAGATCGGCGAGGAGTACTACCCCGACGCGTCCAAGCGTGCCAACGAGGAAGGGCGCTGCACCGTGCAGGTGACCGTGGCGGCCGACGGCAGGATCACCGCCGAGTCCATCCAGACCAGCTCCGGTTTCCCCCGTCTGGACGAGGCCTGTCTCAAGGGCGTGCATGGACAGCGGGTCATCCCGGCCACCGAGGACGGCAAGCCCGTCGAGAAAACCGTTTCGATACCCATTGTCTGGAAGCTCACCAATAGGTAGTTGCGTCCGCGGCACCGCGGAAATTTTCTAAATCATCCATCCGTTCAGTAGAGGAATTCGGTCCATGCAAGAGACTACCGTCGAAAATCCATTTGGCCTTGGTGCCCTCATCCAGCAAGGGGACCTGGTCGCACGATCCACGCTGGTGATCCTGCTCGTCATGTCGTTGCTGACGTGGTTCATCATGATCACGAAGTTCTTCGATCAGCGCCGGCTGCGTCTGCAGTCCGTCGAGGCGGAGAAGGAGTTCTGGAGCTCGGGCAGCCTCACCGACGCGCTCGGCAAGCTCAAGGGCAACTCGAACCCGTTCCGCGCGCTGGCCGAGACGGGCAAACAGGCCTACGAATATCACGAGACCAACAAGGCCCGGCTGTCGAGTGCCATCGGCACCAGCGAATGGATCACCGAGTCCTTGCAGCGCACGTCCGACTCGGTGGTCAGCCGCATGCAGGCGGGTCTGCCGGTGCTGGCTTCGGTGGGTTCCACCGCGCCCTTCGTCGGCTTGTTCGGCACCGTGTGGGGCATCTACCACGCACTGATCGCGATCAGTGCCTCCGGTTCCGCGTCCATCGAAAAGGTGGCGGGCCCCGTGGGTGAAGCGTTGATCATGACGGCCATCGGTCTGTTCGTCGCCGTGCCCGCCGTGCTCGGCTACAACGTGCTTCTGCGCCGCAACAAGAATGTACAGGAGCGGGTCAGCCATTTCACCCACGAGCTGCATGCGTACCTGATCTCGGGCGTGAAGATGGGGCTGGGGATGGAGAGGACTCCGTCGGCCACCATCAAGCCCACACCTGCCGCTGCGCGCTAGGAGAACGGCATGGCGATGAGCACCGGCGGAAGCGACGAAGGCGAGGTGCTTTCGGACATCAACGTGACGCCGCTGGTCGACGTCATGTTGGTGCTGCTGATCATCTTCATCATCACGGTGCCTGTGGCGTTGAAGCAGATCAAGGTCAATCTGCCCAAGGCGAGCAATCTGCCGACGCAGACCAAGCCCGAAGACGTCACGGTGGCGGTTGACAAGTCGGGCGGCATCTACTGGAACACCAAGTTGCTGCCGAACCAGGACGCGCTGAAGGCCGAGTTGCGCGGCGTGGCGCGCCAGGATCCGCAGCCGGAGGTGCACATCCGGGGCGATTCGGAAGTGCGCTACATGTACGTCGGGCAGGTGCTGGTCGCCGCGCAGCAGATCGGCATTCGCAAGGTGGCATTTTTGACCGAGCCGCTTCACCCCGGCGACGGCAAGTAGGAGATTCACGATGGCTATGGCAGTAGGCGGCAACGAGGGCGGTTCGTTCACCGACATCAACATGACGCCGCTGATCGACGTCATGCTGGTGTTGTTGATCATCTTCATCATTTCGCTGCCGCCGGTGACCCACGCGGTCAAGATCGACAACCCCCTGCCGCCGCCGCCGAATTTCGTTCCGCCGCCGCCGCCCGAGATCATCGATCTGTCCATCGATTTCGACGGCACGTTGTCGTGGAACAAGAGCGCGGTGGATCGCACCACCATGCAGGGTTACATATCGCAGGAGGCGACGAAGGACCCGCAGCCGGAAGTGCACATCACCGTCGACAAATTCGCGAAGTACGAAAAGGTGGCGCAGACGTTGGCTGATCTGCAGAGCAGGGGCTTGAAAAAGATCGGATTCGTCAACAACGACTTGTTCTAGTCCAAGGTTCACGGCACGTATCCTTGTCGCGGCGCGTCAACCTCCGGGTTGGCGCGCCGTTCGTTCAATACCCGTGACAACATCAAGATTTCAAGCTTACGAGGTTTGCTAATGACTCATTCGATTCACCACGTTCGAACCGGCTTCGTTCTCGGCGTGACGTTGGCGGTTGCAGGCGTGGCGACCATGCAGGTCGCGTACTCGGCCGACAAGAAGGGCCAGGAGATCAGCCGCAGCATCGCGAAGGAAATGTCGGCCGCCCAGAAGGCCCTGCAGGCCAGTCAGTGGCAGGAAGCCCTGAAGAATCTCGATGAAGCCGAGCAGAAGTCCCCGCTCACCCCGTTCGACAAGAAGACCATCTATGATTTCAAAGGTTTCGCGGACGTCAAGCTCAACAAGCTGAAAGAGGCGGAGTCGAACTACGAACAGGCGCTGGCCACCGGCCAGTACACGCCCGATGAGGCGTCGAAGACCACCCGCATGTTGTTCCGGCTGAGCGCGGGGAATCAGCAGTACGAAAAGGCACTGGGATTCGGCAAGCAGGTGGCGGACTCGGGCAGCGCCAACACGGATGACCTCGGCGTCATGAGCCAGCTCTACTACCTGCAGAAGGACTGCAAGAACGCCGGCGTCTGGGCCGACAAGGCCGTGGCCGCCGCCCGCAAGGCCGGGGAGGCACCGAAGGAGAACTGGTACCTGTTCAAGCTGCAGTGCGCCTCGGATGCCGGCGATACGGCGGCCATGGGAGCGGCGGCGACGGACCTCATCAAGCTGACCAACAAGACCACGTACTGGAACACCCTTCTGCGGATCGAGCGCCAGGACGAGCGTGACGATCACAACCTGCTGATGATCTACCGCATCATGTTCGACACCAATGCCATGGACAAGGGCTCGGATTTCATGGAGATGGCGCAGCTGCTGGGCGACGCGGCGCTGCCGGGCGAGGCATCCATGGTGCTGGACAAGGGGATGACCGGCGGCCAGCTGGGCGATCAAAAGGACCGTGCCACGCGATTGATGGCCTCGTTGAAGACGCGTGCCGACGCCGACAAGAAGGCCCAGTCGCAGGCCGATGCGGAGGCTGCGAAGAATCCCGCGGGCGAATTGGACGTGAAGAGCGGCGAAGTGTTCTTCGGCATGGGCGACTATCAGGGGGCGATCACGGCCATCAATCGCGGATTGCAGAAGAAGGGCATCAAGCATCTGGACGAGGCCTATGTGTACCTGGGACGGGCCGAGGTGGCGGTGAAGAATTATCCCGAGGCGAAGAAGGCCTTCGCAGGCCTGAAGACCGTGCCGAACATCAGCCCGCGAGTGCAGAAGCTGTGGGAACTGTACGGCGAGAAGGTGGGCTCATGACCGTGAAAGTGGGCGATGCATTGCCCGCGGGCAAGTTCATGCGCATGACCAAGGACGGTCCGCAAAAAATGAGCAGCGACGAGTTGTTCAAGGGCAAGACCGTCGTGTTGTTCTCGGTGCCCGGTGCGTTCACGCCCACGTGCGACGCCAGGCATCTGCCCGGTTTCGTCGAGCTGGCGGATGAGTTCAAGCGCAAGGGGGTCGACACCATCGCCTGCACGGCGGTGAACGACGTCTTCGTCATGAATGCGTGGGGCAAGTCGGGTGGTGTGGGCGACAAGATTCTGATGCTGGCCGACGGGAACGCCGACTATGCCAAGGCGCTCGGGCTGGAATTGGACGCCAGTGGTTACGGCATGGGCGTGCGCGGACAGCGTTTTGCCATCGTGGCCAAGGACGGCGTCGCCACGCATGTGAACATCGAAGGTCCCGGCGAATTCAAGGTGTCCGCAGCCAACTACGTGCTGAAACAACTCTAGGGCGGCAGCCGTGCGTGCCTTGCGAAGCGCGCCGCCGGTGTTCTCCACCGCCGAGGCGGAGCGGGTGGCGCAAGACCTGTACGGACTGGCTGTCGTCGCTCAGCCGTTGACCGGCGAGCGCGATGCGAATTTCCTGCTCGCCGCGGGCGACGGGCGCCACGTCCTGAAAATCTTCGGCGAGGTTGGCGCGGCCGATGGCCTGATCGGTGCGCTGCAGCACCTCGCCGAGCAAGATCCGACGCTGCCCATACCCCGCGTCCAGGCCAGCCTGGCCGGCGCGGATCGTGGCACGGTGATGCGCGGCGTCTCCCACGACACCTGTCTCCTGAGCTTTCTCCCCGGCGAGCCGTTGTCGGCGCCGGCGTGCGGTGCGCCGCTGCTCCGCGACATTGGACGCACGCTGGGCCGCATCGACCGGGCGCTGCAGGGATTCTTTCATCCGATTCTGGCGCAGCCCATCGCCTGGGACGTGCGCCGGCTGCCCGAACTGCTGTCGGTTGCGCCGACCATCGAGTCGCCGGACGTGCGGGAAGACGTGGCACGCGTGGTGCGGACGGTGGTCGAGAAGCTGCCGGCACTGCGAGGCCTTCGCAGCCAGGTCATCCACGGCGACTGCCATGCCGGCAATTTACTGGTGAGCCCTGCGGCGGCCGGGGGGACGCCGCACGGGGCGGCGCTGTGCGGCGTGCTCGACTTCGGTGACATGATGCACGCGCCGGTGGTGCTGGAAGCCGCGGTGGTCATGTCCGAACTGCTGACCGACGCCGTGATCGAACCGCGCGCCACGTGCTCCCTGCTCGAGGGCTACGCCACCGTCCAAACCCTCGAGGCCCGCGACGTCGACGTGCTGTTCGATCTCGTGACCGCACGGCACGCGGCAACCATGTTGCTGCATGCCTGGCGCAGCCGCCACGATCCCGCCGGCGCCCGGGTGCTGGAGCGCGCCGCGGCACAGGCGGGTCCCTCCCTCGAGCGCCTGCTGAGCCTGCAGCCGTACTTGACGCGCGAATGGCACCGGGTGGCCGGCACCGCGGCCGTGGCCCCGCCGGCCACGGTGGATCTGGGCCGGCGCCGACGCCTGCTGGGCGCCGGTGCGGAGCTGTTCTACGAGACCCCGCTGCATCTGGTCCGCGGCGAGGGCGTGTGGCTGTACGATCCACAGGGTCGCGCCCATCTCGACGCCTACAACAACGTGCCCCACGTCGGCCACTGCCATCCCACCGTGGTGCGTGCCGTGCAGCGGCAGTCCGCCGTGCTGGCCACGCATACGCGGTACCTGCACGAGCGGATCCTCGAATACGCGGAGCAACTGTTGGCGCGATGTCCGCCGCATCTGGATACGTGCCTTTTCGTGAACTCGGGAAGCGAGGCCAACGACGTGGCGTGGCGCATCGCCCGGTTTGCCACGGGTCACCGAGGCGCCCTGATCATGGCGCACGCCTATCATGGCGTCACCGAGGCGTCGGCCGCCCTGACTCCCGGGGCGGGCCAACCGCACAGTCCCCTGGTGGCCACC
>CAZZWZ010000175.1:0-8071 GCA_964657955.1 uncultured Steroidobacteraceae bacterium
ACGCGCACCGCTTCACGAGCACCTTCCTCCAGAGTCTCTGTGCCCGCATATCCGTTGAGGTTTGTCTTGGTAAATCCTGGGGAGACCGCGTTCACTGGGATTCCCTCCGGTCCCAGTTCGATCGCCATCGCGAGTGTGATCGCGTGATCGCGCAGATGCGGGTCTTGTGCGTGGTGGGCCGCAGGGGCGAGCGCCTCGATGGCCAACGCATGGATGTCCGTCCGGAGCATCTCGCCGAGCGCGTCGTAGACCAGCCGGTGGCGCGCCAGCGGTGCCAGCCCGCGGAACGCTTCGGCGACGATCCGCACGCGGAAATGACTCTGGCCGCTCGCGGCGCCCGCATGGCCGGCATGGTGATGGCTCTCGTCCTCGACGGACAATTCCACCGGCGAGAAGCGTTCGGTCAGCAGATGCCGCAGGCGTGTCTGGCGATCGGGGGCGCCCATCTCAGGCGGTTTCCGTGGGCGAGATCTTGGTCCTGCCGTTGAGCCAGAGCACCTGCGGGATCATGAACACCAGCATGGCGGCGGTGATGCCGAACACCTTGAAATTCACCCAGACGCTTTCGATGCAGTGGCGCGCGATGTAGATGTTGGCGGCTGCCAGGAAAGCGAACCAGCCCACCCACAGCGTATTGATGAGCTTCCACTGGTGCCGCGACAGTTCCAGCGGCTCGTTGAACACGCCCTCGAACATCCGCCGCGCGAGGGGCCGGCGGCCGATGAAGGTGCTGCCGAGGAACGCGGCCGCGGCGCAGCCCAGCAGCACCGTGGGCTTCCACTGAATGAAACGTTGATCGTGGAACAGCAGCGTGGCCGTGCCGAGCACCAGTGCCGTGACGGCGGTGACCACGTGCATGATCTTGAAACGGCCGGTGCGCCCCCGGTGCA
This sequence comes from uncultured Steroidobacteraceae bacterium, assembly GCA_964657955.1. Lineage (GTDB taxonomy): Bacteria > Pseudomonadota > Gammaproteobacteria > Steroidobacterales > Steroidobacteraceae > Bog-1198. The sequence continues at coordinate 891 of CAZZWZ010000175.1, forward strand.
CGAACATCACCAGGACGGTCGTGACCATGAGCGCCGCGGTGGCCCAATAAATCCCGAACAACTTGAAAGTCACGAAAAAAACGACGAGCGGAGACCATTCGAGGAGCTGGTTCATTTGGGTATCATAGCCGACCACGATGAGCATCTACCTTCAACTGCACCCGGTGTCTCCGCAACGCCGCTTCATCCGGCAAGCGGTGGAGGTGCTGCGCGGTGGCGGCGTCATCGTCTACCCGACGGATTCCTGCTATGCGCTCGGTTGCCACATCGGCGACAAGGCGGCGCTGGAACGCATACGGGCCATACGACAAACGGATCACAATCATCACTTTACGCTGGTATGCAAGGATCTGGCGGAAGTGGGCAGGTACGCCGTGATCGACAATTCGCAGTACCGGCTGTTGCGCGCGCATACGCCCGGACCCTATACGTTCCTGCTCAAAGCGTCGCGCGAGACGCCGCGCCGCCTGAAGCACGAACGGCGCGGAACGATCGGCCTGCGGGTGCCGGATCATCCCGTGACGGCCCTGCTGCTCACCGAATTGGGCGAGCCGGTGATGAGTTCGACGCTGCTGATGCCGGGCGACGACCTGCCGCTCACCGACGCGCAGGAGATCCACGAGCGGCTGGGACGCAGCGTGGACATGGTGCTCGACGGCGGCAATTGCGGATTGACGCCGACGTCGGTGATCGATCTGTCGGGCGATCGAGCCGTCGTGGTGCGTGCCGGCCGTGGCGACGTCAGCCCCTTTGATGACTCTGCGACCGTATAATGCGTCGACCAAGCGGGCACTCAAGCTCGTTAATTTCTTAAATAACGAGTGTAAGCATTGGATTTAAGTGCCTTTCTTTACAAGATTTCCATCTGGGCAATCCCCGCTCTTTCGGCGATCACGCTGCATGAAGTCGCTCATGGATGGATGGCACGGTGGTTCGGCGATCGCACGGCCATGCTGCTCGGTCGATTGAGTTTGAACCCCATGCGACACATCGACCCGTGGGGCACGCTGGTAGTTCCCGGGGTGCTCCTCGCCATGGGCGGTCCGGTGATGGGCTGGGCCAAGCCCGTGCCGGTCGCGACCAGCGGGCTCGAGCATCCGCGACGCGCCATGGTGTGCGTCGCCCTCGCGGGCCCCATGGCCAATCTCGCCATGGCGCTCCTCTGGTGTGGACTGCTCGCCGGCGCTTTGCGGTGGCGGGGCGATGAAATGCCGTTCCGCTGGATCGAACTGATGTGCCAGGCCGGTATCGTCGTCAACGTCGTGCTGGCGCTGTTCAATTTGTTGCCGGTACCCCCGCTCGACGGAGGTCGCGTGCTCGCCGGATTGCTGCCGCTCCGGTGGAGCGTGCGGCTCGGACGCGTGGAGCCTTTCGGAATGTTCCTGGTGCTCGGATTTTCCGTCCTGCGGTGGCTGGATTGGATCTTCGAACCGGCGTTTCGGATGATGGGGCGCGTCATCACCTCGCTGCTGGGGTCGTCAGCATGAGCGGACCGGCCCAGAATCGACGGGTGCTCTCCGGGATGCGGCCCAGCGGTTTGCTGCACCTGGGCAACTACCACGGCGCGCTCAAGAACTGGGTCGAGCTGCAGTACCAGTACGAATGCTTTTTCTTCGTCGCGGACTGGCACGCCCTCACCACCGGCTACGAGGACACGTCGAAGCTCGAGGATCACGTGTGGACCATGGCCATCGACTGGCTGGCCGCCGGGTTGAATCCGGGGGTGTGCACCCTGTTCGTGCAGTCCAGGGTGCCCGAGCATGCGGAGCTGCACCTGCTGCTGTCGATGATCACGCCCCTGGGATGGTTGGAACGGGTGCCGTCGTACAAGGACCAGCAGACGCAGCTTCCCGACCGGGAACTCAACACCTACGGATTCCTCGGCTATCCGTTGCTGCAGTCCGCCGACATCCTGCTGTACCGGCCGCAGTACGTTCCGGTGGGCGAGGATCAGGTGGCGCACGTGGAGATCACGCGCGAGGTGGCGCGGCGCTTCAATCACATCTACGGCCGGGAGCCCGAGTTCGAGCAGAAAGTCGAGAAGGCCATCAAGAGTCTGGGCTCGCGCAACGCCGGCTTGTACCGCACCCTGCGCAAGGAATTCCAGGAAAAGGGCGACGGCGATGCACTCGCCAAGGCGCGTGCCCTGGTCGAGTCGAATCCGCGCCTCACCGTGGCTGACCGGGACCGCTTGTTCGGGTTCATCGAGGGCACGGGCATCGCCATCCTGCCGGAACCCGAGGTGTTGCTCACGTCGACGCCGAAAGTGCCGGGCCTCGACGGGCGCAAGATGTCGAAATCCTACGGCAACACCATAGGACTGCGCGAGGAGCCCGACGCGGTCGCGCGAAAACTGAAAGCCATGCAGACCGATCCGGCGCGCGTGCGTCGCTCGGATCCGGGGGATCCGGAAAAATGCCCGGTGTGGGATCTGCACCGGGTGTATTCGAGCGACGAGACGCGCGCCTGGGTGCAACAGGGCTGCCGGACGGCGGGCATCGGCTGCCTGGATTGCAAGGCACCGTTGATCGACACCATCGTGGCCGAGGTGACGGCCATGTCGAAGCGCGCCCAGGAGTTCGAGGAAAATCCGGAGCTGGTGCGCGGCATCATCGCCGACGGATGCGAACGGGCGCGCGCCGCGGCGCGCGATACGCTCGACACGGTGCGCCAGGCCATGGGCATGAACTATCGATGAAGCCGGAATTGACCCTCGTCCCGACTGCCGCATCCGCGCCGGGCGTGCCGCCCGAGGCGGGGGCGGTGCCGCTGCCGGCGCCCATCGCCATGGTGGAGGGGGAGCCCATCACGGAGCTGCCGCGCGACCTGTACATCCCGCCGCAGGCGCTGGAGGTGTTCCTGGAGGCCTTCGAGGGTCCCCTGGACATGCTGCTGTACCTGATACGCCGGCAGAACCTCGACATCCTGGACATCCCCATCGCCGAGATCACGCGGCAGTACATGCGCTACATCGAGTTGATGCAGGTGCTGCAGCTCGAACTGGCCGGCGAGTATCTGTTGATGGCCGCCACCCTCGCCGAGGTGAAGTCGCGCATGCTGCTGCCGCGCCTGAAGAGCGAGGATTCGGCGGACGAGGCCGATCCCCGTGCCGAGCTGGTGCGGCGCCTGCAGGAATACGAGCGCTTCAAACAGGCCGCCGAGGGCATCGACCAGATGCCCCGCCTGGAACGGGACACGTGGGTGGCGCACGCGGAACTGGTCGATCGCAAGGTGGTGCGGATCGCGCCCCAGGTGACCCTGCGGGAGATGCTGCTGGCCTTCCAGGACGTGCTGGCGCGCAACGACATGTTCGCGCACCATCACGTGCAGCGCGAGCCGCTCTCGGTGCGCCAACGCATGACGGACGTGCTGTCCGCGCTCACCGCGGCGGCGTTCGTCGATTTCGTCCGCCTGTTCCGCGCCGACGAGGGACGCCGCGGGGTGACCGTGACGTTCGTGGCCATCCTGGAGTTGCTGCGCGAGGGACTGATCGAGATCGTGCAGTCCCAGCCCTACGCGCCGCTGCACGTGCGCCTCGGCGATCCCACCCCGCGCATGCAGGCGGTGCCCGACACCGTAGAGCCGCCCGGCGCGCCGGACGCCGCCAACGATCCGGACGGCGGCGCGATCAACGAGAGCTGAGCGAGAGTTCATGAACGGACAGTATGTGAGGAATGTGATCGAGGCGGCGCTGCTGGCCGCCGGACGCCCGCTGGCGTCCGACGAGCTCGTGACCTTGTTCGACGAGCGCGACGGCTCGAACGCGGACGAGGTCATGTCGGCCATCGCCGTGCTGCGCGAAGAATACGAAACGCGCGGCCTGGAGCTGGTGGAAGTGGCGAGCGGCTATCGCATCCAGATCCGGCACGCCGTGGCGCAGCCGGTGTCCCGGTTGTGGCAGGAAAGGCCCACCAAGTATTCGCGCGCCATGCTGGAGACCTTGGCGCTGGTCGCCTACCGACAGCCCATCACCCGCGGCGAGATCGAACAGATCCGCGGCGTGGCCGTGAATCCCAACATCATCAAGACCCTGTTGGAGCGCGGCTGGATCCGCGTGGTCGGCCATCGCGACGTGCCGGGCAGACCCGAACTGCTGGGCACCACGCGCGAATTCCTGGATTACTTCAGCCTGCGCCAGCTCGACGATCTGCCCACCCTGGCGCAGTTGAAGGAGCTGGAGGACCTGCGGGTGCAGCTCACCCTGCCGGGCGCCGATGCGGCCGTCCCGGCGCCATCGGAAGCCGTGGGCGCGGGCGATCCGCCTTGACGCGGCCGCGCGACAAGGCCGAAGGCGCGGAACGGATTCAGAAATCGCTCGCCGCCGCCGGCGTGGGCTCGCGCCGCGACGTGGAGCGCTGGATCAAGGAGGGGCGGCTCAAGGTCAACGGCGACGTGCCGGCACTGGGCACGCGGCTGGCTGCGCGGGATCACATCACCCTCGACGGCCGTCCCGTCCGGCTGCACAAGCCCAAGGACAAGGCGCTCCACGTGCTGTTGTTCCACCGTTCACCCGGCAAGGCGCTGGACTTGAAGGAGGCGACGTCACGCGCCGCCGAGCATTTGAGCCTGCCCCGGGCTTCCGGACGATGGCTGGCCATCCAGCCCATGCCGCCCGTGGACGGTGGACTCGAAATTCTTACCGACGACGGGTCCTGGGCGCACAGCGTGTCACAGGGGGTGCATGCCCTCACGGTCGACTACGTGCTGAGAATGCGCGGTCCCTTGAGCGAATCGTTGGTGGCGGACTTCCGTGCCGCCGCGGACAATGAAGGAGACCCCATGTCCATCCTGAAAGCCGATGCGCAGTTCGGGGAGGGTTTCAATCACTGGTTGAGCGTCACCGTGCGCGCCACCCGCTCCGCGCAGGTGCGCCACTGGTGGGCCGCGCGCGGCATCATCGTCAGCCGGCTCATGCGCGTGCGGTTCGGTCCGGTGCATCTGTCGCGCGAGCTGCCCCGCGGACACTCGCGGGCCATGCTCCCGAGCGAGCGCAACGCGCTGGTCAACGAGATCGGCGCGGCCCGGACGGCCGCCGACGCGCGGCAGGCCACCAAATCAATGCTGCGATGAGGCGAGCAGCTGAACGAGATAGGACTGCCACACCGCCGCCCACGTATGGGTGCCGTGGCCGTGGGTCTGATCCGAGGCCGGCAGCAGCACGAAGCGGCCGTTCTTCACGCGCTTGATCTCGCGCTCCGCGATGCCGAGCTCGGGCGGATTGATGAAATCGTCCGCGGAATTGATCCACATGACCGGGACGCGGATCCGTTCCAGCCCCGCGGAAGGATCGTAGTCGCGCGACGCGTCGACCTGGTACAGCAGATCGTTCGCATCCAGGTCCGCGAGCTCGCGCTCCATGTACTTCGGCAGGAAGTCGTCGGCGGCCTGGCGCGTCGGCAGCGAGAGCTGCATCTGGATGGGCGCGCTGCCGGCGAGCAGCAGCAGGCCTGCCGCGGTGCGCAGCGCGGCGGCGGGCTCGGTCTTGTACTCGCCCTGCAGCCACTGCGGGTCGGCACGAATCGCCCCGATCAGCAGGTCGCGCCACAATCGATTGCGTCCCGCGATCTGCACCGGAAGACAGGCGAGGGGCATCAGGGCATCGACGAAGTCCGCGTGCGACTCGCCCCACATCCAGGCGTGCATGCACCCCATCGAGGTGCCCATGACGAGACGCAGGTGATCCACCTGCAAACCCTGCGTGACCAGGGCGTACTGGGCGTTGACCATGTCCTCGTAACCGTATTGCGGAAAGCGCGCGTGGAGGGCATCGCTGGGTTTGCTGGACTGCCCATGTCCCAGGCCGTCCGGCAGGATGATGAAATAACGGCTCGCGTCCAGCGGCTGATTCTTGCCGAAGAGCACGCCCGCGAATTTGTCCACGAGGAAACTGCGGCCCGAGCCTCCCGTGCCGTGCAGGATGAGCACCGCGTTGTCCACGCGGCCTTCGGCATTGCGGTGCGGCTGCCCGAGCGTCGTGTAGTGCAGCCGCACTTCGGGCAGGGTCTCGCCGCCGGCGAAGCGGAAATTCTCCACGACATAGTCGCCCTCGCTCTTGCGGGCGGGATCCCCCGGGCCGGCGGCGCGCGCGGCGGTGGACGCGAGGACCGCGCCCAGGCAGGCCGCGCCCAGGCTCGCGGCGAGCAACAGGGGGGCCGTGGGGGATCGGTGGCGTCTCAGCATGGCGGGGCTCCTGGTCTGATCATTGCGCGTCGAAATACCCGCCGTCGGTGCCGCGGCCCTGCGCGCTCAGCAGATAGAGGAATGGTCCGGTCACGGCGGCGGGCGGCGGCAGGGTGTTCGGATCCTCGCCGGGATAGGCCGCTGCGCGCATGGGCGTGCGCATGCGGCCCGGGTTCACGCTGTTCATCCGCAGATTGGGTTCGCCCTCGAGTTCCTGCGACCACATGCTGCGAACCGATTCCAGGCCCGTCTTGGCCACGGCGTACGCCCCCCAGTACGGCCTGGAGTGATGGACCACGCCGCTGCTCACGAAGATCACGGAGGCGTCGGGCGACCGCCGCAGCGCGGGCAGGAACACCTGGGTCAGGATGAAAGGCGCGGTGAGATTGACGTGCAGCACCTTGCACCACGTCGGCACGTCGTACTGCTCCAGCGGTGTCCGGTCCCCGAGCACGCCTGCGGCGTGAACCAAGCCGTCGAGCTTCCCGAACTCGGCGGTCACGGTGCGCTCGAGCGCGTCGTACTCGACGGCGGTCGCGGACGCGAGGTCGAGCACGGCGATGGCAGGCTGCGCGGCCGGCAACGCCTCGATCTCGTCGTAGACGCGTTCCAGTTTCGCCTTGCTGCGGCCCGCCAGGATCACCGTGGCGCCGGCACGCGCGCACTCCACCGCGAGCGCCCTGCCCAGACCGCTGGTCGCGCCCGTGATCAAGATCACCCGATCGGTCAGGAGCTGCGCATGCCCCGCGAAGTCCTTGGGAATCGCCATGGAAGCCACCACCCCGTCAACGAGCCGCCGCCGCCCGCCGCGCGGCACGCCATGCGCCATGCAGGTCGGCAAAATAAAATCCGGCCTTCGGCACCGGGCCGTCATTCAAATGCTTTCCGCCGAGCACTGCAAGCACCGCGTGATGCCGCAGCAGCGGACGGTCGGCCCGCGGCAGCGCGCCGGCCGCGAGGTCGAAGCAGCCGGCCGCCTGCGCCCGCAGGCCGTCCAGATA
>CAZZWZ010000176.1:0-8070 GCA_964657955.1 uncultured Steroidobacteraceae bacterium
CGAGGCGATGGGCGGCCAGCCGCCGCCGTGCCGATCCCCCCACACGTCGTCGATGCGCTCCGCGGGCCCGTTGCTGGGCGCCAGGAGCACGTCGATCCGCCGGTCGGCGAACAGCGCGGCGAGGCCGTCCTGGTCCGCGGCCCGCTGCAACTTGGCGAGCGCCTCGCGGTAAGCGGGCTCGGTCAACGGGCCGCAGGCCTCGGCCCGCTCGAATATCTCCTGGCCGAAAACCACCAGCTCGGCATCGGCATGCGTGCGATTGAACTCGATCAGGCCGGCGAGCGTCCGGCTCTCCACCTGCGACGGATCGAGGGTGGTCAGGTACTCGCCGATGGCCGCCTTGAATTCGTACAGCAGCGCGGTGAATTCCGGATCGTCCATGTCCGCGAATGCCGCGGGCGGCGAGAGATCGACGACCACGGCGCCTTCCTGCGCGAGCACCGCCCGCGATTGCACGAGCAGGGTGGCGACGTCGGGGTGGGCCTCCGGGAGCGCCGGCAGCATCCCCACGTGCACACCCTGCAATCGAAAAGCGTCGAGGTCGTGACCGTACCGCCCGAAGTTCAACGGGCGCTCCGCCATCACCGTGGCCAGCAGGGCCGCATCCCTCACGCAGCGGCACAGGGGGCCGGCCGTATCCTGACGCGGCGAGATCGGCACCACCCCCCGTCCGCTGATCAGCCCTGAGGTGGGTTTGAAGCCCACCAGTCCGTTCAGGGAGGCCGGCGAGAGAATGGAGCCGTTGGTCTCCGTGCCGATGGCACCGGCACAGAAGCTCGCGGCCGCCGCCACCGCCGACCCCGCACTCGAGCCGGAGGGGTTGCGATCCGGCGCATACGCATTGCGGGTCTGGCCGCCGACTGCGCTCCAGCCGCTGGAGGAATGGGTGGAACGAAAATTGGCCCATTCGCTCAGGTTCGTCTTGCCGAGCACGAGGGCACCGGCGGCGCGCAGCCGGCCGGCCAGCACGGCGTCGGCGGGACGCAGCGAACGCGCCAGCGCCACGGAGCCGGCCGTCGTCGCGACGGGGTCCAGGGTCTCGATGTTGTCCTTGAGCAGCAGGGGCAACCCGTGCAGCGGGCCCCGCAGCCGGCCGGCCCTGCGCTCCGCATCCAGCGCGCCGGCTTCGCTCATCGACCGGGGATTCAGCGCGAGCACCGAGCGCAGCGCCGGCCCCTCCCGGTCGAAGCGCGCGATGCGGCCGAGATAGGCGGCGGTCAGGCCGGCGCAGGTGAGCGTGCCGCCGGCCATGGCCCGCAGCAGCGCCTCCATGGAGCGTTCGGCGGGATCGAAGCCCCGGTCATCGGCGCGGGCCGTTTCCGCGAACGAGCCGGCGGCGCCCACGGCTCCCGCCACGGCGATAAACGTTCTGCGGTCCATCGAGCGCCCTTTTTCAGCCACGGTCGGCCGATTGTCCGCGCCCAGGTGGTGTCCGATCAAGTTTCCAGGAACAGCCGGTGCATTCGTCGCGACTCTTCGCGCACCAACCCCTCCAGTATCTCGGCCAGGGGCTGCGGCTTGCCGTAGGCGTAACCCTGCGCGTAGTCGACCCCCAGCCGCCGCAGCGCCCGCGCGATCTCGTGGCTCTCGACGTACTCGGCCACCGTCTCGATGCCCAGTCCCTTGGCAAGTTCCACGATGGCCCGCACCGTTGCCTGGGACCGGACGTCGGTGAGGAGGTCGCGCACGAAACTCCCGTCGATCTTCACCCGGCTCACCTGCAGGGCCTTGAGGTAGGTCAATGAATTGGTGCCGGTGCCGAAGTCGTCGAGCGCGAAGCGGCAGCCCAGCGCGCCCAGGGCGTTGACGATCTTCGTCGCGTTCGCCAGATTGCCGATGGTGGCCTGTTCGGTCAGCTCGATGCTGATGCATTGAAGGGGCAAGCACGCGGCCTTGAGCGACTGCGTGAACTGCTGCAGGAAGGTCTCGTCGCCCATGGACTGCCCGGACACGTTGATGGAAATGCCCAGCTGGCGCGACCGCAGTGTGTCGCGATACGAAGCCAGCGTCTGCAGCGCGCGCTGCGCCACCCAGCGATCGATCGAGGGCAACAGCTGGTAGCGCATGGCCGCCTCGATCAGCGGCCCCGGTGCGACCAGCGTGCCGTCGGGCTCGCTCAGCCGCAGGAGAATCTCATAACCGCCGGGAAGGCTGAGGTCCTGCAGCGGTGCGATGCGCTGCGCGTACAGCAGCAGACGGTTCGATTTCAGGGCGGAGCGCAGCTTGCCCACGGCCATCGCATCGGCGTGGCGGCGCATCATGCTGCCGTCCTCGAACGCGTAACGCTCCACCCGGTTGCCGCCACGGTTCTTGGCCGTTTTGCAGGCCAGCTCGGCGGCCGCCACGCCGCGCGCCAGCCCCTCCGTCAGCGGCAGCAGGTCGGCCACGCCGACGCTTACCGACACGTCGATGCGGTCGGTGACCGGTCCGATCACCAGCTTGCCCGCCGCCACCCGCAGCGTCTCGGCCAGCGTCATGGCGTGGGCGGAGGAACAATTCTCCAGCACCATGGCGAATCGATCGCCGGAGATCCGCGCAGCGAATGCACCCTCCGGCGGCATGACGGTGGACAGCAGGTCCGCCACCCGAACGATGAGTTCATTGCCCAGCTCGAAGCCGTGAAGCTCGTTCGCCACGTGCATGTGATCGATGTCGAGGTAGATCACGCAATGTTCGGTCATCGGCGAATTTTCGGCGAAGCCGGCGTACATCTGATCGAGACCTGCCCTCGTGTACAAGCCGGTCATCAGGTCGAATTGAGCCTCGACCAGATGGGCGGCCTGTCTGCCGATGTGGCGCGCGAGATAAATGTGCCCCCTGGCGTAGTCAGGGGCGGTCGGCGCATTGAAGAAGGCAAGGGCGCCGATCACCAGCCCCGACTCCCGGCTCACGGGCACGCAGAGGATCTTGCACGGGGTCAGCGATCCGGCGCGGCCGGCGCCGTTGACGATGAGCGGCGTTTTTTTATTGAGCACCCAAGCGATCAGTTGGCGCTGCATTTGCAGCCAGACGTCCTTCAAGCCCGAGGAGGCGTCGGTGCCCGCATCGACCTTGATGGTCATGCGCTTGTCGGGGATGCAGAGCACGCCGACGGCGCTGTCCAGGCGCTTGGCGGCGGCGGCCAGCAATTCTTCGATGACGCCGTGATCGTCGGCCGAGCTCTTGAGGTTGTTGGTGACCTTGAACAGCCATTCGAGCTCGGCGGTGCGCTCGGTGAGCTTCTGCATCTTCACGTGGGCCGGAACGGCGGCGGCCAGGTCCCGATGAACGCAATCGAGCAAGGGCCGCAGGCGACCCGCGAGCTGTTCGGCGAATCGCCCGGCATTGGCGGGAGCCGCACCGGATTGATGCGCGCAGAAGACGCCGAGCAGGGTGCCGTCGCTGTGCTCCAACGGAATGGCCACATCCACCCCGCCGGCCCGTGCGCGCGCGAAGGGAAGCGCCTGGGTGCCGGTCCAGTCCAGGGTGCGCAACCACTGATCCGGCGGCTGGCGGTCCAGGCTGCCGTGCCGACCCAGGGCCGCGAGACGGCCGTCGTACAGGGCCACGCCCGCGAGATTCCCCACCAGGCCGTCGGCCAGCAGCACGTAGGATGCGAACATGGGATGGGGTCGGGGGGCGTTCGAGACAGGATTCATGGTGGCGACCCGGGTGACTGCGTTTTCCGCGAGCATAGCGGCGGGCGCGGCTGCGATGCGTGCTACGCCTCGAATGTCGGGCGCCGGCCTCCACGGCAATGCGCGAAACAGTGACGGAAGTCGCAGTCCCCGGCGGAATGATCCGCGTCACGCCGCGGTGAGACGGGCCGAGGCCTCCATCGCCAGCATCCCGGAGGCGCCGAGCGCCCGTAACTCGACGCGGCCGCTCTCGGGCACACCCATGAAGTGGATGGGCTGATTCACGAACAGCGGACTGCGGGCCCGGAACTCGAAGTGGTCGAGCCGATGCACGCCGTTCTGGGCCAGCAGTCGCGCCAGGACGATGGCCACCAGCGGGCCGTGCACCACGCGTTCCTGATATCCCTCTTCACGCTGGGTATACAGCTGGTCGAAATGAATCAGGTGCGTGTTGAAGGTGAGTGCAGAGAAGCGCATGAGCATCACGGGGTCCGGGGTGACGCTCAGCGACCAGGAGGGTGCCGCCGCGATCTTCACCGTGATGTCGTCGCGCGGTGCGGCCTGCTGCACGGCCCCCTGCAGGTAGACGATGTCGCGTTCCTCGCGCACGCACAGTTCACCCGCCTGAAAATAACGATACTCCACCGTCAGGATTTGAAACGGCCCGCTGCGACCCACCTTGTCGCACCGCCCGAGGATTCTCTCCTCCATCTGCGCCCGCATGCCGAGCTGCAACGGCCGCAGGAAATCGGTGCGCGCCGCCGCGAACAGGCGCCGCCGGCGCAGGCTGGAATCGGCCCATTCTTCGTTCACGATGTGTCCGTCGGGACCGATGGCCGACCGGGGCGCGGTGGGCAGGAAATACAGCCAGTGCCACAACGGCGGCAGTTCCACGCGGACGTCCGCGCCGCCCTCGGGCAATTCCAACGTGGCTTCGAGCGCCTGCACCGGCCAAGGATCCAAGGTCGATTCGATCATGTGCCGATGGTCCGTCGTGGGAGGAAAGGCCCGATCCAGCCGGGCGGCGCGCCGATGGCCCGATTCTATGCGACTTGCGCCGTGAAGTCTTCATGGGCAAAGTGCGGACGGCGGGCCGTCGTGCCGGCGTACGCGGGGGATGTCGATGGCGGGCGGACTCTTTGATCTCGGGGGGAAGACGGCGTTGGTGACCGGCTCCTCGCGTGGCATCGGGCGGGCGATCGCGGAGGCGCTGGCGCATCAAGGCGCCAGGGTCGTCATCTCCTCGCGCAAGCAGCCCGCGTGCGATGCGGTGGCGGCGCAGATCGAATCCCGGACGCCGGGCCGGGCCGCGGCCTTCGCCGCGAACATCGCCGACCGCGGCGATCTGGAGCGCTTGGTCGAGCGCACCCGGGAACGCTTCGGAGCCATCGACATCCTCGTCTGCAACGCCGCGAGCAATCCTCACTACGGGCCCATGTCCGGCATCACGGACGAGCAGTTCGAGAAGACGTTCCGCAACAACGTCATGTCCAATCACTGGCTGATCCAGATGGTGTCGCCGGCCATGATCGAGCGCCGCGATGGCGCCATCGTGCTGGTGTCCTCGATCGGCGGTTTTCGCGGTTCGCCGGTGATCGGCGCCTACAACATCACCAAGGCCGCCGACATCCAGCTCGCGCGGAATTTGGCGGTGGAGTTCGGTCCGGCCAACGTCCGCGTCAACTGCATCGCCCCCGGTCTGGTGAGGACCGACTTCGCCCGCGCGCTCTGGGAAGATCCGACCCACCTCGCCGACTCCCTGCGCGCGACGCCGCTCGGCCGGATCGGCGAACCGGACGACATCGCCGGCGCGGCGGTCCTGCTGGCTTCGGCCGCGGGCCGTTTCATCACGGGCCAGACGCTCGTCGTCGATGGCGGCGCGACGGTGACCGTGGGCCTGTAGCGGCGACCGGCGACGCGGCCCGGTCCCACGGGCGCGGCGCCTCAGCTTCCGGCCGTTCCGATGAAACCCGCCAGCGAGGCGATCAGGGCCGGGGGCATGATGAGGCTGCCCAGCGCCAGGAACCTCCAGGCACTGACCTCCTGTCCCTCGCGGCGCAGGGCGACCAACCAGAGAATCGTCGCGAGCGATCCGGTCACCGACAGATTGGGTCCCAGGTCCACGCCGATGAGCATGGCGCCGGTGAGGGGCGGCGCCAGATGCGCGCCGGTGGCCACGGATCCTGCGAGCAAACCCAGCGGCAGATTGTTGACCAGATTGCAGACCAGCGCGACGAGGACACCGGCCGCCGCCGCCGTGGCGTGCGGCGCCGTCGCGGCACTCGCGGGCAGCACGCGGATCAACGGTTGCAGAATGCCGGTGTCTTCCACGGCCTTGACCAGGACGAACAATCCGGCGACCAGCGGCAACACGCTCCAGGAAATCTCCTTGAGGATGGTCCAGGGCGACAACCGGCGCAGGACCAGGACCCCGAGCGTGGTGACCACCCCGGCCAGCAGGGTGGGCAGCCCCAGCGGCCGGTCCAGGCTCGAGGCCAGGATCAGCACCGCCGCGGTGGCTGCGATGCCGCCGGCGGCGACGCGCCCGCCCATGGACAGCGTCGGGAGTTCGACGTCGCGCGAAATGTCGCCGCGCAACGAAGCCCGCTGGGTGAAGCGCAGCACGGCGTAGGTTGCCAGGATGGCCAGCACGGAAGCCACGCCGAACTGACGCAGCCACCCGGCCAGCGGCGGCAGGTGCGCGCCGAAGACCACCAGATTGGCCGGATTCGAAATGGGCAGCACGAAACTCGCCGCGTTGGCGATGTAGCGTCAGTAGCGTGAAGTGTGTGAGTAGTGGGCAAAAGCGGGCGGCCGCATAGACCGCCGGCGTCAGCACGACGGCCGTTGCATCGTTGGAGAGAAACACCGTCACGACGGTCCCCACCGCGTACACCAGCAGGAACAGCCGCGCGGCCGATCCCTGCGACCGGCGCACGGCGTAGGATGCCAGCCAGTCGAACAGGCCTTCGTGGCGTGCGAGCTCGGCGAGCAACATCATTCCCGTGAGGAAGTAGTACACGTCGAGGCCCTCGCCGACGGCGTGCATGGCATCCCGCACGGGGAGCAATGAAGTCACCACGAGCAGCAGCGCGCCCACCACCGCCCACAGCGCTTCGGGCAATTTGAAGGGCCGCACGATCACTCCCAGAATGACCGCCGCGGCAATCGCCCACGTCGCCGCGTGGGCGTGCGTCACCACGACCTGCCGTTCGCGTTCGGCCCCAGCCGCGTTCCCAGCAAGTGTCGTTCCGGCCATCCGGCGATGGCGGCGTCGCCGCCCGACACCCGGCCGTCGGGCGGCCGATGCCCCGGCACCGCCACCCGGATCTGGTCCAGTCCGATGCTTCCCGCGGCATCGGTGGCCTCCACCGACAGATCGAACGCGTGCGGCGGCGCTGCGCAGGCCGCCTGCCAATGCGGGGATATGCCGTCGTGCCGCATGGCCTGCCAGGGGCCGTCGCCGATGCGGCAACGACATCGCGCGACGGCCGGCCCGCCGAACACCCGTGCCTTGACGACGAAGTCGCCGGACACCACCTGATCGGGTCGATGGACGTCGGTGACCAGACGATGATCGGCGGGTGAGGTGATCAGGACGAAGGGCCAGGTCCCGGCCAGGGGCTTGAACCGCCAGCTCACCACCCCGCCGGTGAGCGCGGTGATCGAGAATCCCACCTCCCCCTCCTCGATCTGACCGGTCGACCTCGTGGTCGTGAAAATCGTGGTGCCGTCGTTCGCCACCTCGTTGTAGTGCGTGTGTCCCATGTCGACGACGCTGACACGATGATCGCGCAGCAAGGCATGCACCGCCGCGCCGTCACGCGCGAGATCCGCCGGGTAGGCATGCATGAAGACGACGCAAGGTTGCCCGAGCTCGCGGGCGCTTCGCAGCTCCTGCTCCAGCCACCGCAGGCGCTCGCCGCCCAGATGAAAATCCGGCCCGCCGCCGCCGTTGGACACCACGTCCAGGAACACGCAGCGGCTGTCCCCGACGATCACGCTCCGCGGCAGCCCGGGGGCGCGCAATCCCGCATGGAAGGCCTGCAGACTGCGTTGCTTGAAATCATGATCGCCCGGAATGACGTGCACGGGAATCTGCAGCCGGTCGAGACCGCGACGGATGAGGGCGTACTGCTCCGGCGTGCCGTCGTCCGCGTTGTCCCCGGGCAGCACGCAGAAATCGATGCGATCCCTCGGGGCGGCGCCGGGCGGGAAGCGGTCGGCGGCGTCGCGCCCGGCGAGATGCGTGTTGACTTCCTCGACGATGCTCAAGAAGTCGGCATAATTTTTGCGGTGCTCCTCCTCGATGTGCAAGTCGCCGAAATGCATCCAACAGATACCGTCCGCTCGATCACCGTGCATTCCGCACTCCCTCATTGAAAACGTTCAACGGCGGCTCTGCAACCTCCGTGCCAGGCAGATGCCGCCGGATTGGCCGCTGAACAGCGGC
>CAZZWZ010000177.1:0-8060 GCA_964657955.1 uncultured Steroidobacteraceae bacterium
CGCCGCGGCCGCCGTGAACGGCTCCAGGCCCTGTGCCAGCAGACCGAGGATGAAACCGCCCAGCACGTCGCCCGATCCGGCGGTGGCGAGATCGGGCGGTGCGTTGGCATTGACGATGGCACGCCCGTCGGGCGCGGCGATGACGGTGTCCGACCCTTTCAAGACCATGACCGCGCCGCTGCGCTGCGCCGCGGTCCGGGCCCGCGTGAGCTTGTCGCCGCTCACGTCGAACAACCGGGAGAACTCGCCCTCGTGCGGCGTAAGCACGCACGGTCCGGCGATGGCCGAGAACAACGCCGGCGCGTCGCCTGCGAACACGGTGATGGCGTCGGCGTCCAGGACGGTCGCGCGCTGCGTCGCGAGCATGGCGAACACCGCTTCGCGGGTGGCCGTGGTGACTCCGGCACCCGGGCCGATGAGCAGGGCGTTGTAGCGGCGGTCGTCGAGCAGCCGGGTGAGATCCTCGGAACGCGACAGGGGCTGCACCATGATGCTGGTGAGCGCCGCGGCGTACACCGGCAGCGCGATGTGCGGGACGGCGACGGTGGTCAGGCCCGCGCCGGCACGGGCGGCGGCGCGCGCCGCCATGCGGGCGGCACCCGTGGTCGGATAGCCGCCCCAGATCAATGCGTGACCGCGGCTGAATTTGTTCCCAGAGCCTGCGAGGCGCGGCAATTGAGACAACCACAGCGACGGTGCGTTCTCCCAGGTATCGATGGCGAGCGCATCGAGCACCGCCTCGGGCGTGCCGATGTCGGCCACGACCACGTCCCCGCACAGCTCGCGCCCCGGCAGCAGGACGTGGCCCGGCTTCTTGCGGGTGAACGTCACCGTGGCGACGGCGGCGACCGCGCCCAGCGACTCGCCCGTGTCGCCCAGCACCCCGCTCGGCACGTCGATGGCGAGCAACGGCACACCGCGCAGCGCCGCCGCCCGCAACGCCTGTGCCACCGTCGCATCCAAGGCGCGGGTGAGGCCGGAGCCGAACAGGGCATCGACCGCCAGCTGCGCGTCGGCGAGCACGTCATCAAGCGTTTCCACGGGCCCATCCCAGCGCGCCGCATGATGGGCCGCATCGCCGCGCAGCCGCTCGCGCACGCCCAGCAATGCCACGCGAACCGGCCAGCCGGCTTCCCGCAGGGCGCACGCCACCACGAAACCGTCGCCCCCGTTGTTGCCGGGACCACACAGCACGGCGACCCGGCACGGCGGCCAGCGTCGCCGCACTTCGCGCGCGGCCGCTTCGCCGGCACTGCCCATCAGCTCGATTCCTGCAACGCCGTCCGCGATGGTCCGCCGGTCGGCTTCGGTCATCTGTGCTACCAGCAACAGCGCCGATGCGGTCGACGTCATGCGGCGGTGCCCACCAGCGCGCCGATCCCGGCGGTGACGGCCATGGCGAGCGCACTCCACAACGCCACGCGCAAAGCGCCCGTGATGACCCGGGCGCCGCCGATCTTGGCCGAGATGCCGCCCAGGAAGAACAAGCAGGCGAGCGATGCCGCCACCGTGCAAGCAATCAAGTACCGCGACGGTGCGGTCACCGCGGTCAGGAGGGGCAGCACCGCGCCGCCCGCGAAACTGACGGCGGACACGGCGGCGGCCTGCAGGGGCCGGGAGGTGGTCGCATCCGACAGACCCAGCTCGTCCCGCGCGTGGGCCGCCAACGCATCGTGTGCCATGAGCTGCTGTGCGACCCGGCCGGCGAGCGCCGCATCCAGTCCGCGATGCACGTAGATGTCGGTCAATTCGCGATGCTCGCCGTCGAAGTCCTCGGCGAGTTCCACGCGCTCCTGATCGAGCGCCGCCGCCTCCGTGTCCGCCTGCGAGTGGACGGACACGTACTCTCCGATGGCCATGGACATGGCGCCGGCCGCCAATCCCGAAATCCCGCTGAGCAGGATGCTGTCGCGGCCGGCGTGCGCCGCAGCGACGCCGATGATCAAGCTGGCCGTGGAAACGATCCCGTCGTTGGCGCCGAGCACCGTGGCCCGCAGCCAGCCCAGCCTGCCCATTTGATGGCGTTCGCGGTTACGGCGGCGCATGAACGGGCCTGTGGGAACGGACGGCCAAGAAGAGCCCCGAACGCCGCCGCTAGACCCTGCCGGTCTTGGGGCCGAGAAAGTACCAGAGAATGAAGCCGAGCACCGGCAGCACCAGGACGATCACCGTCCAGAGGACTTTTTTCGCCGTATCGGCGCCGCTCTGCAGGATGTTGACGATCGCCCACACATCGGCGATCAGGACGATCACACCCCCGATACCTTGATACTCCATGGAAACCCCTATGAATTGAACCCACCCCCACGCTACACGGTTGTGCGCGCGATGGCGCAAGGATAATACGTTTGCGGCGCGCGCCGGCAGCCTTTGCACGCGGGAGCCGGGGTGGTGCGGGAAAAAGCCTCACAGGAACAAGAGCATGCCCGCCACGACGCTCAAGCCAAGCACCAGCTTCTCGAACAGCACCTGATCGATCCGGCGCAGCAGCCACCGTCCCGTGAGCGCACCCAGCAACACCGCCGGCAGCAGGTCCAAGTTGAACCGCAGGCTGTCCGCGGTCACCAGGCCGAGATCGGCCATGAACGGCACTTTGAACAGATTGATCAGGAGAAAAAAAATGGCGGCCGTGCCGACGTACTGCATCTTGGGCAGGCGCATGGCCACCAGATAGATGGCCATGAGCGGACCCGCCGCGTTGGCGATCAAGGTGACGAAGCCGGCGAGGATTCCCACGAGGATGCCGATCGACCAATGCACGGGGACGTCCCCGTCGGTGCGCCCGGCGCGGCTGCGGCGCCACAGACCGAGCACCGCGAGCGCGACGATGATGGATCCGATCAGCAGCCGGGTGGCGCGATCCGAGATGTGATCGAGGGCGAAATACCCCAGGATCACGCCGCCGGCGGTCCACGGGAAAACCCTCCAGAGAATGCGCCACTGGGTGTGTGCGCGGTAGGAGAGCACGGCGATCACGTCCGCGAAGATCAGCAGCGGCAGCACCAGCCCGGTGGCCTGTTTGCTGCTCGGGAACACGTAGGCGAACATGGCGACCGCGAGCACGCTGATGCCGCTCACGCCGGTCTTCGAAAAACCCGCGACGAACGCGGCGAGCACGGCGCACGTCCACTGCAGGAGGCTCAAGGTCATGGCTGTTTCCGCTCGACGCGTGCTTCTGGCAAGCTAGTGTGCACGATCGCCCATGTCGAATCTCTACGAAGACACCGCCCCCGCCGCCGAGCCGGCGACGCCGCTCAGCGGCGATGTCCGCTGCGCCGTGGTGGTGGTGGGCGGCGGCTTCACGGGATTGTCGACGGCCCTGCACCTGGCGGAGCGCGGTGTCGAGGTGGTGCTCCTGGAGGCGCAGTCCCCGGGCTGGGGCGCGTCGGGGCGCAACGGCGGGCAGGTCAATCCCGGGCTGAAGCACGACCCGGACGCGGTCGAGGCCGCCTTCGGCGCGGAACTGGGCGGCCGGATGAATGCGCTGGCCGGTGCCGCGCCCGCACGGGTCTTCGATCTCATCGAACGCCACGGCATCCGCTGCGAGGCACGGCGCAACGGCACGCTGCGCGCGGCGCTCGGGCGCGGGCACGCGGCACGCGTGCGTTCGACCGCGGCGCAGTGGCAGCGGCGCGGCGCGCCGGTGGAATTCCTCGAGGGCGATGCGCTGGCGCACCTCGTGGGCACCCCGCGCTACCGTGCCGCCCTGTACGACCGCCGCGGCGGCGACCTGAATCCGCTGAGCTACGCCCGCGGCCTGGCCGCGGCGGCGACGCGCGCCGGCGCCGTGCTGCATGCCGGGACCCGCGCCGTCGGCATCGAGCGGTCGGGCGGCGAGTGGCGGGTGGCCACCCCCTCCGGCACGGTGTGCGGCCCGCAGGTGGTGCTGGCCACCAACGGCTACACCGATGACCTGTGGCCGAAACTGCGCCGCACCGTCGTGCCCGTGTTCGGCGCCATCGCCGCCACCGCGCCGCTGCCCGAAGCCGCGGCACGGGTGGTGCTGCCGGGCCGGCCCGTGGTCTACGAGAGCGGCGCCATCACGGTGTATTACCGCGTGGATGCAAAGCAGCGTCTGGTGATGGGCGGGCGCGGCCCCCTGCGAGAAATCGCATCCGCCGCCGAGCTTCCCCACCTCGTGGCGTACGCGCAGCGGTTGTGGCCCGTGCTCGCGGGGCTACCCTGGACGCACGGCTGGGGTGGCCGTCTCGCCATGACGCCGGATCAATACCCCCACGTGCATGAACCCGCACCCGGCGTGCTGGTGGGTCTGGGCTACAACGGGCGCGGCGTCGCCATGGCCACGGCGATGGGAGCGCAGCTGGCCGCCCGCATCCTGCGGCCCACCGAGGACATCGACCTGCCCATCACGGACATGAAAACCATCCCCCTGCATGCCCTGTGGCCGGTGGCCGTCCGCGCCGCCATCGCCCGCGGGCGCATCGCTGACCTGCTCGGTCTTTAGTCCTTCGCGGCCGGGTCAGTTGTCCGTGTAGAAACGCCGCAGGCGGTGCAGGTCGATGATCAGGTCGAAGTGCGAGTCGGGCGGCAGTTTGTAGCCTTCCGTGAACACGTAGCGGGATTCCAGGTTGGGGACATCCGGATGCAAATCGTGCATGGCACGTTTGAACATCTCCTTCGGCACCCATTCGGAATTGGTGGACAGCGAGCCGAATTCGTCATGATAGATCGACGCGGTGGAGATGTCCGCGGGCGAGGAGGCGATGGCGAATATATGCTGCGGCGACGGGCCGTCGATTCTCACGTGCCGGGCGCCCTGCAGGATCAGCTGCCATTCATTGCCCTGGGGGACGGCGATGAGCGCGTACACGTGGTGTTGCGCCGCGAGGAATGCGACGCCGATCACGCCGGCGGCCAGCAGCCGCCGGCTCGCCGCCTCCCAGTGGGCCGTCAGCGCGCGCACCGACGCCACGAGGAAGCACAGCAGGATGGCGGTCATCGCCAGAATGGTGCGGTAGGTGGCGTAGTGCTCGGAGGCGACCAGGCTCACCCCCAGCGCGAACGTCGGCAAGGTGACCAAGGCCGCGGCCCAGATCATGCCCCGCGCGCGACCGTGCCGCCGCCACTCGATCCAGAGGCCGGCCAGCAGCAGCAGCCCGGCACCCGCGGCGCAGGCCACGTACCAGCCGTGGTCGCGATGATTGTTGTCGTTCAGCACCAGCATGCTGAGCGCGTTCGGCAGGGCCTCCTGAAAGTACCAGGCGAATTTTTCGCCCCAGTGATGTTCGAAGGCGATCCGCCCGGATTTCACGAACACGTGCGAGGCATACAGGGCGCTCATCGTACCGTAGGCGAGTCCCAGCGAGGCCGTCACCAGCCCCAGGTGCACGGCCACCCAGCGCGCCGTCTGCGCAAGCCCGCGCCGTCGCCGGGCGATCACGGCCGCCGCCAGGGGCACGGCATAGAAGAGGGCGCTCGGCTGGTAGATGAGGGCACTGACCACCATGAGCGCGATGCCGAGCATCCACTGGCCCGCGGTACGCCCCAACCCGCCGGAACCGGTCACCCAGGCGCTCTGCACGGTGAAGAAGGCGGCGATCGACAACAACGCGGCCGCGGCGTAAGGCCAGCCGATGGCCCAACCCGCGATGACCTGCGCCGACGGCACAAGTCCGAGCAACACGGAGAAGGTGAAACTCGCACCGGGCGACCAGCCCAGCGATTGCAGGCCGCGAAACATCACCAGCGAGATCGCGCCCAGCAGCAGCGCGGCGGAAAATCGCATCCACTGCAGATTCTGCACGCTGCTCGTCTGGCCGAACGTGGCCTGCAGCAGCCAGCCGTAGATGGGCCGCGCCTGCGAGGCGCAAAACTTCAGGACCACGCCGGGTTCCTCGTGCGCCTCGCGCAGATTCGAATAGTCGTCGCGCAGCCCGTAGTCGTGGAAGGTCGCGGACCAGTAGGTGAACAGGGGTGCCAACAAGAGCACCGCGGTGATGAGCCACGCGCGCAAACCCACCGTCCGCGCCCGCGCCGGCGCATCCTCCAGGGGCAGGACGATCGAATCGGTGAATGCTTCGCTCAAGACGGTTTTCGGAACGCTCATCAGGTACCTTGATGCTGCGCCGCACAATCCCCGGCCGCACTGCAAAGAAACGGCGGGGGAGGGGCGGCTTGGCCAGGCTAGGATTCTAGGGTCAAGCCTCGCGGAAATCCGTGCCGAAGTTCCAAACGCGCGTTAAATCTCTGTAAGCTCCCGCAGTCGCGCCGGGTCACGTCGCCGCGGCACGGGCGAGGCCCCGAGCCGCGGCCGTCAGGCCGCGATGCACAGATTCTTGCCGGCGTGTTTCGCCCGGTACAAGGCAGCATCGGCACGATCGAAGGCCGCGCCCGCCGCGTCAGCCGGCTGCAATTCGGTGAGCCCGCACGACACGGTGACCTGCACCCGGGTCCCGCGGAAGTGAAAGCGGAGGTTCTCGACGGCCTGTCGCAGTTGATCCGCGATCGCGAGCGCGCGATCCAGGGCCAATCCCGTCAGCAGCACCACGAACTCTTCGCCGCCGATGCGCGCAACGAAGTCCTCCGTGCGCAGCCCGGACAGGAAACAGGTCGCGACGCTTTGCAGCACGCGGTCGCCGGCACGATGGCCGTAGGTGTCGTTGATCACCTTGAAGTTGTCGAGGTCCCACAGCAGCATGGCCACCGGCGGGTCGTTCTGGGCGCGGCGTTCGACTTCCTGGGCGAAGCGCTCGTCGAAGGATTTGCGATTCGCGAGACGGGTCAGCGGATCCAGGCGGGCGCCGTGCCGTTCCCTGTCGAGTTTGGTGTGCAACTCCTGCGATTCGCGTTCCAGGTCCGCGATCCGCGATCGCATGCGGTCGGTCCGATGCGTGAATTCGCTCAACCGGTCCGCCTCCCGTGACCTGAAATCGAGCACCTGCCGGGTCACGGTTTCCAGCCTGGCGCTGACCGTGCCCTGCAGGGCACGCAGATCGGTGGCACTGTGCGCCTCGGCGGTGAGTTCGCGCACCTGCATCATCACCGTATCGTTGACCGATGCCGTATCTTCGAATCGCGACCGCGTGGCATCGCCCGATTCGGTGAGATAACCGGCCACCTCCTCCAGACGTTTGGTCACGTCCGACAGCAGCGCGGCTGCCTGCAGGCGTTCGCGCGCGAGCGTTTCACCGTGGCCGCGAACCAGCTGCGCGGTCGCCTCGAGAATGGCGGCGAGCGATGCGTCCGAGTTGACGCGCGGCAGCTTGCCGAGCAGCTCCGAGGCCGCCGTTTCGGCGATGGATGCCGCCCGCAGCTGCTCCAGTATCTGTCCCGCGGCGGCGCACGCTGCCTGCCAGGGCACGAATGCCGGCGCCTTGGTCATCACGGTGGGCACGGGTGAGACGGCATCCACGGTCACCACGGCGGTGGTCAGCGAGGAGGCCAGGCGCTCCAGTTCGGCCGCGTCGGCGTTGCGCCGGTTGGCCGCCGCCAGCGCCACCAGTTCGTCGTCCAGCTGCGGGTCCACTCCCATGCCGGCGGCGCACAACCGGCCCACCAACCGCCTCAGCGCCTGCTCGGTCTGGCGCCAGCGCTTCTCTTCGCTCTCCATCTCGAGCAGCGAATCGCGGTATTTTTGCTTCCAGTCGGCGGTTTCAGGCACGTATGGCGCAATCCTTGTGGCCCACGCGTGACGAGGCGGCGCACGCGACGGGGTATGATCATACGATGGTGCAACGCTATGTAAGCCCCGATCAAGTCTCAATCGAGCAGGAATTCGATCTGGTGCGCGGCACCTGGGAGTTTTGCGCCCATTTCAACGTGGCGCCGCTGCACATCGTCCCCGTCATCCGGGTGGTCGAAGGGCAACCCGACCTGGTGCCCCTGCGCTGGGGCTTCGGGGACGCCGACAGCGCCACGCTGCCCATCGAAATGCTGCAATGCGCCGCCCCGGCAGCTCGGAAGGTATCACGATGACGGACGGCGATACTGTGATCGTTCCGGAGCGGCCGACCACCGTTCAGGTCGTCGGCGCGGTTATCAACTCGCGCGGCGTCGTGTTCCAGCCCGACTTTCCGCACGTCAAGGCGGCGCGCGCCGTT
>CAZZWZ010000178.1:0-8042 GCA_964657955.1 uncultured Steroidobacteraceae bacterium
GTTCATCGACTGCACCCTCGAGACGGCCATCGACTCGACCCTGCCGGGCATGACGACCTGCGTGATGGCCACCGACGCGTTCGGCGTCGACGGCAACGTCGTGCTGCTGGAACGCGGCACGAAACTGATCGGCGAAACCCGCGGCCAGGTACAGCAGGGTGCGGCGCGCATTTTCGTGGTGTGGACCGAGGCCCGCACGCCCGCGGGGGTCATCGTGCCGCTCGATTCGCCGGGAACCGACGAACTGGGCCGTTCCGGCCTCACGGGACAGGTGAACCGCCATTTCTGGCAGAGATTCGGGGCCGCGATGCTGGTGTCGGTGATCGACGGCGCCGTCCAGGCGGCGGCCCAATCCGCGCACGGCGGCAGCGGCAACATCGTGTTGAATCCGTCTTCTTCCCAGGATGTGCTGACAGAGATACTCAAGAACACCATCGGCGTGCCGCCGACGGTCACGAAGCGGAACGGCGATCGGATCGAGGTGTTGGTGGCGCGGGACGTGGACTTCAGGTCGGTGTATGAACTTCGATCCGCCAACGCCCGCCGGTAGCTCCAGCGTGGAGTCGTCGGCGCTCGAGCTGACGTTGCGGCCGTTGCGGCCTCTGCTGTCCGATCCCGACGTCATGGAACTGTGCATCAACCGACCCCGCGAGGCGTATCTCGAGACCCGCGGCGGTTGGCGGCGCGAGATCCTGCCCTATGCGGATTTCGACTGGTGCAGCCGCCTGGCCAAGCTGGTGGCCAATTCGACGCAGCAGCGCATCGATGCAAGCTCGCCGCTGCTGTCGGCCTCGCTGCCCACGGGTGAACGCGTGCAGATCGTCATGCCGCCCGCCACCACCGCCGGATGCGTGGCCATCGCCATCCGGCGTCCCTCGCACCGTGTCTGGAGCATCGAGGACCTGACGGCGCTGGGAATATTTCGGCGCACCCGCCGCGCCGATGCGCACCTCGACGATTCCGAGATGCGGCTGGTGCGGCTGCTCGCCGACGCGGAGTACCCGGAGTTCATGCGGCTCGCCGTCACCAGCCGCAAGAACATCCTGGTTTCGGGGCCCACGGGATCGGGGAAGACCACCTGGACCAAGGCCCTGATCCGCGAGATCCCGAGCGACGAGCGCCTGGTGACCATCGAGGATGCGAAAGAGCTGGTGCTCGACCGGCATCCCAATCATGTCCGGCTGTTCTATTCCAAGGACGACCAGGGCGTCTCGCGCGTCACTCCCAAGCAATTGCTGGAGTCGTGCCTGCGAATGAAGCCGGACCGCATCCTGCTGGCGGAACTGCGCGCCGAGGAGGCCTTCGACTATCTGCGCAACGTCAATTCGGGACATCCGGGTTCCATCACCAGCGTTCACGCCGCGAGCGCGGAGCTGGCCTTCGAGCAACTGGTGCTCCTGGTCAAGCAGAATCAGGGCGGTCGCGATCTGGCCCGTGGCGACATCAAGAGTCTGCTGTACCTGCTCATCGACGTGGTGATCCAGTTCGGCGTGGACGAGCACGAGCGCTTCATCAAGGAGATCTGGTACGAACCCGAGCGACGCCACGCCGTGGCCGCCTTGGCGGGGCGCTGAGCCGTGGTGGCGACGTTCAGCCACGGGTGGTCGGGCCTGGCGATGGCCTATGCCGCCGTGCAAGGGCCCATGATCGTCGGACTGGCCCACGGGCGTGCCGCGTTGCCGGAGTATCTGAAATCACCGCTGCTGGCCGCGTCGTTCACGGCGCTGGCCGCGCTGGGTACGGCGGCCGCGACGGCGATGGTGCCGGGACTGGGTGCCGGTGAGGGGACGTGGGCGGCCGTGCTCGGGACGGCTTTCGGCGCGGCGCTGGGCTATTCCGGAGGGCGGGCCGCAGCGCATGGTGTCTCCCATCCGAAGTTGCATCAACGCGGGGCGGTGGTGTCGGAGGTCGCTGAGCGCAGGTCGCCGCCGGAGCGCGACCGCAGCCGCCAGATCACCCTGGCCGGAGCCGCGATCGCTGCCGCCGACGAGACCAAGCACTTCAAACTGATCGGAACGACGGGAACGGGCAAGAGCACGGCCATCCAGGAGGTGCTGCACAGCGCGCTCGGCCGCGGCGACCGCGCCATCATCGCCGACCCCGACGGCGGTTACCTCAAGCGGTTCTTCGACTCCGGACGGGGCGATGCGATTCTCAATCCCTTCGACCGAGCCTCCCGGAAATGGGATTTGTTCGCCGAGATCGACAACCCATACGACGTGGAGCAGCTGGCGAGATCCCTGATTCCGGATCACGAAGGAGGCGACCGCAGCTGGCGCGGCTATGCCAGGACCTTCTTCGGCGCCGTGACGCGCCAGGCGCACGAGGCGGGAATCACCGACCCGGGCGAGCTGTACCGGCTGCTGGTCGTGGCGGAGACCGCGGAGCTGCGGCAGTTGCTGAGGGGCACCCCCGCGCAACCGTTCCTCGACGAACACAACAGCCGGATGTTCGATTCCATCCGCTCCGTGACGAGCTCTGCGGTGGCCGCCATCGACTACGTCGCCCAGCAAACTTCACCCGCGCTCTCGGTCCGGCATTGGGTGCGCGAGGATTCGCCGGGCGTGCTCTTCATGCCGTACAAGGCCGGCCAGATCGCGGCCTTGCGATCCACCATCTCCGGCTGGATGCGCCTGGCCATCTTCGAGGCGATGAACCAGGACGAGCTCGGGCAGCGTCCGTCTGAGCCCCGGTCCGCCGCCGCACGCCGGCCCTTGTGGTTCGTGGTCGACGAACTCGACGCGCTGGGTCAGATCGACGGGTTGAAGGATGCGCTCGCGCGCCTGCGCAAATTCGGCGGCCGATGCGTCCTGGGCTTCCAGTCGATCGCCCAGGTGTCGAGCACCTACGGACAGGGGGACGCCCATACCATCGTCGAGAACTGCGGCAACACGCTGATCCTGCGCTGCTCCGCCAGCGAGGGTGGCGGCACGGCGCGCTTCGCCTCGCAGCTGATCGGCGATCGGGAAGTCATCCGGACCACCGTCTCACGGAGCCACCGCCTGGGAGAGGCGGCCGGCTCGATTTCGCGCAGCGAGCAGTTCAACACGGAACCGGCCGTCCTGCCGTCGCAGATCGAGCAGCTGCCCGATCTGGCCGGTTACATGAAACACGCGTCGGATCCCGCCTGGCGCCGGGTTCGACTGGATGCGGTACATCGTTGGCAGCAGCGGGGCGAATCGCGCGGCAGTACGTCTGCGGCCCGCGGCCCGCACACGGCGGCGGCGGAGCGGTGCCGTGAGTGATCCGGCCAACGTGGCGGACGACACGATGAAATTCGGCCTTCTGATGGAAAGCGCGCAGGCGCATCAGAAAATCGCCGAAACCCACCTCGACCGGCTGCGCGCGCACACGCGCGATCTGGATGGTGTGGTACGGGACGAGATCCGGCGGACGCTGGTCGATGAGTTGAGGGGCCTGAGTGTCGAGAGCGATCGCGCCGCCGCAGCGCTGCGCGAGTTGCAGCGCACCGCCAGATTGCGCGGTCTCGCATGGAATCTCGGCGCGGCCGTCGTCAGCACGCTGGTCCCCGTTCTGGCGACGCACTGGTTGCTGCCGTCGGCCTCCTCCATCGAGTCGCTCCGTGCACAGCGCGATGCGCTGACGTCGAACATCGCCCGGCTGGAGGAGCGCGGCGGGCGGGCGGAGTGGCGACGCTGTGGCGACGTCGCACGGTTGTGCGTGCGCATCGACCGGGAGGCGCCGGTGTATGGCGCGAAATCCGATTATTACGTGGTCAAAGGATATTGAACGATGTCATGGATCGGCCTGCTGCAGGAATTTCGGGGGGGTGCCGCGCCCTGGGCGATGGTCGGCGTGACCCTCGGCATCGCCGGGTCATCGAGGTGGCTCTCAGGCCGCCTGGGGGAAACTCACAAGCGCGGTGTGATCGTTGCGAAGGCCGGCCGACTCGGCCGTGTACGCGCTCGGTCGGATCGGCTCACGCTCGCCGGCATCGCCGTGCCGCCACCGGACGAAGCCAAGCACTTCAAGATGCTCGGCACGACGGGAACCGGCAAGTCCACCGCCATTCGCGAGCTGCTCGGCGGGGCGCTGGCCCGCGGTGACCGCGCGGTGTTCGCCGACCCCGATGGCGGGTACTGCGCGCGATTCTTCAGCCGCTACCGGGGCGACGTCATCCTCAATCCGTTCGATCGCGATTCCGTCAGATGGGACCTCTTCGCCGAGATCGAGACATCCTACGATGTGGACGAGTTGGCCGCCGGCCTGATTCCCATGACCGACGATGGGTCGTCGAACGAGTGGCGCGGGTACGCGCGCACGTTTCTCACGGCCGTGCTGCGTCGTTGCCGACGCGAATGCCCGGATTGCGGCGAGTTGTGGCGGCTGCTGGCCGTCGCGTCCTGCGAAGAGCTGCGAGCGGTGGTCGCCGATACGCCGGCACAGCCGTTCCTCGAAGCCGAGAACGCGCGCATGTTCGGGTCCATTCGAGCCGTCGCCATGTCGGCCATCGCCACGCTCGAGCACATCACGTCGCAGCGCGCCACGCCGTTTTCCATCCGCCGGTGGGTTCGCATGCGGCGGCCGCTCGGCGAGGGGCCGACCGGCCGGGCGCCGCGCACCGCGGGCGCGTTTGGGCAAGACGTGCCCGGTGCGCTCTTCATCACCTACCGCGCAGGGCAAATCGCCGCGCTCCGATCGATGATTGCCACGTGGATGCGGATTGCAATCTTCGAAACAATGAACGGGGCGGAGGATCGGGACCAGCGCCTGTGGTTCGTCATCGATGAACTGGACGCCCTGGGTGCCATCGAGGGGCTGAAGGATGCGCTCGCGCGTCTGCGCAAGTTCGGCGGGCGGTGCGTGATCGGCTTCCAGTCGATTGCGCAGGTTTCCGGGACCTACGGGTTCGCCGGCGCACAGACCATCGTGGAGAACTGCAGCAACACCTTGATCCTGCGGTGCGCGGGCAGCGAGAACGGCGGCACGTCGCACTTCGCCTCGAAACTGATCGGCGAACGCGAAGTCATCCGTCGTCAGACGACCCGGGGCAGCGATCGCGAGGGCGGGTTCTCCGCGCGCGGTGCGCGGCGCTCCAGAAACATCAGCGAGCAGCACGTGACGGAGGCCGCCGTTCTTCCCTCGCAGATCGAGCAGCTGCCGGATCTCTGCGGCTATTTCAAATCGGTGTCTTCGCCCGCATGGCGAAAAGTCACGCTGGCCCGCCCCGCGGGGCGGTATTGAGGCCGGCGCCGGTCGCCGCCCATCCGCATGGCCATCTACTTCCTGCACTTGAAGACCTTCGGACGATCGGGCGGCAGCAGCGCGGTGAGCGCCGCCGCCTATCGCTCGGGTGAGCGGATTCGCGACGAACGGACCGGGCGAACGTACGATCACACCGACCGCAAGGACGTCATGCACAAGGAGATTCTGCTGCCGGGCCAATTCGACGGCATGGAGATGAGCTGGGCCAGGGATCGGGCGCAGTTGTGGAACACCGCGGAGAGCGCCGAGTCGCGCAAGAATGCACGGGTGGCCCGGGAATATCTGGTGGCGCTGCCGGTGGAATTGACCGCCGAACAACGACTCATATTGGTTCGGGGTTTCTCCCAGGAATTGTCGAACCGGTACCAGTTCGCGCTGGATTTGGCGGTGCACGAGCCCCGGCAATTTCCCGGAAGCGATCCGCGCAACTTCCACGCCCATCTGCTCGCCACCACCCGCGAGGTTGCACGCAACGGCCTGGCTGCCAAGACCACCCTCGAATTGAGCAATACCGACCGGCAGGAATTGGGACTGAAGCCCGCCGTTCACGAGCTCCTGTACGTCCGCGAGCGCTGGGCTTCCGTCACGAATGACGCGTTGCGCGAAGCCAACCTCGACGCCCGGGTGGACCATCGAACCCTGGCTGCCCAGGGAATCGACCGTGAACCCAGGCCCCAAATTCCCCGGGCCGCTTACGAAATGGAGCGTCACGGATACCGGAGCATGCAGGCGGAACGCATCCGCGCCGATTACGAAGCAAGGGTGCAGACGCGGCTGGAACGAAGCGCCTCCCAGTCACCGCAACCGGCCCTCTCACCGCCGGCCACACCGGCTGCTCACAGGACCATGTCTCCCCCCACATTGGAGGAGATCAGACGTCAAGCGCGCGAAGACTGGCTCAAAATGCGTCGCGACGCCGCTTCCGTGTCCAATACCGCATCCGTGTCGAACACCGCTGCCGGGTCCAGCGTGGCACCCGAGCATTCTCGTGATGAGCAGCTGTCGCGCTAGTGCTAGTACTAGTGCTACCGCTACCGGGATGTCGCTTTGCCGGCGGCCCCGAAACACATTTGTGAATAAAACTACGACGTTCTGACGTTATGACGCTACAACGCCAAAGCGACGCGAAAAAAAAAGAAAGATTTAAACGGGCGACCGTGTATTTCGACAGCGATATTCACCAGGCTTTGCGGCTGCGCGCCGCGGAGTCGGGTTCGTCGATTTCGCAGCTGGTCAACGACGCATTGCTTCGATCATTGGCCGACGATGCCCACGATCTGGATGCTTTCCTGCTGCATCGCAACGAGGCGACGATTTCGTTCGAGCAATTCATCTGCAATATGCGCCGCCGAGGTCGAATTTGACCCGTGGTCGAGTTTGAAGTGATCCTCACGACATCGGCGGCAGCGAGGATCGAAGCCATCGAGCCGGCTGAGACGCGTCGCAAGGTGCGGCGCAGGATCGCCGGATTGATCGGCGGTCCCAAGGCGCTCGGCGCGGAGCAGCTGCACGGCTATGCGGATCGCTATCGTTTCAGGCAGGGCGGCTACCGCGTCCTGTATCACGTTGACGCCGTGCGCAAGGTGGTTACTATCGTCGGCATTGGCTACCGTAGACGCTAAAACCGCTCCTGCCCTTCGGCCCCTGCTGGGACTGGCTCGGGATCAGATTTTGAAACGCTTCGATGATGCTTTGGTTCGCAAGGACGGCGGTCTCGGCGCGCATTGCGTGCATGAATTGTGGATGCGCGACGAGATGCCGATCCACGTCGAGCGGGCACTGGAGCGGCTGTGGGAAGCGGCGGCGGCGAGCATTCCCGAGTGGTTGCCCATGCGCTATGTGGACTGGCTGCCGGCGGTCTACGAGATCGCGTCGCGCTTTCGCGCTTCCGGCAGGGGTCGGTCGAACATCTATCTGATATTGCTCGATTACCGCGATCGCCGGGAACCGTTCGGCGTGTACGTGGGGATGAGCCGGTACGCTCCTTCGCAGCG
This sequence comes from uncultured Steroidobacteraceae bacterium, assembly GCA_964657955.1. Taxonomy (GTDB): domain Bacteria; phylum Pseudomonadota; class Gammaproteobacteria; order Steroidobacterales; family Steroidobacteraceae; genus Bog-1198. Next base: position 7,221 of record CAZZWZ010000178.1, read on the forward strand.
CTTCGATCAGCATAAAGCCGGCATCCGGGCCGCCGGGAGCGTGTTGAAGCGGGGACTGGAAGTGCTCGCGGGTCCAACGGCGCACCTGCAGTCGATCAAGCGTGCCGATGCCGCGCGCATCGAGGTGGAGCTGGCGTCGGCCCTGGCGGAGGATGGCCTGGTGGTCAAAGGAGGGCATTGAAATGGATGGGCAATTCGTACTGATCGGCATGTTCGATTCGCCGTTCGTGCGCCGCGTGGCGGTGAGCATGAATTTATTGGGGCACCCGTTCGAGCATCGCAATTGGTCGGTGGGAAAAGACTTCGACCGCATCCGTGAATTCAACCCGCTGGGGCGGGTGCCGGTGTTGGTGCTGCCCGACGGGGAGGCCTTGATCGACTCTGCGACCATGCTGGATTTTCTCGACGATCGATCTGGGACGGAGAAGGCGTTGTTGCCGGTCTCGGGCCCGGAGCGGCGCGCGGCGCTGCGCGTCATGGCGGTGGCCTCGGGAGCAGCTGAAAAAGGGGTGTTGCAGATCTACGAGAAGGTTTTCCGGCCCGAGGAGAAGCGGCACGAGGCGTGGGTTTCGCGATGCCGCCTGCAGATGCACGGTGCACTGGCGGAGCTGGAACGGCTCGCGCTTGGACGCAGGCACGATGGCGCTTGGTTGGTGGGGGATTCCATCGGCCAGGCCGATGTCACCGCGGCCTGCGTGTTCACCTTCCTGAACGAGGCCTTGGCCGTCGACACCAGCGGGGATTTGTACCCCGCCCTGGGAGCATTGGCCCGGCGCTGCGAGTCGTTGCCGGCCTTTCGCGCGTCCAAGGCGGAGTTTTTAG
>CAZZWZ010000179.1:0-8003 GCA_964657955.1 uncultured Steroidobacteraceae bacterium
TGCCGGGCACCGCCGTGCCGGGCACCGAGGCGGCGGCATCCCAACGCAACGCCCTGCATCCCGACCATGGCCATCCGGATGCGGCCGCCGGTTCGCTGGTTCCGCCGTATCTCAGACCGGCCTTGTGGACCGCGCCGGCCGCGTTGCTCGCCGCCTTCGCAGCCGCGTGGTTTCGGCGTCCGCCCCGGCGTCGCGCCTCCCTCCTTGCATCCGACTTCGAGGCCTGCGCGGTGTGGTGGGAACAAATGGAGCAGGCGGCAAAGCTCGGCGACGGCGACCGCTTCTTCGCCGCGGCGCGCCGGCTGATGCAGGCGTCCACGGCCGACGATGCGGCCCTGCGCGAGTTCACGCTGCTGGCGGACCGCGCCACCTATTCCGGAGAGCCGATCGCCCCGGCGGAGCTGCAACGGGTTCGGCACATCGTGCTGAATCACGCCGCCGGACTTGCGCCACGGCGCTTCCCGCGGGCACCATGACGGCACCGGGTGACGCAGGGTTCGCCGTGTCCGATCGACAACGACCATGGATTTCGCTGCGTTCGCCGCAGTTGCAGGCACAGGTGGATCCGCTGGGCGCCCAGCTTTCGGTGCTCCGCGACGCGGCAGGCCGGGACCTGCTGTGGGATGGCGACCCGGCGGTGTGGTCGGGCCGCGCGCCGCTGCTGTTCCCCATCGTCGGCGAATTGGCGGGCGGCTCGTATCGAATCGGCGCCGCGACCTACGCGCTGTCGCGGCATGGCTTTGCCCGCGTCAGGCGCTTCGATGTGCTCGCCGCCGACGCCGGAGAGGCCACGTTTCGCCTGGCGGCCGACGAAGCCACGCTGCGGGAGTATCCCTTCCGCTTCGAATTGGACGTGGGTTTCGCGTTGCGCGGTCCCACCCTGTCCGTGACCGCGCACATCCGCAACACGGGCGGGACCGCCCTGCCGGCGAGTTTCGGCTTTCATCCGGCGTTTCGCTGGCCCCTGCCCTTCGGCCATCCGCGGGCGTCGCATGTCATCGAGTTCCCCGACGATGAGGCCGCGACGATCCGGCGCCTGAACCCACGGGGACTGCTGGCCCGGCAGGCGCATCCCACGCCCATCGTCGAGCATCGCCTGGCCCTCGACGATGCGCTCTTCCAGGCTGATGCCGTCATCTTCGATCCGGTCCGCAGCCGCTCGGTCACGTACGGTGCACCCTCCGGACCGAAGCTTCGCGTGAGTTTCCCCGACACGCCGTGCTTGGGCGTCTGGAGCAAGCCCCACGCGAATTTCATTTGCATCGAACCCTGGCACGGCATCGCCGATCCCGAGGGATTCGCCGGCGACTTCACCGCCAAACCGGGGGTGTTCGCGGTGGCACCGGGAGAGGTTAAACGGATCGAAATGCAGATCAGCCTGCTGCAGGACTGAGGATCCGCCGGCTCCTTCGCCTACGGACCCCGGCGGCGCGGGGACCGGGACGGTGGGCGCGGGGCGGTGGCGGTCAACCCACCAGCCGCGCGCGGATCTTCCCGGCCACCCGCAGGGCGTTCGCGATGATGGTGAGGGTGGGATTCACCGCGCCGATGGAGGGGAAGAAACTGGCGTCGGCAACGTAAAGATTGTCGAGCTGATGGGCCTTGCAATCCAGGTCGAGCACGGACGTCGCGGGGTCGGTGCCGAAGCGCGCGGTTCCGGCCTGATGCGCGGTGCCTCCGAGGGGGATGGCCTTGCCGAAATACAGACTGCGCTCGAGCAGCAGCGCCGGGGAGCCCGCCTTGCGCAGAACGTGGATCAGCCGGCGCTTGAGCCGCGCGTGCGCCTCGAGGTTGTTCTGCGTGACGTCGAGGACGACGCGGTCGCCGTCGTAGTAGATCCGGTTCTCCGGCCGCGGCAGATCCTCGCTGGAAAGCCAGAAGTCCATCGAATGGCGCGCCATCCAATCGAACGGTTTTCTCGGCAGCCATTCCAGCCACGGCGGCAGCACCTCGCCGCGAATCTGCGCGCCATGCGAGGTGGCGCACATCTGGATCAAGCCCAGAGGAAATTCCCAGTCGTCCGCCCCGAAATAAAAATCGCTGATCGCGAGGGTCTTCTGAAAAACCGTGTCGTTGGCACGGCGCATCAGGGCCATCAACACGGATTGATTGTGACGCATGTAGTTGCGGCCCACCTGACCCGAGCCGTTGGCCAGTCCCGTGGGATGCCGGTCGTTGGCCGAGCGCAGCAGCAGCAGCGCGCTCGACAGGGCGCCGCAGGCGACCACCACCACGTCCGCCGAATAGCATCGTTCTTCGCCGGCCCGACGGACATGCACGCCGGTGACCGTGCGTCCGGCGGGATCGGTCGCCAGGCGGGACACGTAGGCACCGGTGAGCAGGCTCACGTTGGAATGGGCCGTGAGCGTGGGATCGACGCACATCACCTGCGCATCGGCCTTGCCGTTCAGCAGGCAGGGGAAGCCATCGAAGGCACTGCAACGAATGCACGTGCTGGTGGGGGTGGGCCGGCCGTTCTTCTCCTCCAGCAGAATGCCGAGCGGCAGATGAAACGGACGCAGGCCTTGTTTCAGCAACCCGTCGCTCAGCGCGCGGATCGCGGGCTCGTGCGTCACCTCGGCGTACGGGAAGGGTCCGCTCGCGGGCGGCTCGGTGGGATCCTCGCCGCGCCGTCCGTGCACGTGGAACAGCCGCTCGGCACCGGCGTAGTAGGGCTCGAACTCCGCGTACTTCAACGGCCATGCGGGCGACAGTCCGTCACGATGCCTCACTTCATCGAAATCCCGTTCGCGCAGGCGCAGCAGCGCGGCGCCGTAGACCTTCGAGTTGCCTCCCACGAAATAATGCAGCCCCGGGTGGAAAGCCCGTCCGTCACGTCCGTACCACGTCTCCGGGCTTTGATAGGCGGCGTCGACGAACACCGTCTGCGCATCCCAGTTCTCGCGCGCACGCGGCAGATAATCGCCGCGCTCGAGCAGCAGGACGCGCTTGCCGGTGGGCGCGAGCTCGTGCACCACCGTGGCGCCGCCGGGGCCGCTGCCGATGACGATGAGGTCGTAATGCGCGTCGGACACGGGCGTGCTGCGCGGCGGAAGGACGGGCTCAGCCGCCGGTGGCGAAACCGGGATACAGGGTCATTCCACCGTCCACGAACAGCGTCGAGCCGACCACATAGTCCGACTGGTCGGACGCCAGCCACACCGCCGCCCTGGCAATGTCTTCCGGCTCGCCGATGCGGCCGTATGGCACGAGTTTCATCAGCTCCTGATACGCCTCGGGCGTCTGCCATGCCGCGGTGTTGATGGGCGTGCGGATGGCGCCCGGTGCGATGCCGTTCACGCGGATGCGCTGCGGCGCCACCTCCTGCGCGAGGCTCTCCATCATCATCTTGATCCCCCCCTTGGAGGTGGCGTAATTCGCGTGCCCGGCCCAGGGAATCTGCTGGTGCACCGAGCTCATGCAGATGATCTTGCCCGCCGCGCACGACACCGCGGGCACCACGCCGCGACGCAGGAATTCTCGAACGGCCTCGCGCGCGCAGAGAAACTGCCCCGTCAGATTGACGCCGATGACGGTGTTCCACTGCGCCAGCGTCATCGCATGAAAGGCCGAATCGCGCTGCAGGCCGGCATTGCTCACCAGGATGTCGACGGTGCCGAATTCTCCGATCACGTGCTGGAACATGGCGGCCACCTGATCCTCCACCGACACGTCGGCCTGCACCGCGAGGGCCTTCACTCCGAAACCGCGTATCTCCTCCACCACCGCATTCGCCGCGTCCTCGCCCGCCACGTAATTGACGGCGACGTCGGCTCCCGCCTGGCCCAGGGCGATGGCGACTCCCCGTCCGATGCCCGAATTGGCGCCGGTGACCAGGGCCTTTTGTCCCGCGAGCAGGCGGGGCGGTTTGACGTCGGGAGCGGCGGTGGCGGAGGGATCGGACGGCACGGTGGTTCTCCTTGGCGGCGGGCACACGCGCGGCGGTTACGCGCTACACTCGACAGGCCGAAAGTTTAACCCAGGCCGATCCGCACATGGCGCCGATGAGCGTTTGCATCATTTTTCTCAGCCGGGTTCTGCTCGTGCTCTTGTTCCTGCCCTTCAGCGCGCTCGACAAGGTGCTGAACTTTCGTCAGGCCGTGGGCCAGGCATCGCAGGCGGTGTCCCAGCACTGGCTCGCCACCGCCATGATCTGTGCGGGCCTGTGCGTCGAGGTGCTGATGTCGGCCGCCATCCTCACGGGATGGGCCGACCGGCTCGCCGCCGCCGTCATGTCGGCATATTGCCTCGTCACCGCCCTGCTGTGGAAACGATTCTGGAAGGCGCCGGATTTCAAGCTCTCGGGTGCGAGCCGCGGGCGCGAGGTGTTCTGGGATTTCTTGAAAAATGTCGCCGTCGCCGGGGGTTTCCTGGTCCTTGCATGCGGCGTGAATGCGGCGGGCGTGCGCAGCCTGGTCGCACATCCCTGGTCCTCGTCACAGCCTTATCGCAGCGAATGATTTGGGCGCGAGAGCCTGCCCCGGCGGTGCGGGTCGCGCGGCTCGACCGGGTCGGGTTGAACACGCGCGATGCACGGCGTCTCGCACGTTTTTATCGGCAGGCGCTGGGCGCCCGGGTGATCTCGGTCGACCGGGTGGACGCAGCGCCGGGGACGGTTCCAGGCACGCCGGGCGGGGCCGAGCGCACCATGCTGGCGCTCGGCTGCTCGCATCTCGAATTGTGGCAGTTCGATGAACCCGGACTTCCGTACCCCGCGGAGGTGCCGCCCTGGGACACGAGATTCCAGCATTGCGCTCTCGTGGTCCGCGACATGCAGCCGGCCTTTCGGCGGCTCGCGCAAGCGCCGGGCTGGGCACCGATCACGCACGGCGAACCGCAGCGGCTGCCGGCCTCCGCCGGCGCGGTGACCGCGTTCAAATTTCGCGACCCCGACGGACACCCCTTGGAGCTGTTGAGCTTCCCGGGTCACGGACCCTCGCCGTGGCGGACGGTTGTCACGGGCGACGACGTGCTCGGCATCGATCATTCGGCCCTCAGCGTGGCGGACGTGGCTCGCAGCGTGGTTTTCTACGCGGCGCTCGGGCTCGCCACCACCGCCCGATCGCTCAATCGCGGACCGGAGCAGCAGCGGCTCGACGGCGTCACGGAACCCCTCGTGGATGTGATCGCCCTGACGCCGCCGCACGGCACGCCCCACGTCGAGTTGCTGCACTACCGTGGCATCGTGCCCAGGCAGGAGCCGGCGCACTGGAACGACGTTGCCGCCACGCGATTGATTTTCGAGGCAGCGGTGGAGGCGCCGCCCGGCGCTGCCGACCGCACGCGGGAGCCGATGGGGCGTCCGATCCTGGACCCGGACGGACATCACCTGCTGATCGTGGCGGCGGCACCGTGACTCGTGACGCGGCGGCCCGTGGCACGGCCGCGGCGTGATCAAGCGCCGCGCGCGGTGGGCGACCCGGCGATCAGCACGGCGTTGGTGCCGCCGAAGGCGAAAGAGTTGCTCATCACCGCGCGCAGTTTCACGCCGGTGCGCGTGCCCTCGGACACGTAGTCCAGATCGCACAGGGGATCCGCCGCGTCGAGGTGCCGGGTGGGCGGAATGAACCCGCGTTGCAGACACAACACGGCGATCACGAATTCCAGGGCTCCGGCCGCACCCAGCAGATGGCCGTGCGTGGATTTGGTCGAGCTCACCGGCACGTCGCGGGCGCCCTCGCCCCAGACCGCCTTGATGGCGGCCGTTTCGACGGCGTCGTTCTGCGCGGTGGCGGTGCCGTGCGCGTTGATGTAATCGATGCCCGAGGGTTCGAGTTCGGCCGATCGCAGCGCAGCCTGCATGGCGCCCGCCTGACCCTCGACGGTGGGCCGCGTGATGTGCGAGGCATCGTTCGTCAACCCGTAACCTGACAGCTCGGCGTGAATGGCCGCGCCCCGGGCCGTCGCATGCTCCCAGTCTTCCAGCACGGCGAACGCGGCGCCTTCACCGAGCACGAGACCGGTGCGGTTGCGTGAGAAAGGCCGGCAGGAAGCCGATGCATCGCGCGCATCCTCGCTCGCCAGGGTGCGCATGGCCTCCCAGGCGCGCAGCACGCCGAACGTCAACGGCGCTTCGGCGCCGCCGGCCAGCATCACGTCCACCTCGCCGGCCGCAACCCGGCGTGCTGCCTCGCCGATCGCCACCGCCGAGGAGGAGCAGGCCGTGGAGTACGTGAGATTGGGTCCGGTGAGTCCGTACTCGATGCCGATCCAGGCCGCCGGCGCATTGCACATCGCGGCCAGCACCGTGTACGGCTTGATGCGATCCGACGATTCCCCGTAGAGCGCCCGATAGCCCTCGTCCGTCGTCTCCACCCCGCCCATGCCGCTGCCGACGAACACGCCGCAGCGGCCGCGCCGTTCCGCGGCAAAATCCATCCGGGCATGCGCCACCGCCTGCGCTGCCGCGACCAGTGCCAGCTGGGTCACGCGATCGAGCATGCGCAGCTTCGGCGGATCGAACGAGCCGGCACCGTCGAAGGACACCGGCGCCCCGACCGGAGATCGCAGGCGTGAGGCCAACGAAGCGTCGAGACGACGCACTCCGGAGCGGCCGGCCAGGAGGCTCGCGTGAAGCTCGGCCGGCGTGTTGCCCAGCGGAGAGACCACGCCGAGACCCGTGACGGCGACCCGCGCCCTCACGGATCGGCCGCGGGCACGGCGGCGCGGCCCGCGAGGGTGTCGATGTATGCCACCACGTCCCGCACCGTCAGCAGATCCCCGGGCGGATCCCCCGGGATCTTCACGTCGAAACGGTCCTCGATCTTGAACATCAGCTCGAGCATCCCCAGGGAATCGACGCCGAGTTCGGTGAGCAACGCATCGGGTTCGAGTTTCGCCGGCTCGACCTTGTAATCCTGCAGCAGGATTTCGCGCAGGGTTTCCAGGGTGCTCATGGGATCGCGTCCTCCGCTCGATTCGGCCACGCTCGAACCTGCGCAAAGTATGACAGCAATCTAGCGGTCCAAGACCGGCCGGAACTGGGGCGCCAATGCAGCCTTCCCCGCCCACCGCGCCGCGCGCGTCAGCAGCGAAGGCCATCTTTGGAACAATGAATGCGCCGGCGCATGCAGCTCGGCGCGCATGGTCGCATGAGCATACGCCCGCGCGAAACGCAGGCGCGGCACGAACGCCGCGCGCCACGCCGCCGCATAGCGCCGGTTGACCTCGCGGGTGCGCGTCGCGTCCAGCGAGCCGGGCGCCTGCGCCGTCAGATGCCGCACCAGCAGACGGGCCGATTGCAGCGCCATCGCGATGCCCTCGCCGATCAAGGGATGGGTCTCGCCGGCCGCGTTGCCCACCCGGAACACGTCCGCGCCCGCATCCACCCGCACGCCCGGACGGATGGGGCCCACGCTGAGCCACGCGCTCTGCCGTTGCGCGCCGCCCACCGCCGCCTCGACGGCGCCGCAGGAGGCGCGCAGATAGGCCGCCACGGCGTCCCCCGCGGCAACACCCGGCATCGCCGCACGACAGGATTTCAAGGCATCTCGACGGATGCAGCAGGCCAGGGTGGTGTGTCCCGCGTCAGCCACCACGATGCCGCCGTAGCCTCCGGGAAACGCGATGACCGGAAGCACTCCGGGGGCCAGCGCAGCGCCCTGGTAGCGCGCCTTGAAGGCGAACAAATCCGTTGCCGCGGGCAGTCGCTTGGCCGGCCCATAGGCCGGATCGATGGCCGAACCATCCGGTCCCGCCTCCCAGGAACCGTGCGCATCGATGACCACGCGTGCCCGGCGCACGCGCTCGCCGGAGAGACCACACTCGAAGTCGCCCGGCGCGCCGCGCAGCCTACGGACCCGCGCCGGTTGCAGGACTTCCACGCCGGCGGCACGCGCCCGTTCGAGCAACAGTTCGTCGAGACGGTCGCGGCCCACCGCACGGCCGAAGCCGTGCCCGCCCACGTCGCAACGCGGAAAATCCCCCACCACCATCCCGGCCGCACCCAACCATCCCACCTGACGCAGCTCCGGCCCTGCGATCCGTGCCAATGCCGCACCCAC
>CAZZWZ010000180.1:0-7983 GCA_964657955.1 uncultured Steroidobacteraceae bacterium
GAGACGGTCGCGGCCGCGGCGGCACTGGTGCCACCCGGTCCGGTGCAAACGAGGGAATACGAGCGGTTCGCCGTGACCGCGCCCGTGCTCTGCGTGCCGGAAGCGGCCAACGCGCCGCTCCAGTCGCCCGACGCAGTGCACGACGTCGCGTTGGTGGAACTCCAGGTCAACTGGGACGAGGCGCCGGCCGCGACCGTGGTCGGGGCGGCAGTCAGGGTCACCGTGGGGACCGGGGCCACCTCGACCGTCACCGAAACGGCCGCACTGGTGCCTCCAGAACCCGAACAGGTCAGCGAGTACGTGGTGTTGGCCGTCACGGCACCGGTGCTCTGCGTGCCGGAACTCGCCAGTGCACCGCTCCACCCGCCGCTGGCGGTGCAGGCCGTCGCGTTCGTCGAGCTCCACGTCAATGTCGACGACGCGCCGCCGGCCACCGAGGTGGGCGCCGCACTGAGCGAAGCGACGGGAATCGCTTCGGATGCGATCTGTTTCGGATCGAGGGGACTCGTTCCCACCGAATTTCCGCATGCAGCGAGCCACATGGCCGTGGCGAAGGCCAGAACTGGTTTCAAGCGACGCATATCATCCTCTGTTGCGGCGATCGTATGGGATCGATCGCGACGGCGCCCACCTATTTCCTGACCAATGCGTGATTCTGTGAACGCCGGCGGATTGTATCGTGTACTTAAGTCGAATGCTTAACGCCCGTACAGCGCGCGGTGCGACTTATTACTTCGCAATGTGTGACGTATCGGATGCAGTCGCGGTGACGATCGCTGCCGCATCGGCAGACATGTGAGCGGGCACGGGATCGCGGTGAATCGCGGCCGGTGCGGCGATGGAGCACCGCCGCGTTCGCCGGCCCGCGGCTCTGCCCCGGTCGGGAAAACGCGGCTGTCGCCAAACGGCGACAGTCACGGCGCTTGGTGCGCACGGATGATCGGCCAAGCGCGGGTTGCCCCGTTGTGCCGGCGTTATGTCACGCCGGCGGCCGCCACATGGATCGAGGTGTCGGGCTGTTGCCTCAGGCCGGGCGTTGCGCCGGTTCGGCAGGCTGATATTCGACGCCGCAACCGCCCAGGCCGCAGTAGCCGCCCGGATTCTTCGCGAGGTACTGCTGGTGATATTCCTCGGCGTAGTAGAACGTCGTCGCGGGAACGATCTCGGTGGTGATCGAACCCAGGCCGATTTTGGCGAGCGCGCCTTGATACTGCGCACGGGACCGTTCGGCTTCCCGCTGCTGTTCCTCGCCGTGGGTGTAGATGCCGGAGCGATACTGCGTGCCCACGTCGTTGCCCTGTCGCATGCCTTGCGTGGGATCGTGGGATTCCCAGAACACCTTCAGCAGATCGGCGTACTCGATGCTGTGCGGATCGAATATCACGCGTACCACCTCGTTGTGCCCCGTCTTGCCGGTGCACACTTCTTCGTAGCTCGGGTTGGGCGTGAAGCCGCCGGCGTAACCCACGGCGGTTGCGTACACGCCCGGCGTCTGCCAGAACCTGCGCTCTGCACCCCAGAAACAGCCGAAGCCGAAATCCGCGACCTGCATGCCGTCGGGTAACGGCGGCGCGATCCGGTGGCCGGAAACGAAATGACGCCCGGAAATGCGCAGCGGCTCGCTGCGTCCGGGAAGTGATTGTTCGCGCGTCGGCATGACGGCGGATTTTTTGAAGAGTCCCATGCTCATACTGTGTGGCCGGGACGCCCGGGTTTCAAGGCTTGGGCAGATTCGCCGCCGTAGGGCCGTCGGCAGGCGCCCCGGCCACCGGAACCACCGGCATGGTGTAGGCGTCCACCCGGCTTCTCGCATCCTGCTCCGCGCGCAGGCGCTGCTCGACCGATCGCAGCTGCTCGCGGCGGCGCTCGAAGTCCGCCCTGTGCCTGGCCTCCACGGCGGGATCCACATCCTTGGCCAGCCGCTCGATGGCGATCCGCGCGTTCAAGCAGTCCGAGTCGTCACGGGACCGGACCGGGGCTTGGTTGCATTTCAACAGCACACCGTCGAGGGCGACGCGGTCCTCCATGAGGTCCGCCACCGTCATGGATGGCGTCCGTTTCGGGCCGCAGCCGGACTGCATGACCAGTGCGATGAAACAGCCGCCGGCGACGAGATATTTGCTAGCGTGTGGCATGGCGCCTCTGAAAGTCCATGGTACCCGGGACGCGGACGCGCGCGCGGCGAGGGCCGTGAAGCCGCCCACGCCCTGTGCGAGTCTATGCCGTCGTGAGAGCCCTGGCGACGTCGCACTGCCGGCGTTGTGAACTTGCGCACACGGGGCGGGGGTTGTACCGTCTGCGCATGCCTGACCGCGACTCCCGGGAACAGCCCAAACTCGACTTCGAAGCCGCCATGCGCGACCTCGAGGCGTTGGTGGAGCGGCTGGAACTCGGCGATCTGCCGCTCGAGGAATCCCTGGCCGCATTCGAGCGCGGCGTCTTGCTGACGCGCAGCTGCCAGGCCGCACTCAAGGACGCCGAGCAGAAGGTCGAGATCCTGCTCAAAAAGGCGGGCGAGCCCACCGTCGTGGCATTCGATCCCGCCTCCCTAGGTTGATTCCCTTTCGGCGCTCTGCAGCCGGCCGATGATGTTGCGCAGGAACACCTGATTGAAGCGCAGCTGGCACTCCGCCGACACCTGCTCCAGCAACGTGGAACTGACTTTCATGACCGTGACCGCGTCGAGCGCCTTGATGGTCGCGGTACGCTTGGCGCCGCGCACGTAGCTGGTCTCGCCGAAGCAATCGCCGCTCTCCAGCGTTCCCAGCGCCTTGCCGTAGCGTTCCACCGCCACCCGGCCCTCGACGATGATGTAGAACCGATCGTCCATCTCGCCCTCCTTGACGATCTCCTCGCCGTCGCCGTAGTCCTGCCAGCTGCTGGCACGCAGCACCTCCCAGATTTCGCCGTGAGAGAATTCGTGGAAGAATTTGAGGATGCGCAGCAGGCTGAACTGTTCTTGCTGATCGATGCGGTTGTACTGCGCGCGCAGTTTTTGATGCACGCGCGTGAGCTCCGCGGCGAAGTCCAGTCCGGTCTTGTAGCGCTTGGCCGGATCCTTCTGCAGGGCCATCGCCGTCACGTTCTCCAGTTCCTCGGGTATCTGCGGCCGCAGCGTGTGAATGGGCGGCGCGGTGGCGAACACGATCTGATGCAGCAGCTTTTGCAGGTTGCCCGCCCTGAAGGGGCGTGTGCCCGTGAGCAGTTCGTACATCACCGCGCCCAGCGAATACAGATCGGACCGATTCGTGAGCTCGATCGACTGGACCTGCTCGGGCGACATGTAGGACGGGCTCCCGGCGATGCCTTCGATGCGCGAAATCTCCGAATCCGCGACCAGCGCGATCCCGAAATCGATGATGCGCACCTCGCTCTCGAGGGTGAGCATGATGTTGCTGGGTTTGATGTCGCGGTGTATCACGCCGCGGCTGTGCGCATAGTGCAGCGCGCGCGACGCCTTGTAGATCAATTCGACCACGTCGTCGATGCGCAGGAGATTGTCGGGGCGGCAGTACGCCGCGAGCGTCCTCGCCCCGTGCACGTGCTCGGTCACGATGTAGCAGCGGCCGTCCTCTTCTCCGGCGTCGTAGATCGGCAGGATGTTCGGGTGCTGCAGCTTCCCGACCATGTGAGCCTCGGACAGGAACATCTTGCGCGCGATGCGCTTGCGCGCCTCGTCGCCGCCGGGTTCGACGTTGTACACCTTGATCGCCACGTCGCGCCCGTAGTAGGGATCGTGCGACAGGTACACGACCCCCGTGCTGCCGCGCCCCACCTCGTTGATGATGACGTACTTGCCGACTTTCTCTGGCAGCGCATCGCGGCCGTTCGGGGGCTTGGACAGATGAGGTCGGATGTTGGTCAAGGGTAACCGTGGCTGCGCAGCGCCGAGCACGAGTGATGCAGCGGAGGATACTGGGCGCACCGGGGTCAGACTGTGACTTGGGTCGAGGCTCAGCGAAAGTGGTCGTACCCGTGTTCCGGCGCGGCGAAGTAGGCGCCGTCGAGCGTCCAGTGAACGCCGGTTCCGGGACGCAGCTCACCGATCACCGTCAATGCCAGTCCGAGCCGGCGGGCCGTCGCGGTCAGATCGGCGGCCTGCCGCGGCGCCACGGCGAGCAGCAGTTCATAGTCGTCGCCCGCCGCCATGGCCCACTCGCGTGCCTGACGCAGCCCGGCGAGGGACGTCAGGGCAGGCGACAGGGGCAGCTGCTCGACCGTCACGTGAGCGGCGAGGCCGCTGGCCGCGGCCAGCTTCGGAAGGTCCCCGACCAAACCGTCGGACAGGTCCATGGCCGCGGTGGCAATCCCGCGGGCCAGTTCACCGAAGGCCACCCGCGGTGTGGGATAGTCAAATCGCGCGACGAGCGCAGCCGCCGCCCCGCGGTCCGACGAGCTGAGCCGCCCCGTGACCAGCGCCAATCCCGCGCCGGCGTCACCGAGGGTACCGGTGACGACGAGCAGATCGCCGGCGCGGGCGCCACTTCTTCGCAGCGCGGTGCCCGACGGTACGTGCCCCAGGATCTGGATGCTGACGGTCAGCGGGCCGGACGTGGTATCACCGCCCACCAGCGCCACATCGTGCGCCGTCGCGAGGCGCATCAGACCCGCCGCGAAGTCCGCCAGCCAGCCCGCATCGGCGGTCGGGATGGTGAGCGCCAGCGTCGCCCAGGCGGGCGTGGCGCCCATGGCCGCCATGTCGCTCAGGTTCACCGCGAGAGCGCGGTGGCCGATGGAGTCGGGCGTGGTCTGGGGCGGAAAATGACGGCCCGCCACCAGCGTATCGACCGCCGCGACGAGTTCCCGATCCGCCGGCATGCGGAGCAAGGCGGCATCGTCGCCCACGCCCAGAATCACGTCCGCCCGAGCCCTGCCGGCACGGGAAAAAAATCGCTCGATCAGATCGAACTCGCCCAGCCGTGCGGCGGTCACACCGGCACACCGTATTCGGCGCTGCGCAACGTCTGCGCCGCGCGATCCAGCACGGCATTGACGAATTTGTGTCCGTCGGTGGCGCCGAATTGCTTGGCGAGCAGCACAGCTTCGGCCAGCGCCACCCGGTACGGTAATTCCGGATGCGCGGCGAGCTCGTGCAGCCCCAGCCACAGCGCGGCATGCTCGACCGGATCGAGCTGCTCCGGAGGAATTTCGCTCAGTTCCGCGAGCTGTCGGTCGAGCGCGTCCCGGTCGGACGCAATGGCCGACATCAATTCCAGGAAGTACTCGCGGTCGACGCGCTCGGCCTCCGGGTCGTCCAGGAATTGTTGCCGGATGTCCGCCCAGGCCAGCGGGTTGACCTGCAATTGATACAGGGCCTGCAGGGCAAGACGGCGCGCTCGGCTGCGGGCATGGCGAACGTTCACCCGCGCTACGGTTCGAGGCGGCGCAACAGATTCGCCATCTCGATGGCCACCAGTGCCGCGTCCGCCCCCTTGTTGCCCGCCTTCCCGCCCGCACGGTCCACCGCCTGCTCCATGGTGTCCGTCGTCAATACGCCGAACGCGATGGGCACCCCGGACTCGAGCGCGATGCGTGCGATGCCCGACGCACACTCGCCCGCGACATAATCGAAATGCGGCGTCTGGCCGCGCACCACCGCCCCCAATGCGATCAACGCATCGTAGCGGCGCGACAGCGCCAGCTTGCGCGCGGCCAGCGGGATGTCGTAGGCACCGGGCACGCGCACGATCTCGATCTGCTTTTCCGTGGCCCCGTGGCGCTTCAGCGCATCGAGCGCGCCGCGGACCAGCGAATCGACCACGAAATCGTTGAAGCGGGCGGCGACGAAGGCAAATCGCAAATCGCGGGCAAGCAGCTCGCCCTCGATGATCTTGGGCTGTTCATGCGGCACGGAATCCTCCTCGGTCGGCGTTCTTCGGGAATGGCGGCATGGCGCAGTATAGTCCGCCGCGCACGGCCGTTACCCGCCGCCCGCTCATTCGCCGCCGTCCACGTATTCGGTCACCTCGAGGTCGAACGCCGAGAGGCCCTGCAACTGCTTGGGCGCGCTCAGCACGCGCATCCGTGTGAGGCCGAGATCCTTGAGAATCTGCGCGCCGATGCCGTAGGTTCTGACCACGGTGGCGCCCGGGCCGCGCTCCCGCGGCCCCTTCGCGTCGAGCTGGTGCAGAGTCTCCATGAATTCCCGCGGCGTCTCCTCCGGTCGCAGGATGACCATCACGCCCGAGGACTCCGCCGCGATGCGCTGCATGGCGGCGCGCAGCGGCCAGCCCAGTCGTTCGCTGCGCACGCCCACCACGTCGCGCAGCGTGTCCTTGATGTGCACGCGCACCAGCGGCGGCAGGCTGGCATTGAGCCCACCCTTCACCAGGGCGATGTGCACGTTGCGATGGACGTGATCCTCGTAGCAGCACAGGCGGAACGCGCCGAACTCCGTCTCCACCGGCTCGTCGTAGATCCGCTCGACCGAACTCTCGTTCTTCAGGCGGTAACGGATCAGGTCGGCGATGGTGCCGATTTTCAAGCCGTGGGTGCGCGCGAACCGCTCAAGGTCGGGTCGACGCGCCATCGTGCCGTCGTCGTTGAGAATTTCCACGATCATCGCCGCCGGCGAAAATCCGGCCAGGCGCGCAAGATCGCAGCCGGCCTCGGTGTGGCCCGCCCGCGTCAGCACGCCGCCGGGTTGCGCCATCAGCGGGAACACGTGGCCCGGTTGACGCAGGTCCTCCGGACGCGCTTTTTGCGCCACCGCCGTCTTCACGGTGTGCGCGCGGTCGTGCGCCGAGATGCCGGTGGTCACGCCCTCGGCAGCCTCGATCGAGACCGTGAAGTTGGTGCGATGCGTCGTGTCGGTGTCGCTCACCATCAACGGCAGGCGGAGCTGTCGGCAGCGGTCGCGCGTCAGCGTCAGGCAGATGAGTCCCCGCCCGAAGCGGGCCATGAAGTTGACGTCCTCGGCGCGCACGCACTCGGCCGCCATGATGAGGTCGCCTTCGTTCTCCCGGTCCTCGTCGTCCATGAGCACCGCCATCTTGCCGAGCCGCATGTCGGCCAGGATCTCATCGATGGTGTTGAAGCCGTTCATTGCAGTTTCCCGGGGTTGTTCATCAGTCGTTCCAGATAGCGTGCGATCACGTCGATTTCGACGTTGACGCCGCCGCCGGGCACGAGTTCGCCGAGCGTGGTGACCTGGTATGTGTGGGAGATGATGTTGACGTCGAACGACCGGTCGCTCACCTGGTTGACGGTCAAGCTCACCCCGTCGATGCAGATGGATCCCTTGCCGGCGACGAAGCGCATCAACGCCGCCGGCAGTTCGAACTCCATGCGCCACGATCGTCCGTCCCGTTGCACATGCGTCAAGCGCCCCACCGCATCCACATGACCGCTCACCATGTGGCCGCCGAGGGCATCGCCGGCGCGCAGGCTGGGTTCGAGGTTCACCCGGGAGCCGGGGGCCAGCGTGCCCAGCGTGGTGCGCGCCATGGTTTCGCGCGACACGTCCGCATGGAAGGTGTCGCCGTCCAGCCGCGTGACGGTCAGGCAGACACCCTGGACGCTGACGCTGTCGCCGAGCGCCAGGCGCCCGCCCTCGAGCGCGGCCGCTTCGATCGAAAGTTCGAGATCGCCCTCGCGCCCGGCGATCTCGCGCACCCGTCCGGTGGCCAAGATGATTCCAGTGAACATGTTCATGCCCTCTTCGGGGTGAGTACCAGGCGAAGGTCGTCTTGCAGCAGGCGCTGTTCTCGAAACTCGAATTCCATCGGCGGCGATGCGCCCAGTCCGGTCAGTGCGGCGAGCGGCGGTGCGTCGGCGCCGAGAAAGGTCGGCGCCACGTACAGGATCAGTTCGTCGACCAGACCGTCCTCGAGAAACGCCGCCGCCAGCCGAGGGCCGCACTCCACGAAGAGTTCATTGATCTCCAAACCCGTCAACACCGCGATCACCGCGGGCAGATCCAGGCCGCGCGCCGCGCGCGGCACGCGGCTGACGGGAATGCGGCCGTCATACAGTTCCAATTCG
>CAZZWZ010000181.1:0-7979 GCA_964657955.1 uncultured Steroidobacteraceae bacterium
CGCAGACCGCCGTTCCTGACGGAAAGCACCAGGTAGCGCTCGAACACCTCGAATTCCTCGAGGTAGGTGTCGTCGCGGTGGGCCACCACGTCCTGCCACCGGGATTGCACGCCCTCCTCGCCGATGGGCACCGACATCAGGCGGAAATTGCGGGCCCGCCAGTTGGTGCGGACGAAGAAACGGTCACCCAGATGCTCGATGTCGTACTCATGGTTGCGCGTCGCGGGGAGGAACACCTTGAACCGCAGCGCCGGGTCGCTCGCCTCGGCATAGTGCCACTCGGAGGTGAGCGTGCCTTCCATGTGGATGAAGAGGAAGCGATCGGATTTGGATTTGGACACGCCGGTGTAGAGCGTCTTGTCCGTCTGCTCGAAGACCGTCGCATCGTCGCGTGGGTCCGCGCCCACCACGTGCTTCTTGACGAAGCGCCCGAGCAGCGTCTGCGGGTCCTTCTCGACGTACAGCAGTGTGGCGTTGTCGTTGGCCCACGCCAGGTCGGGCTCGACATTCTCCATGGTGTCGGGCATCCATGCTCCGGTGACGAGATTCTTGAAGCGCAGCCGGTACTGGCGGCGTCCCACGATGTCCTCGCAGAACGCCAGCCACCGCGAATCGGGCGAGACGTCGAGTTCACCGATCTGGTAGTAGTCGTGACCCACGCTCAGGGCGTTGGCGTCCAGCATGACTTCCTCCGGCGCCTCGAGCGTTCCCCGTCGCCGCGCGAAGATCGGATGTTCCCGACCCGGCTCGTACCTCACGTAGTACCAGTAGCCGTTCTTCCGATAGGGCACGGTGGCGTCATCCTGTTTCAGGCGGCCCACGATCTCGGCGTAGAGCTTCTCCTGCAGGGGTTTGGTGTGCGCCAGCTGCCGCGCGTGGTAGGCGTTCTCCGCATCCAGGTAGGCGAGGATCTCGGGATCGGCACGGTCGTCATCGCGCAGCCAGTAATAGGGATCCGACCGTTCGCCGTGCGGCGAGACGACGGTATGGGCCCGTGGCGCGGCGACGGGAGGCGCGGATTCTCGATCGTGCATGGGTCTTGTCCTGGGGCGAGGCGGGAGTATAGTCAATCGCGCGGTCGCTTCAGGCCCAAAGAGCCGCAACAGCCGCGTGGGGGGTTATGCAGACGGTGAATCAGTTGCTGAAGAGCAAGGGCAGCCAGGTGTTTTCCGTGTCGCCCGACGACTCCGTGCTCCGGTCGATCGAAGTGATGGCCACCCGGCACGTGGGCGCGCTCCTGGTGATGAAGCGGGACGCCCTCCTCGGCATCATTTCCGAACGCGATTATGCGCGCAAGGTGATCCTGAAGAACCGCTCCTCGCACGATACCCCCGTCGCGGACATCATGACGGCGCCGGCCGTGACCGTCACGCCCCAGGACACCGTGCATCGTTGCATGGAACTCATGACCACGGGCCGTTTCCGGCATCTGCCCGTGGTGGAATCCGGCCGGGTGGTCGGCATGTTGTCCATCGGTGATCTCGTGAAGGCCGTGATGGAGGAGCAGAGCCAGAAAATCGAGCAATTGGAGCGCTACATCGCCGGATGAGGCCCGCGCTGCCGGTTGACGGCGGTGGCTACCTAGGTATCATGAGATCATGCACGGGCGCGCCCAACGGCGCCTGCCCCGTAACGCGCCGCGACGGTCTTCGGCGCTTTGAACCGATTTAAGGTGTTGTTTTTCAAAGGTTCTGCGGATATGCCGCAGGGCGCCTCTCATTGCGGGCTTCATCATGCCAGACCTGTCCATCTCGAGCACGGCGCCCGGTGTCGCGGCCGCCGAACCGTGCGGGCCCGGTACTCCGGGCGTCTCGGCCACCGTGCGCGGCAGCGACGCCCGCACGGGTGATTGGGGTTTGTACCGGGCGGGCTACGAGCGCGATTCCTGCGGTTTCGGGCTGATCGCGAGCCTCGACGATACGGCCAGTCACTGGGTGGTCCAGACCGCCATCAGTTCGCTGAACCGGCTGACGCACCGGGGCGCCATCGCAGCCGACGGCAAGACGGGGGACGGGTGCGGCTTGCTGATGAAGATGCCGACGCGCTTCCTGCGTGCGGCGGCCACGGAGGCCGGCTTCACGCTGGGAGCCCGGGTCGCCGCGGGCCTGGTGTTCCTGGACCGAGATGCCGCCGTCGCGGACCGTGCCCGCCGGGTGCTCACGGAGCAGATCGAACGCGAGAAATTGCGGGTGGCCGGCTTTCGCGAACTGCCCACCGATCCGTCGGCCTGCGGGTCGGAGGCGCTGAAAACGTTGCCCGCCATCGCGCAGGTGTTCGTCACGGCCGGTCCGGGCATCGACGAGCCGACGCTCAACCGCAAGCTGTACATGGCCCGCCGTCGCGCCGAGAAGATTCTCGAGGACGGCGATCCGGTGTTCTACGTGCCGTCGCTCTCGGCCAGCACCATCGTCTACAAGGGCATGGTGATGCCGCAGTTCCTGGCGGAATTCTATCCCGACCTCAAGGATCCGCGGATGGAGACGTCGGCGGTGGTGTTTCACCAGCGCTTCTCCACCAACACGTTGCCGCAGTGGCGTCTCGCGCATCCCTACCGGTACCTGGCGCACAACGGCGAGATCAACACGGTGCAGGGCAACCGGAGCTGGGCGGTGGCGCGCGGCGCCTTGTTCCGCTCCCCCGTACTGCCCGATCTGAGCGACGTGCTGCCGGTGGTGTCGCTCACCGGATCGGATTCGCAGTCCCTCGACAACATGCTGGAACTCTTGATGGTCGGGGGCCTCGATCCCATGCATGCGCTGCGCATGCTGGTGCCGCCGGCATGGCAGTCCGTGGACATGATCGATCCGGACCTCAAGGCGTTCTACGAATACTACGCCACGCACATGGAGCCCTGGGACGGACCCGCGGGCATCGTGGTCACGGACGGCCGCTATGCGTGCTGCACCCTGGACCGCAACGGACTGCGCCCGGCGCGCTGGGTGATCACCAAGAACCGCCACATCACGGTCGCCTCCGAGGCCGGCGTCTGGGACTACCTGCCGGAGGACGTGGTGCGGAAGGGGAAATTGGGGCCGGGCGAGATCCTGGCGCTCGATCTGCAAACCTCCGAGCTCATGGACACCAGGCAGGTGGACGATCTGCTGAAGAGCCGGCATCCGTACAAGATCTGGCTCAAGAAGGGCGTGCGCTATCTGCAGACCGATCTCATCGACCCGCGGCTGGCGGCGGAGCCGTTCGATCGCGACAAGCTCGCCTTGTTCCAGAAGATGTTCAACGTGTCGGCCGAGGAGCGCGACGACATCATCCGGGTGCTGGCGGAGGATGAGAGCGAGGCCGTGGGCTCCATGGGCGACGACACGCCGATGCCGGTGCTCTCGAAGAAGGTGCGCTCGCTCTACGATTATTTCCGCCAGCAATTTGCGCAGGTGACCAATCCGCCCATCGATTCGCTGCGCGAAAGCATCGTCATGTCGTTGCAGACGCAGATCGGACCGGAGGCCAACATCTTCGTGCCGGCGCAGCAGCATGCCGAGCAGATCGTGCTGAGCTCGCCCATTTTGTCCCAGCGCAAGCTGCGGCAGATCATGGGACTGGAGGAATCCGGGGTGCCGAACGAGTTCATCGATCTGCAGTACGACGCCGCGCTCGACCTGGAATCGGCCATCGTCGCCGTGTGCGACAAGGCCGAGGCGGCGGTGCGCAACGGCAAGCTGGTGCTGGTGCTGTCGGACCGGTATCTGGTGGAGGGCAAGCTGCCCATCCAGGCATTGCTCGCCACGGGTGCCGTGCACCATCGGCTGGTCAAGAACGGCCTGCGCTGCCAGTGCAACATCCTGGTGGAGACGGGCACCGCGCGCGATTCGCATCATTTCGCCTGCCTCATCGGCTACGGCGCCACGGCCGTGTACCCCTATCTGGCCTACCAGACGCTGTTCGACCTCATGCGCAAGGGCGCGGTGAAGATGGACGCGGACACGCGGCAGGAACTCGGCCGCAGCTATCGGCGCGGAATTCGCAAGGGCCTCTTCAAGATCATGTCCAAGATGGGCATTTCGACCATCGCGAGCTACCGCAGCGCGCAGCTGTTCGAGATCGTGGGGCTGGCCGAGGATGTGGTGTCGCGCTGTTTCGAAGGTTCCGAGAGCCGCATCCGCGGCGCCGATTTCGTGGACCTGAAGGAAGACGCGCAGTATCTCGCCACCCGCGCGTGGGATCCGGCCGAACCCATCGAACAGGGCGGCCTGCTCAAGTACATGCACGACGGCGAGTACCACATGTACAACCCGGACGTGATCGCCACGCTGCAGTCGGCCGTCATGACCGGGGATTACGCGCAGTACCGGCAGTTCGCCGCCCTGGTGAACGAGCGGCCCGTCTCCTGCATCCGCGATCTGCTCGAATTGCGACCGGCCGCGGCGCCGATTCCGCTCGAGGAGGTCGAACCCATCTCCGCCATCCTGCCGCGCTTCGACAGCGCCGGGATGTCCCTGGGCGCGCTGTCGCCCGAAGCGCACGAGGCGCTGGCCATCGCGATGAACCGGTTGGGCGCCCGCTCGAACAGCGGCGAGGGCGGTGAGGACCCGGTGCGGTACGGCACCGAGAAGAATTCCAAGATCAAGCAGGTGGCCTCGGGCCGCTTCGGCGTGACCCCCGAGTACCTCATCAATGCCGAGGTGCTGCAGATCAAGGTCGCCCAGGGCGCGAAGCCGGGCGAGGGCGGCCAGCTCCCGGGACACAAGGTCAACGACATGATCGCGCGCCTGCGCTTCGCGCGCCCCGGCGTGGGTCTGATCTCGCCGCCCCCGCATCACGACATCTACTCCATCGAGGACCTGGCCCAGCTGATCTTCGATTTGAAGCAGGTCAACCCGCAGGCGCTGGTGTCGGTGAAGCTGGTGGCCGAGCCCGGCGTGGGCACGGTGGCCGCCGGGGTGGCCAAGGCCTATGCGGATCTCATCACCGTGAGCGGCTACGACGGCGGCACGGGGGCGAGCCCGCTGTCCTCGATCAAGTATGCAGGCACTCCCTGGGAACTGGGCCTGGCGGAAACCCACCAGACGCTGCGCGCGAACGAGCTGCGGCATCGGGTCCGTCTGCAGACCGACGGCGGGCTCAAATCCGGTCTGGACGTGATCAAGGCCGCGCTCATCGGGGCCGAGAGCTTCGGCTTCGGGACGGCACCGATGGTGGCGCTGGGCTGCAAATACCTCCGGATCTGCCACCTCAACAACTGTGCGACGGGGGTGGCCACGCAGCACAACGTGTTGCGCACGAAATTCTTCATCGGGCTGCCCGAAATGGTCATGAATTATTTCAAGTTCGTGGCGCAGGAATGCCGGGAAATCATGGCGTCCCTCGGGGTGCGGACCCTGGGGGAACTGATCGGCCACACCGAGCTGCTCAAGGCCCTGCCCGGCGAGACCTCCAAGCAGCGAAAGCTCGATCTTCGACCCCTGCTGGCGAACGCCGAACTGGTGTCGGACAAGCCCCAGTACTGCATCGATCCGCGCAACGAGCCTTTCGACCGGGGCCTGCTCGCCGAACAGATGGTGCGCGACATGAGCGGCGCCATCGAGGCCGGTTCGGGCGGCCAGTTTTCCTACGAGGTGCGGAATTTCCACCGGTCCATCGGTGCCAGAATTTCCGGCGAGATCGCCAAGCGTTGGGGCAACAAAGGGATGAGCGGTGCGCCGCTGATCGTCAATCTCAAGGGGTCGGTGGGGCAGAGTTTCGGCGTATGGAACGCCGGCGGCCTGCACCTGCATCTGGAGGGCGAAGCCAACGATTACGTGGGCAAGGGCATGGCGGCCGGCAAGATCGTGCTCAAGCCGAGCTCGCGTTCCACCTTCGTGGCACGCGAAACCGTGATCATGGGCAACACCTGCCTGTACGGAGCCACCGGCGGCGAGCTGTACGCGGCCGGCACGGCCGGCGAACGGTTCGCGGTGCGCAACTCCGGAGCGCTCGCGGTGGTCGAAGGCACCGGCGATCACTGCTGCGAATACATGACGGGCGGCGTGGTGTGCGTGCTCGGCAGGACCGGAGTGAACTTCGGCGCGGGATTCACCGGCGGCTTCGCCTACGTGCTCGACATGGAGCGCGACTTCGTCGACCGCTACAACCACCAGCTCATCGACATCCACCGCGTGTCGCCCGAGGGGATGGGGACCCACGTGCAGCATCTGCGCGGGCTCATCGAGCAGCACGTCGATGCCACGGGCAGCGTCTGGGGCGTGCAGCTGCTCAACGATCTGCGCACGTACATCGGCAAGTTCTGGGTGGTGAAGCCGAAGGCGGCGGCCATCGATTCGCTGCTCGTGAACCTGCGTCGCGCGGCCTGACCCGTCCTGCCATGGCCGACAAGACGCTCCAGTTCCTGGAATTCCCGCGCAAGGATCCCGACAAGCTGCCGGTGGACGTGCGGACGAAGGAATTTCGCGAGATCTACGCGCCCTACAGCCCCGAGATCGCCGGCCAGCAGGCCGGGCGCTGCCTGGGTTGCGGCAATCCTTTCTGCGAGTGGAAGTGCCCCGTGCACAACTACATCCCGAACTGGCTGGCCCTGGTGAACGAGGGCAAGCTGTTCGAGGCGGCCGAACTCTCCCACCAGACCAATTCGCTGCCCGAGATGTGCGGCCGCATCTGTCCCCAGGACCGGCTGTGCGAGGGCGCGTGCACGTTGAACGACGGTCTGGGTGCCGTCAGCATCGGCTCCATCGAAAAATACATCACGGACGAAGCCTTCAAGCGCGGCTGGACACCCGACATGTCGCACGTGGTGCGCACCGGCAAGCGGGTGGCCATCGTCGGTGCCGGTCCCGCCGGTCTGGCCTGCGCCGACGTGCTGGTGCGCAACGGCGTGTCTCCCGTCGTCTTCGACCGCTATCCCAAGATCGGCGGCCTGCTGACCTTCGGCATACCGCCCTTCAAGCTGACCAAGGACGTGGTGGAGAAGCGCCGCGAGGTCATGGAGCAGATGGGGGTGGAATTCCGCCTCAACGTCGAGGTGGGCCGCGATTGCGCCTTCGATGAGCTGGCACAGGAATTCGATGCCATATTCCTCGGCATGGGCACTTATACGTACGTCCGGGGCGGCTTTGCAGGGGAAGACCTGCCGGGCGTGCATGAAGCACTGCCTTACTTGGTGTCCAACATCCATCGCGAGCTGGGACTCGGCGGCGCCGGCGCGGCCTCACCCGAATTCGTCGACATGCGCGGCAAACGTGTGGTGGTGCTGGGCGGCGGCGATACCGGCATGGACTGCAACCGCACCGCGATCCGGCAGGGTGCCGCCCGCGTCGTCTGTACCTACCGCCGCGACGAGCAGAACATGCCCGGCTCGCGACGGGACTACAAGAACAGCACGGAAGAGGGTGTGACGTTCCTCTTCAACCGGCAGCCCATCGAAATCATCGGGTCGGACCGCGTGCAGGGCGTCAAGCTGGTGCAGACGCGGCTCGGACCGCCCGGCCCGCGCGGCCGGCGGGTACCCGAGGTCGTCCCGGGGACGGAGGAAACCATCGAAGCGGATGCCGTCATCGTCGCCTTCGGCTTTCTGCCCAGTCCGCCCGACTGGTTCGCCGGGCAGCAGATCGCGCTCCACGACAACGGCCGGGTGCGGGTGTCGGCGGCGCCCAAGTCGCGCTTCCAGACCACCAACCCCAAGGTGTTCGCCGGCGGGGACATGGTCCGCGGCTCCGATCTAGTGGTCACGGCGGTGTTCGAGGGACGCGAGGCAGCCAGCGGCATCCTGCAGTATCTGGGTGTCCGCGCCCGGTCGAACTGACCGCCCGGAGCGCCTCCCGATGGCTTGCGAGACCGACCCGGCCGAGGTGAGGCGTCGGCTCGAATTCCGGCCGCCCCTGGCGTGGGACCATCTGCTCGCCTACCTGCGATTGCGCGCCGTGCCGGAGGTCGAGAGCGTCGACGCGACGCATTACCGGCGCACGGCGCAAATCGACGGGCATGTTGGTTGGATTGGCGTGTCGCTGGCCGGCGCGGACGCGGGCGGCGCGGGC
>CAZZWZ010000182.1:0-7942 GCA_964657955.1 uncultured Steroidobacteraceae bacterium
ATGCGGTGGGTGACCCGGTCGAGAAATTCGTAGGGCAGCCGCGCCCAGCGCGCCGTCATGAAATCGATGGTCTCCACGGCGCGCAGGGCGATCACGTGGTCGTACCGGCGGCCGTCTCCCATCACCCCCACCGAGCGCACGGGCAGGAACACCGCGAAGGCCTGGCTCACCTGGTCGTACAAGCCGTGACGCCGTAGTTCTTCGATGAAGATGGCGTCGGCGCGCCGCAGGACGTCGGCGTGCGACTTGTCGATGGCGCCCAGGATGCGCACGCCCAGGCCCGGCCCCGGAAAGGGATGCCGGTGCACCATCTCGGCCGGCAGATCGAGCGCGAGGCCGAGCTTGCGGACCTCGTCCTTGAACAGCTCGCGCAACGGTTCGAGCAGTCGCAGTTTCATGTGCTCGGGCAGGCCGCCCACGTTGTGATGCGACTTGATGACGTGGGCCTTGCCGGTCTTGGCACCGGCCGACTCGATGACGTCCGGATAGATGGTGCCCTGCGCGAGCCACTTCACCTCGTGGAGTTTGGCGGACTCCTCGTCGAACACCTCGATGAACACGCGGCCGATGATCTTGCGCTTCTTCTCGGGGTCCGACTCGCCGGCGAGCGCGGCGAGGAAGCGGGCCTCCGCGTCCACGCGGATGACGTGCACGCCCATGTGTTCGGCGAAGGTGGCCATGACCTGGTCGCCTTCGCCCTGCCGCAGCAGTCCGTGATCGACGAACACGCACGTGAGCTGGCTGCCGATCGCCCGGTGCAGCAGCGCCGCGAGCACGGACGAATCCACTCCACCCGAGAGGCCGAGAAGCACGTTGTCGCCGCCGATCTGGTCGCGAATGCGCGCGACGGCGTCCTCGATGATGCTGCCGGTCTTCCAGTTCGCGCCGCACCCCGCGATCTCGCGAACGAAGCGTCGCAGTATCTCCCCGCCCTGCAGGCTGTGGGTGACTTCGGGATGGAACTGCACGCCGTAGAAACGGCGCGCTTCGTCGGCCATGGCCGCCAGCGGCGCATTGTCGCTGGCCGCGATCGCGGTGAAACCGGGGGGCACCGCCACCACCCGATCGCCGTGGCTCATCCACACGTCGAGCACGCGCCGACCGGCATTGTCGCGATTGTCCTCCAATCCGTCGAGCAGCCGCGAGGGCGCGGTGGGCCGGATTTGCGCCGCACCGAATTCGCGGTGCGTGGACAGCTCCACCTGTCCGCCCAGCTGGGCGGCCATGGTCTGCATGCCGTAGCAGATGCCGAGCACCGGCACGCCCAGTTCGAACACCGCCGCCGGCGCGACGGGGCCCCTGACGTCGTAGACCGATTCGGGACCGCCCGACAGGATCACCGCCGCGGGCGCGAAGCGCCGGACGGCCGCGGCATCCATGTCGCATGCATGAATTTCCGAATACACCCCGAGCTCGCGCACCCGGCGGGCGATCAGCTGCGTGTATTGGGCGCCGAAGTCGAGGATCAGGACCCGCTCGGCATGGATGTCGGGCATCAACCGATCCGGTAGTTGGGTGCTTCTTTGGTGATGGTCACGTCGTGCACGTGACTCTCGCGCACGCCGGCGCTGGTGATGCGGACGAACTGCGGGCGCGTGCGCATCTCCTCGACGCTGTTGCTGCCGGTGTACCCCATGGCCGCACGCAGCCCGCCGGAGAGCTGGTGCAGGATGGACACCAGGCTGCCCTTGTAGGGTACGCGGCCCTCGATGCCCTCGGGCACCAGCTTCTCGAGCTCGGTCGTCGTGTCCTGGAAATACCGGTCGCTGGACCCGTGCGCCTGCGCCATGGCGCCCAACGAACCCATGCCGCGATACGCCTTGTAGGAACCGCCCTGGTACAGCTCCACCTCGCCCGGCGACTCTTCGGTGCCCGCGAACATGCCGCCGATCATCACGCAGTGCGCGCCGGCGGCCAGGGCCTTGGCGATGTCGCCGGAATAGCGTATCCCGCCGTCGCCGATCACGGGCACGCCCGACCCTTCGAGCGCCTTCGCCACCCGGGAAATCGCGCTGATCTGCGGCACGCCCACCCCGGCCACCACGCGCGTGGTGCAGATCGATCCCGGCCCGATGCCAACCTTCACGCCATCGGCTCCGTGCTTGACCAGGTCGAGCGCCGCCTCGGCGGTGACGATGTTGCCGCCGATCACCTGCAGATCCGGGAAGGTCTTCTTGATCTTCGCCACCGTTTCCAGGACGCCGCGCGAATGTCCGTGCGAGGTGTCCACCACCACCACGTCGACCCCGGCCTCGCGCAACGCGGCCACGCGCTCCAGCGTGTCGGGCGCGGTGCCCACCGCGGCGCCCACCCGCAGGCTGCCGACGTCGTCCTTGCAGGCGTTCGGGAATTCGGTGGCCTTCTGGAAGTCCTTGACGGTGATCATGCCCTTCAATTCGTGGTCGCCCGCGACCACCAGCACCTTCTCGATGCGGTGCCGGTGCAGCAGCGCCAGCACCTCGTCCTTGGGTGCATTCTCGCGCACCGTGATCAGCCGCTCCTTCGGCGTCATCACCGAGGAGACCGGCGCATCGAGCTTGGTCTCGAAGCGCAGGTCGCGGTGCGTGACGATGCCCACCACCTTCGAACCTCTCACCACGGGCACCCCGGAGATGTTCTTGGCGCGGGTGAGCTCGATCACTTCGCGGATGGTCATGTCGGGTTCGACGCTGATGGGATCGCTGATGACGCCGCTTTCGAACTTCTTCACGCGGTCGACCTGGCGGGCCTGGTGTTCGATGGACATGTTCTTGTGGATGACCCCGATGCCGCCTTCCTGGGCCATGGTGATGGCCAGCCGCGCTTCGGTGACCGTGTCCATCGCGGCGGAAACCACCGGCAGATTCACGCGGATTTCGCGGGTCAACTGGCTGGCGAGGGACACCTCGCGGGGCAGCACTTCGGAGTATGCCGGGACGAGCAGCACGTCGTCGAACGTGAGTGCCTCTTCGAGAATACGCATAAGGTCGCGTTCACAGGTTCATTTGAGAGGCGGCGCATTGTACCTTGCGAGTACCCCCCGGTAAACCGCAGTATGATTCCGCCAAATGCCCCCGCCATCCCACCCCGCCGACCCCGATCGCCCCGCCAGAGACGTGTACACGGTGTCGCGCCTCAACCGTGAGGTGCGCCTGCTGCTCGAACGCGGTTTCGGCAGCCTGTGGCTGGAGGCGGAAATCTCGAATCTGGCCAAACCCGCCTCCGGGCACTGGTACTTTTCGCTGAAGGACGCCGGCGCTCAGGTGCGCTGTGCCATGTTCCGCCAGCGCAACATGCTTTGCCCGATCGCCGTGCGCGACGGACAAAAGGTGCTGGTGCGCGCCCGCATCGGCCTGTACGAACCCCGCGGCGAGTACCAGCTCCTCATCGATCACCTGGAGGATGCCGGCCTCGGCGCCCTGAAGCGCCAGTTCGAGGAACTGAGCGCACGGCTCGCCGCCGAGGGGTTGTTCGCGGCCGAACGCAAACGCCCGCTGCCGCGGTTGCCGCGGCGTATCGGCATCGTCACCTCGCCCACCGGGGCGGCCGTGCGCGACATCATTCACGTGCTGGGCCGCCGCTTTCCCGCGGTGCCCCTGCTCGTCTATCCCGTGCCCGTGCAGGGCGTGCAGGCCGCGGGCGAGATCGTCGCCGCCCTGCGCCTGGCGGCGCACCGCGGCGACTGCGACGTGTTGATCCTGGCGCGCGGCGGCGGTTCGCTGGAAGATCTGTGGGCGTTCAACGACGAAGGACTGGCGCGCGCCATCGTGGCCTCGCCCATCCCCATCGTCACCGGCGTCGGCCACGAGATCGATTTCACCATCGCCGATTTCGCCGCGGATGTGCGCGCGCCCACCCCGTCGGCCGCGGCGGAGCTGGCGGTGCCCCCCGGGGACGTCTGGCTGGACAGCTTTCTGCAGCTGGGGGCGAGACTGCAACGGGCCATGCGGCGCCGGATCGCGGAGCATCGCGCGCGTCTGAGCTGGCTGGAAGGCCGTGCCCTTCTGGTGAGCCCCGCGGCACGCCTCGCGCAGCAGACCCAGCGCCTGGACGAAATGGAGCAGGCGCTGGTGCGCGTGGTGCGGCGCCACCTCCAGGCACACCGCCAGCGGCTCGACTGGCTGGCCGGCCGCGCCGCCCTGGCGAGTCCGGCGAACCGGCTGACGCAGCAGCAGTCGCGCCTGGACGAACTGACCCGCAAGCTCGCCCGCGCCGGCCGGCAGACGCTGATGGCGCGCCGCGACCGGCTGGCGCCGCTGGTGCGCACCTTGAATGCGGTAAGTCCGCTCGCCACCCTGGAGCGCGGTTATGCCATCGTCACCACCGCCGACGGCGGCATCCTGCGCGACGCCGCGGCCGCGAAGCCCGGCAGTTCGATCGAAGCCCGGCTCGCTGCCGGGCGCATCCGCGCCACGGTGGAAGGGCGCTCGTGACCGACGCCACCACCCGATGTCCGCCGGCTCATGGGCCGGTTGAGCCACGGCGGGTCGAGGACCGATCGCCGGCGCCACGCCCCATCGTCCACCGGCCATTCGCCCGAACGCCCGGCCACTGGTCGCTCTTCGCCCTGCTCCTCCTGCTCGGCCCGGCCGGAGTGCCGGCCGCCGACGCCACGCTCGCCCTGCCGCACGAGAATGCGGTGCCGGGAGGCATCAAGATCGTGCCGCTCGGCGACGTCAAAGCCGCCGGTGCGCAGCCGCCCTACGTGGAAGCGGACGAGCATCGCGCCCTGGTGGTCCAGGACGGCGGTCAGTGGGTCGCGGTGGTGGGCATTCCATTGTCGGCCACGCCGGGGACACGACATCTCGTCGTGCGCGACGGCACGGGGCGGCACGAGGTGGACTTCGCGGTGGGGACCAAGCAATACGCCACGCAGTCGCTCAAGGTGGCGCCGCGGCAGGTGGATTTGTCCAAGGCCGATCTCGCCCGGGTCGCCACGGAAAAAGCGCGCATCGAGCAGGCTCTGGAGCGTTACTCCGAGTCGGCGCCCGAATCGCTGCACCTGGCGCAGCCAGTCCCCGGTCCGCGCAGCAGCTCGTTCGGGATGCGGCGCATCTTCAACGGCCAGTCGCGCAACCCCCACAGCGGCATGGACATCGCGGCGCCGGCCGGCACCCCGGTGCTCGCGCCCACCGCCGGCACCGTGATCGACACCGGCGCTTATTTCTTCAACGGCAACACGGTGTTCGTCGATCATGGACGGGGACTCATCAGCATGTACTGCCATCTGAGCGCCATCGACGTGACGGCAGGACAGCACGTCGACGCCGGCACCCGCCTGGGCGCGGTGGGCATGACGGGACGGGCCACGGGGCCCCACCTGCATTGGGGCCTCGTGCTCAACCGGGCCTGGGTGGACCCGGAATTGTTCGTGGATTAGCTGCCGCTCAACATCCGGTCGACGACGGCACCTTCCAACGGCGCCGCCGCCATGGCGGCCTGTCGCATCCGAACGCTGTGTTCCTGCACCGCGGCCGAAGGCTGCATCTCGACCTGTCCCTGGAAGAACGCACCCTCGGTGATGGCCACCCGCGGGGCGAAGACGTTGCCCTTGACCCTTGCCGTGGCGCGGATGGTCACCGATTCCGTGGCATAGAGGTTGCCGTCGACCTTGCCGTCGATGACGATGGTGCGCGCGCGCACGTCGCCCTTCATGGAACCGTCGCCGCCGATGGTGAGACTCTGGGTGTGCGTGATGGAACCTTCGACGCTGCCCTGCACGACGAGGTCTTCCTGCGCCGACAATTCGCCTCGAAAGCGCAGGCTCGCGCCCAGCACGGAAGTTCGCGACGGCTCCTGCACACGCGTTTCCGAGGGTCGCGCTTCGGCGGCACGCGGCGCGTCCGGCACCTTGCTCTCGGCCACGCGCGGTTGCGGAGGGGGAGGCTGCGGCTCGACCCTGGGCTCGCGCGGCTCCGGTCTGACGCTCTGCGGTTCGCTCGCGGTGCGGCCGGTCGGGCTGGTGTTCAACATGGGCTCTTCTCCATCCTCGGATTTCTTGAACCAAGCCATGATTACGCCGCGCTGCTCGGCTTGCTCATGCGCGCCTGGGCGGCGTCGAGCTTGACCGGCGACTGAGCGGCACGTTTGCCATCCATGTCGATGTTGCCGCTGAAACTGGCGCCCTCGAGAATGCTCACCACGGGCGCATAGATGTTGCCGATGACCTTGGCCGTCTCCTTGACGAAGATGGCCTTGTCGGCCTGCAGATCGCCCTCCACGCTGCCTTCGACCACGATGAGCTGGGCGCGGATGTTCGCCTTCACGGTCCCCTGCACGCCCACCGTCAGGCGCTGCGTATGGGTGATGGTCCCCTCGACCCGGCCCTGGATCAGCAGATCTTCCTCGGCGGTCAGATCGCCCTTGAAATAGAGGGATGGGCCGAGAACGGAGGCGCGGTCTGCCGCACCGTTGGGCGGATTGGTCATTCGGGAATTCTCCAGGTGAGGGGACGGGCTGATGGGCCAAGACTACCTGGCGCACTGTCATCGTGCGTGCGAAGTGGATCACGAAATGAATTCCTCGCCGCGGCGCACGGCGGCGAGGATCGCGCCGGGTACGCGACGATGGCATCGCCGTCGGTGACACCGACGGCGACACCGCCCGCCGCTACTCGATGCTTTCCCCGTGCAGCGTGATGTCCAGGCCCTCCCGCTCCTGCTCCTCCGTGACGCGCAGACCGATGGTCTTGTCGATGATGAGGAGAATGACGGTGCTCACGACGGCACCGTAGATCACCGTCACGCCCACGCCCTTGGCCTGCACCAGCAACGAGCCATCCATGCCGCTGATTTCCTTGCTCGCGAAAACACCGGTGAGCAGCGCACCCACGATGCCTCCCACCCCGTGAACGCCGAAGGCGTCCAATGAATCGTCGTAGTTGAACAGATGCTTCAGCGACGTGGCCGCCGCGTAGCACAACACGCCCGCGATCGCGCCGATGATGACCGCCGGGGTCGGCCCGACGAATCCCGACGCGGGGGTGATGGCCACCAGTCCCGCCACCGCACCGGATGCGATGCCGAGCACGCTGGGCTTTCCCTTGCTCACCCACTCGGCCAGCATCCAACCCAGTGCGGCCGCGCCGGTCGCCATCTGGGTGGCGAGCATGGCCATGCCCGCACGGCCGTCGGCGGCCACCGCCGAGCCTGCGTTGAAGCCGAACCAGCCCACCCACAACAACGAGGCCCCGATCAGGGTCAGGGTCAGATTGTGAGGCTGCATCGCCTCCTTGCCGTAGCCGAGACGCTTGCCGAGCACCAGACAGCTCGCCAGTCCGGCGATGCCGGCATTGATGTGCACCACGGTGCCGCCGGCGTAGTCCAGCACGCCGGCGGCATTCAGCCAGCCCGAGGGTTCCCACACCATGTGCGCGATGGGCGCGTAGACGAACAGCGACCACGCCGCCAGAAAGATCAGCATGGCGGAGAACTTCATGCGGTCCGCGAACGCACCGGCGATGAGAGCCGGCGTGATGATCGCGAAGGTCATCTGAAACATGGCGTAGACGGTTTCGGGAATGGTGAGGGCCAGATGCGACACCGTCAGCTTGTTGCCCGCGTCGCCATGGACGAAGGTCATGCCGTCGAACAGTGCGCGGCTGGTGCCGCCTAGAAATCCGTTGCCGGGCGTGAACGACCAGGAATAGCCGACGAGCCACCAGAGTATGGTGACCAGACAGCAGCACGCGAAACTCTGCATGAGCGTCGCGAGCACGTTCTTCTTGCGCACCATGCCGCCGTAGAACAGGGCCAGGCCGGGGATGCACATCATCAACACGAGCGCGGTGGAGGTGAGCATCCAGGCCGTGTCGCCGGCGCTGATCTTGTCCGCATCGATCAGCAACGGCGCGGTCGGGGCCGCGGCCGCAGGCGCCGCCGCCGACTGGGGCGACCCCGCGGGGGTGGGGGCATCCGGCTCGGCCGCGCCCTGCGCAGCGGTGCCCGGCGCAGCGCCCGGCGTG
>CAZZWZ010000183.1:0-7927 GCA_964657955.1 uncultured Steroidobacteraceae bacterium
AGCGTCAATTTACCGACGCCGGCGTCGCGCGCGCACGATTTCAGCCACCGTCAAAAATTCGTAGGTCATTGAATTTTATAGCTTAAAAGCTTCAACCTGCCTCTGGCATGGAAATTGCTAAATCCTCGTTGCGGCAGTGGCGCCGCGTCAGGAATCGCATTCATGGCCGAAGCAGTCGAAGACGCCTCCTCGCTCCCCGCAAAAAAATCGGGCGGCATGAAGGGCACCTTGGTGAGCGCGGTCGGCATATTCGTCCTGACGCTGGCGGCGGTCGTGGTGGGCGGCGGGATCAACGCCAAGCTGCACCCGCTGCCCGACTTCAAACTGGACAAGGACGGCAAGATCACGGCCGTGGCGCCGGCGGCCGCGGCGGGCGGGCACGGCGAAGGCGGCAGCGGCAAGGCGTCGGTCTTCTACGCCATCGACCCTCCCCTGGTGGTCAATTTCGAAGACGGCTCGGCCGTGCGCTTCCTGCAAATCACCATGGAATTGATGGCGCACGACGCCAAGGCGGTCGAGAGCGTCCAGAAGAACATTCCCCTGATCCGCAACAATTTGCTGCTGCTGATGAGCAACCGCGATTATCAGTCGCTCATGTCGCGCGAAGGCAAGGAGAAGCTTCGCCAGGAGGCGCTCAACGAGGTTCGCGCCGTGCAGAAGAAGCAGGGTGGCGACGACGTGGACGACCTGCTCTTCACGTCCTTCGTGGTGCAATGATGGCCGCCGTCGAGAACGATGCCATGGGCGATGCGGCCGCCACGGCCGGCGTCGCGGCCCCCGGCGGCGGCGCACGCGGCGCGATTTCCGAGGAGGAAGTGTCGGCGCTGCTGGAGGCGCGACCCGCGGGCGGGGTGCGTCCCTACGATTTCACCGCGCAACGCATCAATCGAACGCAGCTTCCCATGCTGGAAGTGGTGGCCAAGGCCTTCGCCGATCGCATGGCCGGCACGCTGTCCGGCCTGCTCGGCCGCGATGCCGTGGTGCATTTCTCGGCGCTGGATTCGGCCAAGGCGGGCGAATTGCAGGCGGCGCTTCCGGTGCCCGGCTGCCTCGCCATCGTGCGGCTGGCGCCGCTGGCGGGCGCGGCGTTCGTGACCGTGGAGCCGCGCCTGCTGCTCACGCTGCTCGACGGGTTCTTCGGCGGATCGGGACGGGCGGCCGGCGATCCGCAGGCGGCCGTGGCGCCGGCGGCACTGCGCTTCCAGGCATTGCTGCTGCGCAGCGTGGCTGCCGATTGGAGTGCTGCCTGGATGCCGGTCACCCCGCTGCAGCTCGAATTGACCAAGCAGGAGACGAATCCCCGGCTGATGCAACTCGGCGCGGTGCAGGAGCCCATGCTGGTCCTGAAGTTCACCGTGGAGTTCGGCGCGAACAGCGGCCGCATCGACTGGCTGCTGCCGGAAAGCGTGCTCGAACCCATCCGCGAAATGTTGTCGGCCGATTCCGGTGCGGCGCCCGCCCGACCGCAAGCCGCGTGGGGTCCCTCGCTGGGATCGGCGTTGCAGGAGGCCGAGGTTGAGACCCATGCCATCCTCGCCCAGGCGCAGATCAGCCTGCGCGATCTGGTCCGTCTGACGCCGGGCGACGTCATTCCGATCGACGCGCCGCAACACGTCACTTTATTGGCGGGCCAGGTCCCGTTGTACCGCGGCCGCTTCGGCGTGTCCCAGGGCCGCAATGCACTCAAGATCACTTCCGGAGGTTCTGCATGAGCGTGCCCGATCCCAAACCAGGCACCGTCGCCCGCGCCCAGTTCAACGATCTGGGTCCGGGGGCCGTCATCGGCGGCAACCAGGAAGTGA
This sequence comes from uncultured Steroidobacteraceae bacterium, assembly GCA_964657955.1. Classification (GTDB taxonomy): domain Bacteria; phylum Pseudomonadota; class Gammaproteobacteria; order Steroidobacterales; family Steroidobacteraceae; genus Bog-1198. The sequence continues at coordinate 1,803 of CAZZWZ010000183.1, forward strand.
ATCTCAATCTGATCCTCGACGTGTCGGTCACCCTCGCCCTGGAGGTGGGTCGCGCGCGCATTCCCGTCCGCAACCTGTTGCAGCTCGCGCCGGGCGCCATCGTCGAACTGGACCGGCTGGCCGGCGAGCCGCTGGACGTGCTGGTCAACGGCGTTCGCATCGCGCGCGGCGAGGTGGTGGTGGTCAACGAGAAATTCGGCATCCGGCTCACCGAGGTGGTGAGCGCCACGGAGAGGATGGAACAGGCGCGATGACGGCGATGTCGCAGCCCGCTTCGCCGGTGTCGGTTGGCAGCCTGGCGCAGCTCGGCCTCAGCCTGCTGGTCATCGTGGCGTTGATCCTCGCAGTGGGCTGGGTGGTCAAACGTTTCAAACTCGCCGGGCCGCGCGGGCGTGGCGACATCGCGGTGCTCGACCAGCTGGCCGTGGGACCTCGCGAACGCATCCTGCTGGTCCGGGTGGGCGACAGTCAGGTGTTGGTCGGGATCGGCGCGGCGGGCATGGTGGGCTTGACGCCGCTCGCCGTGCCCATCGCGCTGGAGGCGCCGCCGCCCGTTCCGGTGTTCGCCGATCGGCTGCGGGACCTCATGAAGCGCCCGGGCGGCCCGGCATGATGCCGGGTCGTGCGCAAATGCAGCGACCGGCCCGGATCGCGGCGCTCGCCGTGGCCGTAGCCGTGCCCGCGGCGATGCTGGCCTGCCCCGGAACGGCCGGGGCGCAGGCCCTGCCGGCCGTCGCCATCAAGACGGCGGCGGACGGCGTGCAATCGTATTCTTTGTCGTTCCAGATCCTGATCCTGATGACGGTGCTGACCCTGCTGCCCGCCATCCTGCTGGCGATGACGGCGTTCACCCGCATCATCATCGTGCTGTCCATCCTGCGTCAGGCGCTCGGCATGTCGACCACGCCGTCGAATCAGGTGCTCACGGGGCTCGCGCTGTTCATCACCTTCTTCGTGATGAGTTCGACGCTCGATCAGTCGTATGCCAAGGGCATCAAACCCTACATGGACGGGCAGCTGGCCGGTGAGCTGGCGATCGATCGCACGGTGCAGCCGCTGAAGAAATTCATGCTGGCCCAGACCCGCGAGACGGATCTGCAGTTGTTCACCAAGCTGTCGGGCAAGTCGCAGTTCGCCGGTCCCGACGACGTGCCGCTCACCGTGCTCCTGCCCACCTTCATCACCAGCGAATTGAAGACCGCCTTCCAGATCGGTTTCATGGTGTTCATCCCGTTCCTGGTGATCGACCTGGTCGTCGCCAGCGTGCTCATGTCCATGGGCATGATGATGCTCTCGCCGGTGCTGGTGTCGCTGCCGTTCAAGATCATGTTGTTCGTGGTGGTGGACGGCTGGACCCTGTTGATGGGGACGCTGGCCGCGAGTTTCCACCAATGACGCCCGAGAACGTCATGGATCTCGCGCACAGCACCCTGCTGGTCACCTCCATGATCGCGGCGCCGCTCCTGCTGATCGCCCTGGTGACGGGACTGCTGATCGGCATGCTGCAGGCGGCGACGCAGATCAATGAATCGACGTTGAGCTTCATCCCGAAGCTGCTGCTGCTGGTCCTGACCTTGTTCGCCGCCGGTCCGTGGATTCTGCGCGTCCTGGTGGATTTCACGCGCGATTTGTACAACAGCATTCCCGGCGTGATCGGGTAGAGCATGCAGCCCATCTCCGTCAACGCGCTCGACGTGTCCCACTGGGTGGGCAAGGTGTGGTGGCCCAGCCTGCGCATCGGCGGGTTCGTGGCGGCCGCGCCCCTCGCGAGCGAGAAGACCATTCCGCGCCGCGTGAAGATCGTGCTGACGCTGACCCTGGCCGGACTGCTCGCGCCGCTGGCGCCGGTGCCGGCCTCGTTGTCGATCTTCTCGGGCGTGGGCGTGCTGACCGCCGTGCAGGAAATCCTCATCGGCGTGTCCATCGGCATGGTGATGGAACTGGCCTTCGAGGCCCTGGCCTTCGCGGGGCAGACGATCTCCATGACCATGGGCCTGGGTTTCGCCACCCTGGTCGATCCGCAGCGGGGCGCGAACGTCCCGGTGCTGGGTCAGCTGTTCACCATCATGGGCACGCTGACCTACCTGGCCATCAACGGCCATCTGGTGCTGCTCGGGGCGCTGGCCAACAGTTTTCAGACGCTGCCCATCGGCGGGGCCAACATCGACCGCGATTTTCTGCTCGCGGTGGCGGTCTGGGGCGCGCGCATCTTCGAGACCGGCCTGCTCGTGGCCCTGCCGGCCGTGATCGCCCTGGTGATCGTCAACCTGGCCCTGGGCGTGGTCACGCGGGCAGCCCCGCAGCTGAACCTGTTCGGCATCGGTTTCACCATCACCTTGATGTGCGGCTTCTACGTGATGCTGGTCGGCCTCGACGGTCTCATGGTGGGCATTTCGAGCTTGATCGACAGCGCCCTGCGGGCGGCCGTCGATCTGGTGGGGGCGCACTGATGGCCGAATCCGAATCAGCGGGTGAAAAGACCGAAGAACCATCGGCGCGACGCCTGCAACAGGCGCGCGAGCGGGGCCAGGTGCCGCGCTCGCGGGAGCTCGTGACCTTCGCGATCATGATCGGCGGCAGCGCGACCCTGGTCGCCGTCGGCGGCACCCTCGCAGGACGGCTCGCGAACCTGATGCGCAGTTCATTGAGCATCCAACCGGAGCGCCTGCACGAGGCCGATGCGATGACCGCCTCCCTGGCCGGGGCGGGGACCGGCGCCGTCATCGCGCTGCTGCCCATCTTCGGCACCTTGGTCGGCCTGGTGCTGCTGGCGTCGGTGGTGCTGGGCGGGTGGAATTTCAGCCCCACCGCCATGGCCCCGGACTTTTCGCGCATCAGTCCCCTGGCGGGGCTCAAGCGCGTGTTCGGGCTGCAGGGCGCCTCGGAGCTGGGCAAGGCGCTGTTGAAGTGCATCGTCATCGGCGGCGTCTGCGCGGGGGTGGTGTCGGGCCTGTTCAAGGACGTGATGATGCTGGGGCACATGGCGGCCCGCGCGGCCATCGGGCGCGGCGCGGACCTGCTCGGCTGGTCGTTCGTGTGGTTGTGCGCGTCGCTCGCCATCGTGGCGCTGGTGGACGTGCCGCTGCAGCTGTTCCAGTTCAACCGCTCGCTGCGCATGACGCGCCAGGAGTTGCGCGACGAGTCGAAGGAATCGGACGGGCGGCCGGAGACCAAGCAGCGCATCCGTCAGATGCAGCAGCAGCTGGCACGGCGGCGCATGATGCACAAGATTCCGACGGCTGACGTGGTGATCGTCAATCCCACGCACTTCGCGGTGGCGCTGAAGTACGACCCGAAGAACATGCGCGCGCCGCGCGTGCTCGCCAAGGGCGTGGACCTGGTGGCCGCCAACATCCGCCGCATCGCCGAAGAGCACCGGGTGCCCGTGTTCGAGGCGCCGAAACTCGCGCGGGCGCTGTACAAGTCCACCGATCTCAACAAGGAGATCCCGGCCGGCCTGTACGTGGCGGTGGCGCAGGTGCTGTCCTACATCTTCCGGGTGCGTGCGTTGAATCCGACCATCGCCGCCCGCGTGGTGCGCCCGAATCCCACCGTGGGCGACGAGTACGCCGACGTATGAACGCGCGCGCCGTCATGAACGCCTTCGGCGATTTCGCCCGCAACGGACTGGGCGTGCCGGTGCTGGTGATGGCCATCATCGCCATGATGGTGCTGCCGCTGCCGGCGTTCCTGCTCGACATCTTCTTCACCTTCAACATCTCGCTCTCGCTCATCATCCTGCTGGCCGTCATCTACGTGCGCCGCGCGCTCGAATTCGCGGCGTTCCCCACGGTGTTGCTGGGCGCGACGCTGCTGCGGCTCGGGCTCAACGTCGCCTCGACGCGCATCGTGCTCATGAACGGCCACACGGGCGCGCACGCGGCCGGCCACGTGATCGCCGCCTTCGGCCAGTTCGTGGTGGGCGGCAACTACGCGGTGGGCATGGTGGTGTTCGTCGTGCTGGTCATCATCAACTTCGTGGTGATCACCAAGGGTGCCGGGCGCATCTCCGAGGTGAGCGCCCGCTTCACCCTCGATGCCATGCCGGGCCGGCAGATGGCCATCGACGCCGACCTCAACGCCGGCATCATCACGCAGGCGGAGGCCATCGTGCGCCGTCAAGAGGTGCGCGAGGAGGCCGACTTCTACGGCGCCATGGACGGTGCCAGCAAATTCGTGCGCGGCGATGCCATCGCCGGCATCCTCATCGTCTTCATCAACCTGTTCGGCGGCACCATCATCGGCGCCGCGCAGCACGGCATGTCGCTGGCGGATGCCGGGAAGACCTACGCCCTGCTCACCATCGGCGACGGGCTGGTGGCGCAAATCCCCGCGCTGCTGTTGTCCGTGGCGGTGGCCATCCTGGTGACGCGCGTCTCGCGCTCGCACGACATGAGCCAGCAGATCATGTCGCAGGTGCTGGGGCAGCCGCGCGCGCTGGGCGTCACCGGCGGTGTGCTGGGGCTGCTCGGCGTCATTCCCGGCATGCCGAACGTGGTGTTCCTCTCCATGGCCGCGGGCTGCGGGTTGGGCGCGTATTTCTTGAGCAAACAACGCAACGCGGCCAAGCAGGCCGCGGCGGCAGCCCCCGCGGTGGCGCCGGTCGCGCCGTTGGAGACGCGGGAACTGTCCTGGGACGACGTCGAGCCCGTGGATCTCATCGGACTGGAGGTGGGTTACCGGCTGATCCCGCTGGTGGACCGCAATCAGGGCGGCGAGTTGATGGGGCGCATCAAGGGCGTGCGCAAGAAGCTCTCCGAGGAACTGGGGTTCCTGGTCCAGGCGGTGCACATCCGCGACAATCTCGAGCTCGGCCCGAATTCCTACCGCATCACCATTCTCGGCGCGCCGGTGGGCGAATCCGAGGTGTTCCCCGACCGGGAGCTGGCCATCAACCCGGGCCAGGTGTCGGGCACCCTGCCGGGCTCGCCCACCAAGGATCCCGCGTTCGGCCTCGATGCGCTGTGGATCGAGAAATCACGCCGCGAGCAGGCACAGGCGCAGGGCTACACCGTGGTGGACTCCAGCAGCGTGGTCGCCACCCACCTGAGCCATTTGCTGCAATCCCACGCGCACGAATTGCTGGGCCACGAGGAGGTGCAGCAATTGCTCAACCGGCTGGGCAAGAGCGCGCCGAAACTGATCGAGGACCTGGTGCCGAAGCTGCTGCCCATGAGCGTGGTGGTGAAGGTGCTGCAATACCTGCTGCAGGAGCGCGTGCCCATCCGCAATCTGCGCACCGTGTGCGAGGCGCTGGCGGAGCTCGCGCCGAAGAGCCAAGACCCGCTCGCGCTGGTGGCCGGGGTTCGCGTCGCGCTCGGCCGCAGCATCGTGCAGAGCATCGGCGGCCTGCGCGAGGAGCTGCCGGTGATCACCCTGGACCCTGGCCTCGAACAGATGCTGCAGGATTCGATGGGCGGCGGCGAGGGCGCGCCCGGCTTCGAGCCCGGGCTCGCCGACCGCGTGCAGACCGCGCTCAGCGACAGCACGCGGCGCCAGGAAGCGGCGGGGGAGCCCGCCGTCCTGCTGGTCGCGCCGAAGATTCGTCCCTGGGTGGCGCGCTTGATGCGCTACTCGACGCCCACGCTTTCGGTGCTGGCCTACAACGAGATTCCCGAGAACCGCCGCATTCGCGTGATCGCGGCGGTGGGACGCTGATGAACGCCTGAGGAGACAGACGACATGAAGATCAAACGATACGTGGCAGAGAGCATGCGGGTGGCGCTGGCACGGGTGCGCAGCGAACAGGGACCGGACGCGGTGATCCTGTCGAGCCGGCGGGTCGAGGAGGGCATCGAAGTGATCGCCGCCGTCGACTACGACGAGGCCTTGTTCGCGGGCGCGGCGCGGCGCCCTGCCGTCTCGCCGGCGGTCGGGCTCCAGGCTCAGAACCGGCCCCGGTCCCAGGAGCGGGTCGACGACGAACCAGAGCACGCGCACGAGCACCAGGACGTCGCCGACCAGCCGGTGCTGGCTACGGCCAAGCCCGCGGGCATGGTCGTGACGCGGCGTCTCGCGGCGCCGGCGCCGGTCGCGCGGACTTCCGCGTCGCCGGTCGCCCCGGTGGAGCCGGTCGCGGGGATGGCGCCGCCGGTCGTTTCGCCGCTGCCGCCGGTCGCGTTGGT
>CAZZWZ010000184.1:0-7924 GCA_964657955.1 uncultured Steroidobacteraceae bacterium
CTTCGCGGCGGCGCGCTCCGCGGCGGCACGCCCGGCGGCATGCTCGACCCCGATTTCCTCAAGAATTCCCACCAAGCAGCATCTCCCACGTCGTCCGCGCCCAAAAACTCGAAAAAATCGTCGTCGGCCTCGCCATTGCCCGTGTCGGGAGTCGGCACGTGCGCCTCGGACGGAACCGGTGGCGGGGCCGGGATGGGTTGTCCTGCCGCGGCGACCGCCGCCCACAAGGCGGCACAACATCCAAGCCAGCAGCGCATCGCCGGTCCGGCGTACCGGGGCGCCCGATCGGCGGACGACTCAGGCTGCCGGCCCCGAGCTGGCCGCCTTGTCGGCAAAATCGTAGAAATCGAGGTCATCCTGCAGCATTTCCATGGCATCGACGGGAACCCCATCGCTCGAGGCTACGATGTCCAGATCCTCCAAGCCGGCTTGAGGATCGCCGACCCCATGATTGCCCAAGCCGCCCCCCACCCACAATGCCACGCCCAACAATCCTGCCGCCGCCACGCCGGCCGTGGATGGCCCCACCGGCAGCCGCAGAAACCATGGGCGAGGGCGCGAGGCCGCTTCGACCGCCGCGTGTCGGGCCTGCACCAACCGCGAACGTTGGGCGAAGTCCATCCCATCGACACTCTCGCTCAGCAACACCCGCGCGCGCCGTTCCAACGCACCGGAAGCCTCCGAATCCGTCCCGGCGCCCGAACCGCGGGTGTTCTCGTTCATCACCACACCTCACCCAAGCGTTCGCGCAGACTGTGCACGGCCCGCGAATAATGCGTCTTCACGCTGCCCTCGGAGCAGCCCATGGCCTTGGCCGTCTCCGTCACGTCCAATCCTTCCAAATTCCGCAGCAGGAACGCCTCGCGCTGCCGCCCCGGCAACTCGCGCAGCGACACCTCGAGTTTTTCCATGGCCTGCGCCTGCATCATCAGCTCCGGCGCGCCGGGACCGCCGTCCGCCACGTTGTCGATCGGATCGCGGGCCTCGTCCTCGGGATCCTCCTTGGCGCCCGGCATCCAGACCATGAACTTCTTCCGCACGGTGCGCCGACGCTGCAGATCGCGGATGCCGTTCTCCAGGATCCGGTAGAACAGCGGCCGCCATTCCGCGCTCGGCTTCGCGCCGTAATTGCGCGCCAATTTCAGCATCGCATCCTGGACCACATCCAGCGCGTCGTCGGGATCGCGCAGGGCAACCTGTGCCATGCGAAAGGCACGGCGTTCGATGTCGGCCAAGAATTGATTCAGCTCGCGAGTTGCTTCCAGAACCACTCCCCCGGGCGCCGGAGCCGGAACATCCCAGACCATCCCAGCGGGTTGGAGCGTATCAAAGCGCGGCATGGCTCGTCCTCCAGGGCGTCGACGACTCGGCCCGTTCTCTGTATAAACGATCAAACGATGCGGCGGTTGACGGCCAGCCCGCGGCCCAGACCGGTCACGAGCCGCGCAAGATCAGCGACTTACGCACATACCGTGTGACATCCATTGAAACCTCTTCAATCCGCACCTCACGGCGACTTGCAGAGGACCCAGTAACCAGTTGAATTTATTAGCATCTACGGCATTTCGAGTAGATTTTCACCAATTTGCCGGCACCTCGAAACAGAACGGGCACTTAGGTCTCATGATCCCGGCTTCTCAACAGACTTATCCACAGCTTTTGTGAACAACGGGCGCGCGCTGATTCTGCAAATCGCCCTCGACACGCCGCTGCGCCGGGTGTTCGACTACGCGGCACCGGCCGGATTTGCGCCGGCCGGGAAGGCGCCGGGCGACGTGGCACCGGGGGTCCGGGTGCGGGTGCCGTTCGGCCGCCGGCAGCTGATCGGCGTGCTCGTGGGCACGTCGCTCGACTCGGCCGTGCCCGCCGCAAGACTCAAGTCGGCGATCGAGGTGCTGGACGAGCGCCCGATCTTCGATGCGGTGACCTTCGATCTGTTGCGCTGGGCTGCGGCGTACTACCACCACCCGCTCGGCGAGGTGATTGCCGCGGCGTTGCCCGTCGACCTGCGCACGGGGCACCCGGCGGACGCTGCGGTGGAATCCTGGTCGCTCACGGCGGCGGGTCGCCGCGAATTGAGTCATCCTTCGGATCGACGATCGCCCCGGCAGCGCACCTTGCTGGCATGGCTCGAGACGGCCTCCGCAACCGGCGCGACGGCCGACGCCATCGTCGCGCGATTCAGGCCGGCGCATCTGCGTGCCTTGGCCAGGCGTGGGTGGGTGGCCGCCCGGCGTGGCCCGCGGGAAGCGACGGCGTTCGAACTGCGTCCGAGCCCGGTGACCCTGACCGCCCCGCAGGCCGCCGCGATCGACGCGATCGGCGCGTCGTCGGGGCGTTTCGCCGCGCACCTGCTCTACGGCGTCACGGGCAGCGGCAAGACCGAGGTCTATCTGCAGGCCATCGCCGGGGCGATCGGCAGCGGCGGCCAGGCACTGGTGCTGGTGCCGGAAATCGGGCTGACGCCCCAGCTGGTGGAACGCTTCCGGCAGCGCTTCACCGCGGGCGTCGCCGCGCTGCATTCGGGCCTCACCGGCGCCGAGCGCCGCGACGCCTGGCGCGAGGCGCACGCAGGACGTGCCCGCATCGTCATCGGCACGCGCTCGGCGGTGTTCGCCTCGATGCCGCGGCTCAAGTTGATCGTGGTGGACGAGGAGCACGACGCATCGTACAAGCAGCACGAAGGATTTCGTTATTCGGCGCGCGATCTCGCGGTGCGCCGCGCCCAGGGCGAGCGGGTGCCCATCGTGCTCGGTTCCGCCACGCCGTCGCTCGAAACCCTGGACAACGTCGCTCGGGGCCGTTATTCGAAGCTGCCGCTGCCGCAGCGCCCGGGCGCCTCCCGGGCTCCGCGCATGTCGCTGGTGGACCTGCGCAAACACGCCGGCGACCAGGGTCTGTCGCAGCCGGCCTTGCGGGCCATCGAGGAACATCTGGGCGCGGGCGGCCAGGTCATCGTCTTCTTGAACCGCCGCGGGTACGCCCCGTCGTTGTTCTGCAACGGCTGTGGGTGGGTGGCGCCGTGCGCCCACTGCGACGCGCGCATGACCCTGCATCGCCGCGCCGACCGGTTGCGTTGCCATCATTGCGGCGCCCAGGCTCCGGTGCCGCTGATCTGCGGCGAGTGCGGCCGGCCCCTGCAACCCGTCGGCCAGGGTACGGAGCGCGTCGAGGAGTCGCTGGCACGCCTGTTTCCCCACGCGCCGCTCGCCCGCCTGGACCGCGACACCGCCGCCGGTCGCGGCGCCCTGCACGCGACGCTGGAGCGGGTGCACAGCGGCGCGGCGCGTCTCCTGGTCGGAACGCAGATGCTCACCAAGGGCCATCATTTTCCCGACGTGAGCCTGGTCGTGATACTCGACGCCGATCAAGGCTTGTTCGCCAGCGACTACCGGGCCGCCGAGCGGCTCGCGCAAACCATCACCCAGGTGGCCGGGCGCGCCGGACGCGCCGCCCGCCCGGGCGAGGTGTTGATCCAGACCGCCTATCCCGAACATCCCCTGCTCACCCGCCTCATCGCCGCGGGCTATGAAGGATTTGCCGAAGGTGCGTTGCGGGAACGGCGCGAGGCTGCATGGCCGCCGTTTTCCCGCCTGGCCATGCTGCGTGCCGAGGCCAGGGACCAGGCGGGCCTCGACGGGTTTCTGCGAGCGGCGGCCGCCCGTGGCGGCGATCTCGCCGGTGCCGCGGTGGCGATCCGCGGACCCGCCGTCGCGCTGATCGCCCGGCGCGCCGATCACTATCGCGCGCATTTGTTGCTCGAAGCCTCGAAACGCGCGTCGCTGCAACGTTTTCTCGCCGCGTGGCTGCCGCAGGTGGAGGCCTTGCCCGGACCTCCGGGTCTGCGCTGGTCCATCGACGTGGACCCGCTGGAGGTAGACTGAGGAGCGCGCGGGTGTGGCCGCCGGATTGCGGTAAACTTCCGGGCCATTTTTCATCCGCCGACCGGGATCCAACGTGAAGACTTTGATCGACCGCTTGTTGCGCCAGGCGCTGGCGTCCCTGCCCGAGTCGCTGGTGCCCGCGGACGCACGTGACGTGGACATCGAGATCGAGCGTGCCCGCGACGTTCAACACGGCGATTTCGCGAGCAATGTCGCCATGCGGCTGGCGAAGCGCGCGCGTCAGAGTCCGCGCAGGCTTGCCGAGGCGCTGGTGGCGGCCTTGCCGGCGGACGCCGACGTCGCCCGGGTGGAGATCGCGGGTGCCGGCTTCATCAATTTCTTCCTCGCGGCCCACGCCTACCACGCCGAGCTTGGCCGGGTGCTCGAGGCCGGGGCGGCCTACGGCACGTCCGCCGTGGGCGCCGGACGCTCCGTGCTGGTGGAATTCGTTTCCGCCAACCCCACGGGACCGTTGCACGTGGGTCACGGACGGCACGCGGCGTTCGGCGCCACGGTCGCGAATCTGTTGCAGGCCGTGGGCTATCGCGTGACCCGCGAGTATTACATCAACGATGCCGGGCGCCAGATGGAAATCCTGGCCGCGAGCACGTGGCTGCGCTATCTCGAAGGCTGCGGCGAGCGCTTCGTGTTTCCGGCAAACGGTTACCGGGGCGACTACATCGTCGACATCGCCGCACGGCTGCAGGCGGCCGAAGGCACGGCGCTGCGACGGGCCGCCGCCGCCGTCTTCGACGCGCTGCCCCCGGACGAGCCCGCGGGGGGCGACAAGGACGTGTACATCGACGCATTGATCGTGCGCGCCCGGCAATTGCTCGGCGACGCCGCGTTCCGCCGCGTGCTGGATCACGCCGTCGGCGGCATCCTGCGCGACATCCGCGAGGACCTCGCCGAATTCGGCGTCACCTTCGATTCGTGGTACTCGGAGCGCTCGCTGAGCGATTCCGGCGCGATCGACTCGGCCGTCGCCGCGCTGGAGACCGGGGGACACGCCTATCGCAGGGAGGGTGCCGTATGGTTCAAGAGCACGGATTACGGCGACGAGAAGGATCGCGTCATCGTTCGTGAGAACGGCATCAAGACGTATTTCGCATCGGACATCGCGTTCATCCTCAATAAACGTGAGCGGGGCTTCGAGCATCTGCTCTACATCTGGGGTGCCGATCATCACGGATACATCGCCCGCCTGCGGGCCGGCTTGATGGCGCTCGGCGGGCCGCCGGAGGTTTTCGAGGTCCGTCTGGTGCAGTTCGTCACGCTGTACCGGGGTGGCGAGAAGGCCCAGATGTCCACCCGTTCCGGTGAATTCGTCACGCTGCGCGACCTGCGCCGTGAAGTGGGCAACGATGCCGCCCGGCTGTTCTACGTCATGCGCAGCAACGACCAGCACCTGGACTTCGATCTGGAGCTGGCCAAGGCCCGTTCCAACGACAATCCCGTGTATTACATCCAGTACGCGCACGCCCGGGTGTGCAGCGTGGAGCGGCAGATGGAGGAACGCGGCATGGCCTACGAGCGCGCCGCTGCACCGGCCTCCATGCACCGGCTCGACCAGCCGCAGGAATCACAGCTCATCAAGCGCATCGTCGCGTATCCGGAAATCGTGCAGCAATGCGCGCTGCAACGGGCGCCCCACACGCTGGTGCACTATCTGCGCGATCTTGCGAACGACTTTCACACCTACTACAGCGCCCACCAGTTCATCGTGGACGATCCGCAACTGCGCAACGCGCGATTGACGCTGGCCTTTGCCACCCGGGTGGTCATTCGCAACGGTCTGGCTCAGTTGGGCGTATCGGCGCCCGACACCATGTAGACGGGAGCCCCGAGTGGCCGCGAAGCGACCCCCGCCGAACTACAAGTCCAAACGACGACAGCCGGCGCAGGTCTCCGCCTGGCTGGCGGGGGTTTGCGGACTGGCCGTCGGGCTGGGCGTCGCCGGCGTGGTGTATTTCAAGGATCACCGTCCCGACGCGCCCGCCGTGACGGCCAAGGCCGGCAAGAGAAAATTGCGGAACACCGAATCGCCGGACAGCGACCCGGGCGATGCGGCGGCGGAAGAATCGCCGAACTCGTACGATTTCTACGACAAGCTGCCGAAATTCGAAGTCGTCGTGCCGGAGCGGGAGAAGGACGTCAAGCGCGACATACGCGATGTTCCCGAGACGCGCCGCGGCACCTACGTGCTCCAGGCCGGTTCGTACAAGAATTTCGCCGACGCCGACCGCATCCGTGCACAGCTGGCGTTGCAGGGCGTCGAGTCCAAGGTGCAGAAGGTCTCCGTCGACAACGACACCTGGCACCGCATCCGCATCGGTCCCATCTCCAGGCTCGATGAGCTGAACAAGCTGCGTGCCACCTTGCGCAAGACCGACGTCGACGTGCTGGTGATCAGGGTGGGAGACTGACCGCCCCGGCGACACCGGCCTGACTCTCGGCGAGCACCTTCAACACCGCCTCGGACACGCGTTCCTCGATCTCCGCGGCGTGCAGAAGATGCACCGGATAGCGGATCACGGCCTCCATGTGGCCGGCCGAGAGATGCATCTGAACCTGCGGTGTCGCATCGTCGACGGACGCCGAGGCGGTGGTCCTTTCGATCTCCCGGGTCTGCCGCGCTATCTCCGGGCCGTATTCTCCCACCGCAGCGTTCACCGCCGCCAGGAGTTTTCGTTTGAGCGCCGCGTAGTCGCCCACCGCGGGCAACGCGAGGGTGGTTTCGTGCCAGGCGAGATTCACCCCGGGAATCTGCTTGAACAATCCGCTCGAGGCCTGGAACACCACGAGATTCGCGAACGCCACCACCCGGCCCGTCGGCCCCAGCGGTCCCTGCGCGTTCAATTCCATGAGATGCATCCGCACCAGGCCCAGGTCGATGACCTCACCGACCACCGCGCCTATCTGGATCCGGTCACCCACCCGGATGCCGTACTTGCCGATGAGGAAGAAGTAACCGACCACCGATACCAGCACGCTCTGCATGGCGACGGCCACACCGGCGGTGAGCAGACCGGCGAAGGTGGCCAGCGCGCCGATCTCCGTGACGAAACTCAGACCGACGATCCCGGCCACGGCCGTCCACAACACGATCCTGCGGACCAGCAGCAGCTGGTAGCGGCGCCGCGGTTCGTGCGCATAGCGCAGCACGGCGCGCCGCCAGACCTCGGCCAGCCCGAACACCGCGGCCAGCAGGCCGCACAGGAATCCGAGACGGATGCCGAGCGCCACCCACGCATCGCCGTACTGGCGGCGGATGCCGTCGCGCCAGTTGGCCAGATTGTGCCGGTATTGCTGGAGCAGCACCTGCTCCTTGGTCAGGGGGATCAGGATGGCGGATGTTTGCTTGAACAACCAGGCCAGCGTATCGAATTCATTGCGCAGACTCTTGAGCACCGGGCCGCCGGCGCTGTCGGCCTCGCCCGCGAGCGCATCGCTGCGCGCCGAGAGCGACTTCAACTGGTCGAGCGGCGGCGCGCTGATCTTTTGGAACGTGGCCGCGAGACCCGCGGTACGCCGGTCCACCGTCTCGATGGTGCCGATCTTGTTGCGCAGGCGCAGAACGTCGGTTGCGAGGTCCCAGATCCCGAGGCGCGTGGACGCGGCGCCGGCATCGACGCCGGTCATGGCACCCGCGCGCGCGTTGGCCGGCGCGGCGGCGGTGCCACCGGCGGCGGCCGAACCCGCGGCCGAACTCGAGGTCGAGTTCGAGTTTGAGTTCGATGACGCCGCGCCACCCGACATGGGCACGGTGGCCGCGATGGCGTCGATGTGCGCCTTCAGTGCGTTCGCCCCGGCACCCTTGGGATCGCTCGCGTTGACGAATTCCGTCATGGTGTCCAGGAGATTCTTCCGTGCGTCGACCATGGCGAGCTCGCCCTGCAACTCGGTCAGCTTCGCCACGGAATCCTGCTTGGATTTGTGGCCCGCATCGGATCGGTTCTCGGCCATCTCCCGTTCGATGGCCTGGCGCTGTGCCGCGAGCTCACGCTGCTGCCGCTGCAGCGCTTGCGGCGACGCGTTCA
>CAZZWZ010000185.1:0-6989 GCA_964657955.1 uncultured Steroidobacteraceae bacterium
TCATCGAAACCGCCCTCCGCGGCGAACACGCGCGCCTCGAAGGCCGCCGCGAGGCGATTGAGTTCGGGCCCCAGCACCCGGTCACCGTCGACGGGCGGCACGTGACGGCGCACCAGTCCGAGGAATTCGCGCAGGTTCGGCGGCGCGTCGCGCCCGGTGACGTGCAGCGCCTGCGACGCCATGACGGCGAGCATGGCCAGCGAGGCGTCGGCGCAGCGCCCCGCCCGCGTCTCCTTGCTCCAGGCCAGGAAGGCCGGCGCCGCCACGTCGTCCTGACCCGACGCGCCCGAATCGCCGCCCGGGATGAAGGTGGTCTGCGCCGCCGACTTGGCCGCCTCGCTGTAGCCGTTCGAGGCCATGGCAATGTACCCCACGTTGCCGTGGCCGTCGCTCTCGCCAGGCTGCCGGCCCACCAGCAGATGATCCGGCAGCTGCGACACCCGCCCGTCCAGCAGCTTGGCGCTGTGGCGATCGCCGAGCAGACACAGGTCCGCCCACACGGCCGCCAGGTCGTCGAGCGCCGGCGCGGCGATGGCGTTGTGATAGCCGCCCGTGCTGATGCAGCGGCCGTAGGGATGTGCCGCATCCGCCGGCAGGTACACGGGGTTGTCGGACACCGAGCACAATGAACGCTCGGCGGCCTCTTCCGCCGCCACCGTGGCGCGATAGGCGTGGCCGAGCACGCGCGGCACGATGCGATAGCTCACCGGCGCCTGGTAGAGACGCCGCCCCGCGCCGGCACCCGCACTCGCCCCCACCCCCGCCCCGGCGAGGAAATGCCGGATCGAGCGCAGCGCGGCGGTCTCGCCCGGATCACCCCACAGCTCCTCGAGGGCCGCATCGTAGTGTTCGAGGGGCGCGCGAAACGCTTCGATGGACAATGAAAAAGTCTGCAGCGCCAGCCGCAACCGGCGGCGCGCGGCGAGCGCGGCGTCCGCCAGCAGCGCGGCGGCGCACGGCGATCCGTTGATCAGCGAACCGCGCTCCTTCACCTCGAGCACGAAGCGGGTGGACAGTTCCGCGAACAGCGGATACAGCGCCAGAATCTCGCCGGCGCCCCCCTGCCCCGCCGCGGCCACCGCGGGCATGGGCGCACCGCCCAGCATGTCGGCCACCGCACGCGCGATGCGCGGTGTGGTCGCGGCATGGCCTCCGATGAAATTCGTCAGTCGCGCGAGCACGATCCCGCGCACGATGCGCTCCGGCAGGTTCTCCCCGAACGCCGTGGCGGCCGCGAAGGGCTTGAGCTGCGCATGGCGATCGCGCTCGGCCTGGGACAGCCGGTCGTGGGCCCGTTCGCCCATGGAGGTGGTCACGCCGTAGATGATGGCCGAGGGATCCTCGTCGACCATCCTCAGGAACGCCGCCCGGCTCGAGGCGATTCGCGCGAGTGCCGCCTCCGAGAGCGTCACGGCGTGCCGCTGCCAGGCGACGCGATGCACGGCGCGCAGATCGATGTCCCATCGATCGTCGAGCACCACCGTCCGCGCGGCCGCGACCGTCAAGGCTCGCCGCTCAGCGGCGTGTCCCGGCCGTAGAACAACCGGCGCGCATAGTCGCTGAACAGCACGGCGGGATCCCGCACGTAGCTCAGCGCCGCCATCAGGCGTCTGCTCCCGCCGAAGCCCGGGGTGACCCGGTGCAGCGAATGACGGCCGCGGAACAGCGTCAGCGTCCCCGGCGCGGCCGGCAGGCGCTTCACGCCGTCGGTGCCGCCGTCGAGCACCCGCGCCACGCCCGCGAAATTTTCGTCCGCCGCGCTGCGCAGGTTGGGCACGTACTCGAACTCACCGCCCTCCTCGCTCTGCTGCAACGACAGCGTCACCGCGAAATCGGTGCGGTCGAAATGCCAGCCCAGCTCCTGCCCGGGGCCGTGCGTGTTGATGTTGAGCGCCGCCATGGGGTCCGGATGACGGTACAGCACCGGTTCCTCCAGCACCGCCGCCACGAAATGCAGGAGTCCATCCCAGGTGTACAGCCGGCGCAGCTGCGCGCCGCGCGGGATCAGGTCGTAGGGCACGTTGCCCTTGTCGGTGCGCACCCGGCGCCTCGCCGGGTGGCCGGCGGGCAGGCTCTCGTCGCCGGGCTGGAAATACACCGTGTGCTCGACGCGATAATGGTGCGCGGCGCCCTCGAGGCTCCGGGCTTCCAGCGCGAGCGCGCCGGTCGCCTCCGCCGTCAGGAACTCCGCCAGCGCGACGGCGCCGTCCACGGCCATCCGTTGCCGGCAATCGCGGACCAGCGCCTGCGCCGCGGGCGCGTGCAGGTCCGCGATGGGATATCGCGCCAGATTCACCGAGGTCGGGACGTCCACTGAGATCTCCTGCACCCGAGCACCATCCTAGGCCATGTGGTGGAATACGCAAAATGACGAATGCGCGTTTGGATCATGCATCTTTTTCATGGGAGCGCGGCGTGATAATCCAGTCCCGGCTCGACATACGGCACCTGCGCATGCTGCAGGCCATGGCCATCACCGGCAACATCACCCATGCGGCGGCGATGCTGCAGCTCACGCAGTCGGCGCTGAGCCACCAGATCCGCGAGGCCGAGCGCCGTCTCGGCGTGCACCTGTTCGTGCGCGAGGCCAGGCGCATGCAGATGACGGCGGCGGCGCGGGCGCTGAACGACGAGGGCGGACGCATCCTCGCGCAGCTGGCACACGTCGAACGCCGCATCACGCAGGGCGGCACCCCGCGCCATGCGGTGCGCATCGGCTGCGGCGCCTACAGCTGCTACCGCTGGCTGCCGCGCTTCCTCAACGGTTTTCAGGTGGGCGCGCCCGACGTGGACATCGAGGTGGTGGCCGACGCCACACAGCGCCCCGTGAAGGCGCTGCTCGACCGCAAGATCGACGTCGCCGTCACCTCCAGCGCGCCCGCGAGGTCCACGATGCGATCGCTGCGCCTGTTTCGCGACGAGTTGATCCTGATCATGGCGCGCGATCATCCCCTCGCCGGCCGGAGCGCCATCTCGGCCCAGGACCTGAGCGACCAGGTCTACATCTCGTACAGCGACGTCGCCGAGGAGGGTCACGAATTCGACCGCTTCCTCAAACCGGCGCGGGTTTCCTACCGCCGCTTGATGAAGGTGGAACTCACCGAGGCCATCGTCGAACTGGTGATCGGCGGCTTCGGCGTCAGCATCCTGTCGCGCTGGGCGGTCAGTCATTATCTCAAGTCCGGCGCGCTCGCCTCCGCCCGCGTCACGTCCCGCGGCCTGTACGTCGACTGGTATGCCGCGGTGCGCAAGACCGATCCGAAGGATGCCGCCGCCGCGCGCATGGCCATGGCGCTGCAGTACTGGTGCGAGCACGACCAGCAGGCCTTCGCGTACGACACGCCGGTGCGGCCGGGCCACGCGTCGTGAGCTCCGGCCACGCGTCGCATGATTTGCCACGCGCCGCGGGGTCCAACCATGCAAACAATCGATGGTGCGGAGGAAAATTATGATCTTCGTGCATGATGACCGCCGTACTATGATCCGGCGATGCAGCCGACCTCGCGCACCGATCCGCCGGCGTACACGCCCGCGGCGCCGGGCGATCCCGGCGAACCCGCCATCCAAGCACTGGAGCGCGACGGGGTGGTCTGTCTGCGCGGCGCCTTCGACCCCGGGTGGATGGCGCTGCTCGAAGGCGCGGTGGAGGCCTGCGAACGGCAGGCCGGCGAGGACTCGTATGCGGTGCGGATGCCCGGCGAGAAGGCTTTGTTCTTCACCGACAATTTCATGTGGAAGCGGATGCCGGCGTTTCGCCGCTTCGTCTTCGACTCGCCGGCGGCCGACCTCGCGCAGCGGCTGCTGCGCACCCGCACGCTCACGTTCTATTTCGATTTTCTGCTGGTCAAGCAGGCGGGCACCAGCAGCGCCACCCCCTGGCATCAGGATCATTCGTACTGGCCCATCGACGGCCGCCAGATCTGCAACATCTGGACGGCGCTCGACGTCGTTCCCACGACGACGGCGATGCGCTTCGTCAAGGGATCGCATCGCTACGAGACGCTGTATCGCGCCGTCTCCTTCGACCCCAGGACCCGTCATCCCAATCCCATCCTGGAGCGCCCGCCGCCCCCGGATTTCGACGGCGGCGAATTCGATCCGGCCGACGCCACGCGCGAGATCCTGTCGTGGCAGATGCAGCCGGGCGATTGCCTGGTCTGGTATTCGCGCACCTTCCACAGCGCGCCGGGCAACCTCTCGACCCGCAGGCGCGGCGCCCTGTCGACCAGCTGGTTCGGCGACGACGTGACCTATCGGGAGATTCCCGCGGGTACCGGGCCCAGCTCGCGCGGCGAGCATCTCGTGCCCGGCGGACCCATGGTGTGCGCGACGTTCCCGCGCGTGCGCTAGCACGGCGCGGCCGACCCCGGCGGGATGCAGACGCTACGCATCAGTCAGGCGCTCTGGGCCATGGAGCGGCGGCGCCCCGACGGCGCCGAGTGGCCGCTGCAGCTGCAGCTGGAGATGATCCGCGACGCCGGCTTCGACGGCGCCGGCGTCGACTTCGCCGATCTCGACCATGCCCGCCGCGTCACCGGGTTCCTGAGGTCGCACGGCATGATGTGGCATGCCATGTGCAATCCCGCCTCGGTGGATGCGCTGCGGCCCATCATCGCCCACGTCCGGGAGCTCGGCGCGGACCACATCAATCTGCAGCCGAACGTGCGGCCGCGCAGCCTCGCCGCCTGCATTCCCTACATCGAGGGCTGGCGGCGGCTCGCCCGCGACGCCGGCGTCCCCGTGCACATCGAGACCCATCGCGACCGCATGACCACCGACCTGATGTTCACCCTCGACCTGCTAGACTGTTTTCCGGACCTGCGGCTGACCGGTGACCTGTCGCACTTCCTGGTCGGGCGGGAATTCCAATGGCCCATCAGCGCCGAGAATCACGCGCTGATGCAGCGGGTGATGGACAGTTGCTGGGGCTTTCATGGCCGTGTCGCGAGCCGCGAGCAGGTACAAGTGCAGATCAGCTTTGCGCATCAACAGGACTGGGTCGACACCTTCATGGGCTGGTGGGAATACGGCTTTCGCAGCTGGCGCCGGCGCGCCCCGCCCGATGCCACGCTCACCTTTCTCTGCGAGCTCGGGCCGCGCGAATATGCCATGACCGGCGCCGACGGCTACGAGCTGTCGGATCGCTGGGCCGAGTCGCAGCTGCTCAAGGACAAGGTGCGTGCCCTGTGGAATCGCATCGCGGCGGAACGGCCATGAGCGACGCGCAATCCATCCGCCCGTTCCTGCGGCACCTCGACGCGCAGGGCGCGCTGTTGCACGTCGACAAGCCCGTGGATCCCTGCTTCGAGGTGTCGGCGTTCCTGTCGGCGGCCGATGCCGGCCCCGCCGTCCAGTTCGACGCGGTGAGCGGATCGCCCATGAGAATCGTCGGCAATCTCTTCAACGGCCGCGGCCGCATCGCCGCCGCGCTCGGGATCGAGGCGGCCGATCTGCTGCCGCGCATTCACGACGCCATCCGCTCGCCCGTCGCGCCGGTCGACGTGGCCGATCCTCCGGTGCAGAGTCAACTTTGCCGTCAGGCGCCGCTCTCGCGTCTTCCGGTGCCGCGCTTCTTTGAACGGGAGGCGCGTCACTACATCACCGCGGGCACCATCGTGGCCCGCGATCCGGAGACCGGACGCGGCAACCTGTCGTTCGCCAGGCTCGCCGTGCTCGACGGCAGCACCGCCATGATCGGCATCGCGCCCAATCATCATCTGGCCCTGTTCGCGCGCCGCGCCGCCGCGCTCGGCCGGCCGCTCGACATCGCCGTCGTCATCGGCGCGCACCCCGCCATCCAGCTGGCCGCGTGCCTGTACCTGGGCGTGGGCGACGACGAGATGCACTGCGCCGGCCGGCTCCTGGGCGCACCCGTGCGGCTGGCGCGGGCCCTGACCGTGGACCTCAGGGTGCCGGCCGAGGCCGAACTGGTGCTCGAAGGCACCATCGACGCCGGCCGCACCGTCGAGGAAGGATTCGTGTCCGAGTACCACGGGATGTACGAGCATTACGGTGCCGGCTACCTCGCCACGTTCAACGTCCTGACGCAGCGCGAGGACGCCATGCTCCAGGTCATCGAACCCGGCTACCACCGCGAGCACATGTATCTCGCCGCGCTGCCCATCGCCGCCGGCTTGTTCGCCGCGGTGGCCGCCGTCGCCGCCAACGTGCGCGACGTCGCCGTCACCGAGGCCGGCGCCGGGCGCACCGACGTGGTCGTCCAGCTCGCCGCGCCGCGTCCCGGACAGGCCCGCCGCGTCATGTTCGCCGCCTTCGCCGCCGTGAACATCGTCAAACGCATCACCGTCGTGGACGAGGACATCGATCCCTGGGACCCCGTGGCCGTCGACTGGGCGCGCACCAACCGCATGCGCCTGGAACGCGATCTCATGCTGATCCCGCACGCCGGTGCCGACCGCTCCGAACCGATGGAGCACGGCGGCTGCGTCACCAAGGTGGGTTTCGATGCCACGGCCAAACCCGACGATCGGGTGGAGGGGAATGAACGCGCCCAACCGCCCGCCGCGGTCCGCGCCGCCGCCGCCGAGTGGCTGCGCGGCCGCCTCGCGCCGCACCTTAGGACGTGGTTGCGATGAACGCGCCCCACAAGCCCCGCGTCATCGTGGCCATCTCCGGCGCCTCCGGTGCCGTCTACGCCATCCAGGCGATGAAACTGCTGCGTGACCTGGCCGAGCACGAGATTCATCTCATCATCTCGCCGGCGGGTGCCCGCACCATACTCGAGGAGACCGATTTGAGCGTGGCCGAAGTCGAGGCTCTCGCCCATTGCCGCCATGCATTCCGCGACATCGGATCGCCGCTGGCCAGCGGCTCGTTCACCGCGCAGGGCATGCTCATCGCCCCGTGCTCCGCGCGCACCCTGGGCGGCATCGCCTCCTCGCTGGGCGAGAACCTGGTGGTGCGGGCGGCCGACGTGTGCCTGAAGGAGCGCCGCCGGCTGGTGCTGCTGTTCCGCGAGACGCCCCTGC
>CAZZWZ010000185.1:6999-7922 GCA_964657955.1 uncultured Steroidobacteraceae bacterium
CACATCGAACTCATGGCGAACGTCACCCGCTACGGCGCCATCGTCATGCCGCCCGTCCCCGCGTTCTACATGCGCCCGGGCAGCGTCGAGGAGATCGCCACCCAGACGGCCGCCCGCGCGCTCGAGGTGCTGGGCATCCCGATGCCGGCGCTGAAGCGCTGGCCACCGCAGCCTGCGAGGTAATCATGTCCGATTTCGATCTGGTGATCCGCGGCAACGTCCTGCTGGCCGACCGCATCGTACCGGACGGCTTCGTTGCCGTACGCGACGGCACGATCGCGCACGTCGGCACGGGCGCGCCGCCCGCCGCACGCGAGGCCGTCGACGCCCGCGGCCAGTGGGTGATGCCCGGAGTCGTCGACGGCCAGGTGCACGCCGCCAGCCAGGCGAATCAAGAAGGCATCGGGTGGGCGTCGCGGGCCGCGGCCGCCGGCGGGGTGACCACCATGGTCGACATGCCGTACGACGATCCGGAACCGGTGTGGAACGCCGACCAGCTGCGCCGGAAGATCGCCACCGTCGAGCAGGACGCGCACGTCGACGTCGCGCTGTACGCCACCATCTCCGAGGCCGGCGGCATCTCCACCATCCGCGAGCTCATCGACGGCGGCGCCTGCGCCTTCAAGTTCTCCACCTTCGAGGCCGCGCCCGGCCGCTTCCCGCGCATCGGCGACGACCTGCTGTACGACGCGTTTCAGGCCATCGCCCCGAGCGGCCTCGCCTGCGGCGTCCACAACCAGCACCAGGAACTCACCCGCAAGAACATCGCGCGCCTGGTCGCCGCCGGCGACACCGCGTGGGACGCGTTCTGTCGCGCACACCCGCCGCTGGTCGAGCATCTCGCCACCGCCACCATCTACGAAATGGGCGCGCTCACCGGGGCCCGCGCACACGTCGTGCATTGTTCATTGGGCCGCGGGTTC
>CAZZWZ010000186.1:0-7892 GCA_964657955.1 uncultured Steroidobacteraceae bacterium
GGACGATTCCTGGTACGCGGCAGATGTGGCCGCGGGCGTGCCCAAGGCCATTGCCATGCGCAAGGAGAACGCGCACGCGATCACCCAGTGCCTCGGCATGCGCGACGACGAGATGGATGTCCACACCCTTGAAGTCTCACTGGAGCCGCACGCCACGCTTTTACTGTGCAGCGACGGACTGTGGAACTACTTCGAAGAACCCGAAGTGTTGACGGCCCTGATGAACGGCGCACACAGTGGCCAGCTTGCAGGGAGCGGCGTGGGTTCACAGAGGCTGGTGGGCACCGAGGGGGCCGCGAAGGCGAAGGGTACTGACAGTGCCCGGGAAGCAGAAGAAAGTTCAGCCGGGAAGATCGTTGCGCACTTCATCGAGGCCGCGAACCGTGCGGGTGGCCGTGACAATATCTCGGCCGGGGTGCTCAAAGTTGGCGCATGAACATTGAAGACAGTGCCATGCAATCAGCATGGCACCCTTGCATCTTCTTGGGGTTTATTCCGCCGCAGCCGGCAAGCGGCCCGTCTCCGCCCGCACGGTGAGCTGGGTGATTACGTAAGCAAGCAGGGCGCAAATCGCAATGCCGATCACCATGGGCTTGGGCGCGCCATTGGTAAAGATGCCCGCGAGCGCCATGACGGCCGCACCGACAACGAACTGCAGCGCGCCCATCAGGGCGGAAGCCGTCCCTGCGATCGCGCCGTGGTTTTCGAGTGACAGGACTGCCGTGGTCGGCAGGACGAGTCCGAGAAAGCCGTAGCCGATAAACAGGAAAAGCATCATGACCGGCAGACTGTCGGTCCCGGCGATGAACAGCGCGGCCGCGATGATCGCGCACGCGCGCTGCTGCGCAGCCGCCGGCCGCGGCGGCCGGCGCGCGGGCCGTGCCCGCCGAGCGATCACTTCCCGCAATTGAACAGCTCGATCGAGGTCGTGGTCTGATTCGCGACGCGGAAGATGGTGACGAAGTCGATGCCCACCGCAAGCTTGATGCCGTTGAGACCTGGATAGGATTTGTACATCTCGTCCTGCGTCAGGTCCGTCTCGCTCGCACCCGGCAGCGCCTTGCGATACCACGCCTCCACCTTGTCCATCGGGTACGACGTCTCGGCGGCAAAGCGCGAGCACCAACGCCCCAGCTTGTCGGTCCTCGCGAAGCGGTTCATCGCGGCCCTGCTCAGCGACGGGAACAACGGCAGTCCCGTGAGATTCTGCACCTCGGCGGACCGGCTTGGGGGCGGGGTTGCCCCCAAAATAAACGCCGTCATGGCAACGACACCGCAGCCGCGGCGGAGGCGCACGCGGGCCGGCGCCTAATCATCGCCCAGTTGCCGAAAATCGACGCCCAGGGCACGCAATTTTCGGTACAGATGGGTGCGTTCCATGCCCACCCGTTTCGCCAGCTGGCCCACCTTGCCGTTGCACAACAGCAGTTGCTGCTGCAGGTAGGCGCGCTCGAACTGCTCGCGGGCCTCGCGCAGCGGCAACGCCAGCAGATCCTGCTTCACCAGCGGCTCGTCGGTGGCTTGTTTCACCGCCAATTCACGCTCGATCTCGTCGAGCCGGATCTCCTCGCCCGCGCCGAGGATCAGCACGCGCTGCACCAGGTTCTTCAATTCGCCGACGTTGCCCGGCCAGGGATAATTGCGCAGACGATTCTGCGCGGCCACGCTGAAGCGGCGCAGCGGCAGATGCTGGTCGTCGACCAGGCGATCCACGTAGAAGCGCAACAGGTCGGGGACGTCCTCCGCATAATCGCGCAGCGCCGGCACCCGCAGCGTGATGACGTTGAGATTCGCCAGCAGATCGCGGCGGAACGGCTCGGGGGTCACGCGCAGCTCGAAACTCTCCTGCGCCGAGCTGATCCAGCGCACGTTGAGCGGCAGACGCTCCCGCCCCCCCACGCGCGTGTAGCCGTTCTGCTCGATGGCACCGGTGAGCGCGCGCTGCGCATCCACGCTCAGGTCCTCGAGGCCGTTGATGTACAGCGTGCCGCCGGCGGCCTGATCGCAGGCTCCCCACTCGATCTTGCCGTCGCGCTCCCGGCCGAACAGCGCGGCCGCCGGGTCCCCGCTCAGGCTGGCGGCCACCACCATGAAGAACGGCTTCGCCGCGCGCGGACTCAATGAATGCAGATACCGCGCGTACGCCTCGCGACCGGATCCCAGCTCGCCCACCAGCAGCACCGGCGAGGAACTGGACGCGGCGCTCTGCACCTGCTCGCGCAACGCCTGGGTGACCTTGCTCTTGCCGATGGGCACCGACAGCGTGGTGCCGGTGGCGCGCTCGGACAGCTTCTTGCGGCGACCCGCGTCGAGCGCCCGTTCGACGGTGCGCAGCAGTTTGGTCAGCGACAGCGGCTTCTCCACGAAGTCGAAGGCACCCAGCCGGGTGGCCTCCACGGCCGTTTCCACCGTGCCGTGACCGGACATCATGACCACCGGGCAATCGTAGCCGTCCGTCAGGGACCACTCCCGGAGCAGGGTGATCCCGTCCGTGTCCGGCATCCAGATGTCCAGGAGCACCAGATCGGGCACCTGGGTGGCGCGCGAGGATCGAGCCTGGCCGGCATCCGCCGCGACGTCCACCTCGTAGCCTTCCTCGGACAGTATCTCCCGCAGAAGGCCGCGGATATCCGCTTCGTCGTCCACCACCAATATTCTCGATGCGGTCATGCGCGTTCTCTCCTATGTTCGCCTTTTCGCGGCTCGCGGCTGCCGCTCGCGGACCGCAAATTGTCGGTCAGCGGCAGCAGAATCCGCACGCGTGCCCCTCCCGAACGGCGATTATCCGCCTCGATGCGGCCGCCGTGTTCCTCGACGATCTTCTTCACGATCGCCAGCCCGAGTCCCGTGCCCTTCGGCTTGCTGGTGACGTAAGGATCAAAAACCGTGCCGATCAAGTCCCGCGCGAACCCGGGCCCGTTGTCGGCCACCACGATCGCGGCTACCTGGGTCGGACCATCTTCCACCACATGAGTTTCGATTTCCACGCAGGCCCCGGTTCTGGCCTCCAGGGCTTCGATCGAATTGGTCACCAGATTGTTCAGGATCTGGCGGATGCGGATACGGTCCGCCGACACCATGGGAAAGTTCGGACTCAGCAGCAGCTTGATCTCGGCGCTGCTCGCCTGCACACGGTACAGGTCCACCACTTCGACGATGAGCTGATTCAGGTCGAAACGCGAGAAGTGCATGTCCGGCGCCCGCGCGTACTCGCTGAACGCATTGACCATCTGCTTCATCGCCTCGACCTGGGCGACGATGGTGTGCGTGGCGCGCTCGAGGATTTGCGCATCCTCGGGATTCATGCTCCCCGAGAATTTTCGCTGGATGCGTTCGGCGGACAGCTGGATGGGGGTGAGCGGGTTCTTGATCTCGTGGGCCAGCCGTCGCGCCACCTCGCCCCAGGCGGCGTCGCGCTGCGCCTGCAGCAAGGTGGTGATGTCGTCGAATACCAGCACCACGCCCGGCGCGCCGGTCTCGTTCGGCAGCGTCGTACACGCGCACATCAACACGCGCCTGCCAGAATCGGACAGCAGGTCGATCTGCTCGCGCCAGTCGTGCTGCTGGGCGTTCAGGCGCGCGTTGACCGCGCCGAGGAACTGGGTGAACAGGCCGCCCTGGCTGATTTGCGCATCGAACCTCGCGCCCACCGCCGAGTCCAGGTCCACGCCCAGAATGGCGCTCGCCGCCTGATTCGCCGTGCGCACCGTCAAATCTGCTTCCAGCGACACCACGCCGGTCGACAGCCGCGCCAGGATGACCGCAAGACCGGCGCGTTCCGCCTCGACGGCCTGCTGGCTGCGCCGGGTTTCCTCGCGGGCGCGCCCCAGGCGTTTGGTCATGTCGTTGAACGAGGTGACCAGGAAGCCCAGTTCGTCGCGGGACGGCAGCGGCAGCTGGGTGTCGTAGTTGCCCTTGGCGACGGCCCGGGTGCCGGCGATCAGATCCTGCACGGGCTGCACCAGCCGCTGGGCGGCGAAGAACGCGCCGTAGACGGCCGCGATCAACGACATCAGGACGACGAACGACAGGATGAGCACGAAGGTGGACTTGAGGGGCTGACGCAATTGCACCAGCCGCGCGTATTGCGTGTAGGACCGCTGCACCGTGTCGGCCAGCTGCGAGAGCTGCTGGGGCACCGGGTACAGCGCGATCAGCACGCGGGCCGTCGAACTGGCCAGCGATTCGAGGGGCGCCGCCGCGCGGATCACGTATCCGCCCACGGCGTCGGTGTCCAGGCTCACGTAGGGCCGGCCGCGGCGTACCTGCAGCATCATCTCGTCCGTCGCGGGCACCGGCAGCGCATCGATGGGCCGGTCGGAGCTGGTGGCGATGATGCGGGTCTGCGCGCCCATGACGGTGAATTCCAATGCCGTGCTTTCCCGCCGCTCGCGGTCCAGCGTGCCGATCAGTTCGAAGTCGGAGAGGGTCGACAGCTCCTTGGCGACCACCTGCGTGTGCTGCAGGAATTCGCGCACCCGCACCTCGAGCGCGGCGTGCGAGAGCTCGCGCGTGTCCTTGAGCCCCTGGCTGACCTCGATCTCGAACCAGCTGTCGATGCCCCGGTTGAGGAACTGCAGCGAGAAGTAGTACACGATGAGGATGGGCGCGACCGCCAGGGCGCTGAAGATCGCGACCGTGCGGCCCTTGAGGCGCGAGCCCGGCACGTGCCGCCGGTAATCGCGCACCAGGCGCGTGAGCTTGGTGGCCAGCAGGACGAACAGGGTGATCAAGCCGGCGATGTTGATCAGCAGGATCCAGGGCAGCAGCTCGTCGAACAGCGCCGAGTTCTGCGCCACCGAACCCAGCAGATACAGCGCGACCAGCCACAACGCGACGCCGCTGGTGCCCAGCACCGTCGTGCCGTACTTGCGCGTTAGGGCTGGAACGTCCACGTATACCAGTCGCTTTCGCGGTGCCACTCGTTCACCCAGAACATCAACACGCGCAGGCTGAACGGCACCGCCCCGTAGTCCACCCTGGCCCGGACGTTCGCCTCGTAGCGGCGGTCGGCGTTGATCAGGGACTTGTCGAGCACGGGCAGCCCGCGCACCTCCGACAGCGAGTCGAGCGCGGTGTCGACGGTACCGAACGATTCCTGCTGACCGCTGTTGTCGTTGCGCAGGATGTAGCGCGCGCTCACGGCGTTGTACTGCAGGTGGTAGCGCTGGGTCAGCTCCGCCACCCGCGAGTTGGGCAGCAGCTGGCGCACCCGTTCGATGTCCAGATCGAGTTCGATGCCGAGCGGGACGCCTTCGGCCAGGCCTCGCCGCACGGCATCGCTCACCGGCAGCGCCATTCGGGCGTTCAGGTGATACACGCCGTCCTTCATCTCCAGGTCGGCCGAACGCACCTCGAAGCGCCCTTCGAGTCCGTCCGCGCGTACCGCCGATGCCGGCAGCCCGCTCCAGAACAGCGCCAGGAGCAAGAGCCGCAGGCAGCCGGGCACCGAACGCGCGAAGCGCGAGACCCGCCGCCCGGCCCTCGGCACGATCGCATTCATTGCTTGGTCAAAGCGGCATAGTAGAAGCCATCGGACCCCGCCTCTCCCGGAATGATCTGACGGCCGCAGCCGTCCTCCTCACCGAAGCCCGGCCACCCCTCCCAGCTCTCCGCCGGCACGATCCGGGCATCCGGCGTGCCCTCCAGGAAGGCCGTCACCACATCGCGATTCTCGCTGCGCGTCAACGTACAAGTGGCATACACCAACCGGCCGCCCACGGCCAGCATGCGCCATGCAGACGTGAGGAGGCGCCCCTGGAGCAGCGGAAGCTTGTCGATTTCCGACGGCGACTTTCGCAGCCGGATGTCCGGATGCCGCCGGATCACGCCAAGCGCCGAGCACGGGGCGTCGAGCAGAATCCGGTCGAACGGCACGCCGTTCCACCACGTCTCCGGCGTCGCGGCGTCGTTCAGCAGGGTTTCCGCGAACAGACCGCCGCGCGCCAGATTTTCGTTGACCCGCTGCAGGCGCAGCGGATCGACGTCCACCGCCACCAGCGAGCGCAGATCCGGCTCACGCTCCGCCATCAGACCCGTCTTGCCGCCGGGCGCCGCACAGGCATCCAGCACCCGCAGGCCCGGCGACAGTTGCAGCGGGAAGATGACGCATTGCGCCCCCAGATCCTGCACCGAAACCGCGCCTTCGTCGAACCCCGGCAGGTCCTGCACGTCGCAGGGCGCATCCAGCGCCACCGCGAAGGGCACGCGCTCCTCGGCCCGCGCGCCGATCCCGGCCCCGCGCAACTTCGCCAGGTAATCGTCCGTGGAGCCCCGACGGCCGTTGACGCGCAGCCACATCGGCGCCTGGGAATCGCCCGCCGCCAGCAGCTGCGTCCAGCGGACGGGCCAATCGGCCCGAAAGCGGTCCGCCAGCCACACGGGAGACGCATGCCGCGCAGCCGGGCTGCGGCCGATCTCGAGGTCCAGCGCCTTGCGCTCCCGCAGGTAGCGCCGCAGCACCGCATTCACCAAGCCACTGGCGCGCGCAGCGTCGGTGGCCTTTGCCGTCTCGACGGCCGAGTCGACCACGGCATACTCGGGTGTCCGGGCGTCTTCGATCTCGAACAGCGCCACCGACAACAAGGCGCGGACCAATGAATCCAGCGACCGCACGGGCTGTGACAGCAATCTGCCGAGAATCGCTTCATGACGAAAATATCCGCGGACGGCGCCGTAGCTGAGCGAGCGCACGGTCGGGATCAACGCGGGCGCCACGGCAATCAACGCGTCGTGCAACGCGGCGTCCAGGGTGACGCCCTCGCGCAGGATCCGCGCCACGGCGTAGGCCGCCAGCGAGCGAGCCCCGGCGGCGGCCGTGGCGGTGGGGACGACCTTGCTCATGGGCCGGCGAAGCGGGCACCCGCCAGTGACCGCGCGCGGATGAATTCCCCCGCCGGCAGGGATTTGCGCCCGGGCAGTTGCAGGCGCCGGATGCGCAGCACCCCGTGCCCGCACGCCACGTCGAGCCCCTCGGCGGTTGCCGCGAGCACATCGCCCGGACACCCGGTGCCCGAACACGTGGTGCCGGGACCTGCGGTGCCGGCGGGCGCCGGCACGGCCGCCGCTTCCCAGATGCGCAGCTGCACGCCGTCCAGCGTGGTCTCGGCGATGGGCCAGGGATTGAAGGCGCGAACCTGGCGGGCCACCGCCGCCGCATCCTGCCGCCAGTCGATCCGGCTTTCGGCCTTCTCGATCTTGTGAGCGTAGAGGACGCCCGTCGACGGTTGAGGTTGCTCGCGCGCGCGGCCCTGGGCAATGGCATCCACCGTCTCGGTCAGCAGCTCCCCGCCCAGCACCGCGAGCCGGTCGTGAAGATCACCGGCCATCTCCTCCGGTCCGATGAGGGTCTCGCGACAGGCCAGGGTGGGGCCGGTGTCCAGTCCCTCCTCCATGCGCATGATGGTGACCCCGGTGACCGCGTCGCCCGCCAGCACGGCCCGCTGGACGGGCGCGGCACCGCGCCAACGCGGCAGCAGCGAGGCGTGCACGTTGAAGCAGCCGAGGCGCGGCGCCCCGAGCACGGCCGGTGGCAGGATCAAGCCGTAGGCAACGACGATCAACGCATCCAGACCGAGCCCGCGCAAGTCGGCCTCCGCTTCCGGGGTCTTGAAGTTCGGCGGCTGGAACACGGGTACGCCCAGCTCCTGCGCCCGCCGCTTGACCGGACTCGATTGCACGCTGCGGCCGCGGCCCATGGGCCGGTCCGGCTTGGTGTACACCGCCGCCACCACGTGCCGCGATGCGGCCAGGGAATCCAGGGACGCAACGGCGAATTGCGGGGTGCCGGCGAATCCCAGCCTCAACGAACTCGGAACGGCGTTCAAACGATCAAAGAGCGGGTGGCAAGGCGCCGCCGGGCGTCGCCGAGCCGGGCGCCGCCGCGCGGGTCG
>CAZZWZ010000187.1:0-7845 GCA_964657955.1 uncultured Steroidobacteraceae bacterium
ATCAGGCGGCGATCGGCGAACAGGGACAACGACTGGGTGGCCTGCCGCAGCTCGTCCCAGGAAAATCCCTTCTCGACGAAGAACACGCTGCGCTCGGCATAGCCCGCGGCGCGCGCCGCCGCACGAATGGTGTCGGCCGCTTCGCCCACCAGCAAGGGTTCGTCGCCGGACACCAGGTACACGCCGGCCATGCCCCGGCTCAACACCTGCTTGAGCTGCTCGGCCGTCAGGCGCACGACCGCTGCCCGCGCACGTAAGTCCGCCGAACGCGCTCGCACGAGCGCCGCCCGCGTACGCCCGAGCGCCGCTCACCTACCCACCGCCGACGGCCGCGCACGCGCGACCTCAGCGGCGTCTGCCGATTTTCGCGAGCGGCACGCGGATCTCCGGCGAGGGCGGCGCGGCTGGTTGCGCAGCGCCGCCGCAGTCGTCGCAGCCGCCGCAGCCACCCTTGGGCTTCGCGCGCGCCAGCCGTGCCGCGATTCCGCGCAGGCCGAACGCGGCCGGCAGACGGCCGAGCAGGTGGGCGCCGGCGGTGGTCATGCGCAGGCGCAGCGCCTTGGGGCCGAGCGCGTACACCGCGTAACCGCAGGCCGCCAGCAACACCGAGCCCACCGCAAGATCGTCGAGCAATGCGCTCACGCCCATGCCGAGGCCACCCGGTAGGTGATGAAGGAGCCGGCATAGGCCAGCGCGAACATGTAGGCGGCCATGAGGATGGGGTAGCGCCAGGAGTTGGTCTCGCGGCGCACCGTGGCCAGGGTGGACAGACACTGCGGCGCGAACACGTACCACGCCAGCAGGGACAGCGCCGTGGGCAGGCTCCACGACTGGGCGATCAGCGGCGTCAACGCGCCGCTCATGTCCGAACCCGTGGCGGAGAGCGCATACACCGTGCCGAGCGCTCCCACCGCCACCTCGCGGGCGGCGAGTCCCGGCACCAGGGCCACGGAGATCTGCCAGTTGAAGCCGATGGGTGCGAAGATCACGGCGAGCCATGCGCCGATGTGGCCGGCGATGCTGTACTGGATCGCGGGACCCGTGGCGCCCGCCGGGGGCGCCGGGAACGAACTCAGCGCCCAGAGCACCACCATCAACGCGAGGATGATGGTGCCCACCCGGGTCAGGAAGATTTCCACGCGTTGCCAGAGTCCTATCATCAGGTTGCGCAGGTGCGGCCAATGATACGCCGGCAGCTCCAGCATCAGCGACTGATGCTGCGAAGCGCCGCGCCGCTTGAGCACGTAGGCCACCCCCATCGCGCTCACCACCCCCGCCACGTACAACACGAACAACACCACGCCCTGCAGCTGCAGGCCGCCCCACACCGGCCGGTGCGGGATGAAGGCACCGATGATGAGCGCGTATACCGGCAGGCGCGCCGAACACGTCATCAGGGGAGCGATCATGATGGTGGCCAGGCGGTCGCGCGGGTTGTGGATGGTGCGCGTCGCCATGATGCCGGGGATGGCACAGGCAAAGCTCGACAGCAACGGGATGAACGCGCGTCCCGAAAGACCCACGCTGCCCATCACCCGATCGAGCAGGAACGCGGCGCGCGGCAGATAACCGGACTCTTCGAGCACGAGGATGAAAAAAAACAGGATGATGATCTGTGGCAGGAACACGAGCACGCTGCCCACGCCCGCGAGCACCCCGTTGACCACCAGATCCTTCAGCAGGCTCGTCGGCAGCGCCTGCCCGATCCAATCCCCCAGCAGCCCCACGCCCGTCTTGATGGCATCCATGGGCACCTGCGCCCAGGCGAACACCGCCTGGAACACGAGGAACAGGATCAGCGCCAGGATCGCGGGACCGGCGACGGGGTGCAGCACCACGGCATCGACGCGGTCGCTCAGGGTGACGGCATCGGTCCGCTCGCCGCCCACCAGTCCGAGAATGCGGCGCACCTCGTTCTGGTCGTGCGCGATGTCGGCCGCGTCCAGCGTGCGCCAGGCCGCCGCGCGGCGGGCGGGTGCGGGCACCAGGGAGTCGAGCACGCGGATGAGCTCGCCGGCGCCGGAGGCCTTCACCCCGACGGTCTCCACCACGGGCACCCCGAGTTCCGCGGACAATTTCCCGGCATCGATCACGATGCCCTTGCGGCGCGCGATGTCCGTCATGTTGAGCGCGATCACCATGGGCAGCCCGAGGCGTCGCAAGCTCAGCACCAGGCGCAGATTCTGCCGCAGATTGGTGGCGTCGGTGACGCACACCACGAAGTCGGGCGAGCTCTCCCCCGCGCGGCGGCCGAGCAGCACGTCGGACGTCACCTGCTCGTCGGGGGTCATGGGATCCAGGCTGTAGGCGCCGGGCAGATCGAGGATGCGCACCCTGAGCCCCGACGGGGTCAGCAGCGAGCCCTCCTTGCGCTCCACGGTGACGCCGGCATAGTTGGCGACCTTTTGCCGGCTGCCGGTGAGCACGTTGAACAACGCCGTCTTGCCGCAGTTGGGATTGCCCACCAACGCGACGAGAGGAATCGGGGCAACGGGCACAGCCTCCATCGAATTACACCTGCTGCGACGGCTCCAGAGACACGCGCACACACGCCGCTTCGAAGGAGCGCAGCGCGAAAGTACCCGTGCCGATGCGCACCGCGATGGGCTCGCGACCCAGGAGGCCCCGCGCCACGATGCGCAGCTTCTCGCCCGGCAGGAACCCGAGCTCGGCCAGCCGTCGGCCCACCTCGGGCGGGGCGCCGGAATCGGTGGCCACCGACAGCACGCGGGCGGTGGCGCCCTTGCCCAGGTCCGACAAGCGCACGCCGGTGAACGCGCCGGCCGCGAGCAGCGGCCGATCGGGCCGCAGGGTGCCCAGGGTAGCGGGAGATTGGGTCATTTCCATGCCGCCAATGCTAACTGAGAATCGTTCCCATTACTATTCACCGAGGCCGATGCGACGGCCGATCCGCGAAAATCCGTGCCGATGAGGCCTGGCCGGCCGCTGCGTTCCTGATAATCTTGCGCTTTCCCCTGACCGGAGGTCTATGAAATGCCTACGCTTTTCGAAAAGATCATCGCGGGTGAACTGCCGGCCACCGTGATCTACCGCGACCCCCGGGTCATCGCTTTTCTGGACATTCGACCCGCCGCTCCCGTACATATATTGATTGTCCCCCACAAGGTCATCGCCACGACGGACGACATTGCCGATGAGGATGAGTCGTTGATCGGACACATGGTCATCGTTGCCCGCGACATCGCCCGCCAGCAGGGCGTCGCGAAGAGCGGCTATCGCCTGATCATCAACTGCAATCCGGACAGCGGCCAGGAGGTGTACCACCTGCATCTGCACCTGCTCGGCGGACGCAGTCTGGGGCCGTTGGTGTCGCGGCCGTAGCAAGGTATTCAGTCACAGAGGAAGAGGAACAGTCGATGAAGAAGAAAAAAAGCGCACGGCCCAAGCTCACGCGCTCGGCGGCCCGCAAGACCCCCTCCCGGACCGCCGCCGCACGACCGGCCGCCGCCCGGCCGGCCAAGGCTGCGGCAAGACCGGCCACCCGCGCCAACGCCGGGGCGCGTGCGCCCAAGCGGGCCGTCAACGCGGCGCGCGCCAGCCGCTCCGCGGTATCGACGCGCGGCGCCCCCGCCGCGGCCGCCACCACGAATCTGCGACGCGAGCTGTATCCGGCCATCGAGCCGTACCGTCAGGGACATCTGCGTGTTTCGGAGGTGCACGAGATCTACTACGAGGAGAGCGGCAATCCGGCGGGCAAACCGGCGATCTTCCTGCACGGCGGCCCCGGCGCGGGCTCCGATCGGCGCGCGCGCCAATTCTTCGATCCCCGCCACTACCGCATCGTCGTGTTCGATCAGCGCGGCTGCGGCCGCAGCAGTCCCAGCGCCAGCCTCATCGAGAACACCACGTGGCACCTGGTGGCCGACATCGAGCGGCTGCGCAAGCATCTGAACATCGAGCGCTGGCTGGTGTTCGGGGGCTCCTGGGGCAGCACCCTTGGCCTGGCCTACTCCGAAGCCCACCCGGAGCGCGTCACCGAGATCGTGCTGCGCGGCATCTTCCTGCTGCGCTATGCCGAGATCCGCTGGCTGTACCAGCATGGAGCGTCGGAGGTGTTCCCCGATCATTGGGAGGCCTACCGCGAGGTGATCCCCGTGGACGAGCGCGACGACTATCTCAATGCCTACTACCAGCGCCTGACGGGAACCGACCAGCGCACCGCCCTGGCCGCGGCGCGCGCCTGGTCGGTCTGGGAGGCCGCCACCAGTTTCCTGTACAGCAACCCGGAATCCATCAAGAAGTGGGGGGAGGATCTGTTCGCGCTCGCGGTGGCGCGCATCGAATGCCACTACTTCGTCAATCGCGGTTTCTTGCGCAGCGAGAGCCAGCTCCTGGACGACGTCGATCGCATACGCCACATCCCGACCACCATCGTCCAGGGCCGCTACGACATGGTGTGTCCCGCCACCAGCGCCTGGGATTTGCACAAGGTCTGGCCCGAGGCCGATTTTCGCATGGTGCCCGATGCCGGCCATTCGGCGTTCGAACCCGGCAACATCCACGAACTCGTGTCCGCGACGGACCGCTATCGAAGCCGCTGAGAGCGCCTGCACCGCGCCCATGTCCGAGCTGTCCACACTGGCCCTCGCGCGGGCGGGCGATGCGCTCGAGATCGCCGCGATGTCGCGCGATCTCATCGAGCAGGGGCTGCCATGGTCGTGGACCGCGCCGCGGGTGCGCCGCTGCATCGCCGACCGCGACACCTCCGTGGTCGTGGCGCGCAATCCGCGGCGCGGCAACTCGCGCTTCGGCGACGCGTCGCGACGCGGCGATTCGCGCTTCGGCGACCTGCCGGCCGGCGCGAAACGCGGGATCGACGCCTTTGCCATCATGCATTTCGGCGACGACGTCGCTCACCTGAACCTGCTGGCCGTCGCGCCCGAACACCGGCGTCGGGGACTGGGCTGCCAGCTCATGGAGTGGCTGGTGACCACGGCCGTGGAAGCCGGCATCGGGCGCATCGATCTGGAACTCCGCGACCGCAACGCGCCAGCACGCGCATTTTACGAAAGCCTGGGCTTCGCGGCGGGGGAGGTGATGCCGGGCTACTACCAGGGACGCGAAGCGGCGTTGCGCATGTCGCGCCGCCTGGCGAAGAACCGGGACTGAATGCCCGGCGCGGGGCTCACAGGTCGATGACGCCCCCGGCGAGCTTGCGGTTGCGCTCCGCAATCTCGGCGTCGTCGGAGGGGAACATCAACGGCATGCCGAAGCTGACCGCTTTATTCTGCACTTCCTCGACGAAGGGGCGCAGCTCGTCGTGGTATTCCCGGAATGCAGCGGCGTGATCGACACCGTGTCGCTGCAGGGCGTCCGCCAGCCTGGCCGCGCCGATGATCGCCATGGACCCGCCCATCCCGGCCACCGGCGACACGCAGTAACCGGCGTCGCCCACCAGCGCGACCCGGCCCTTCGACCAGGCCGGCATCCTGACCTGGTTGACCTTGTCGAAATAAAAATCGTCGCCCGCATCGACGTGTTCGAGCATGGCAGGCACTTTCCAGCCCAGCCCGTCGAAGTGATCGTGGATCATGCGGCGCTGTTGCGCCCGGTCGCGGTGGTCATAAGCGATCTCGCGCTCGGAACGGAAGACCAGGGCGATGTCGGTTCGATCGTCGTAGCCGTTCAGCAGCGCCGTCCGGCCGGGCACGCTGTACAGCTGCGACGTATTGGCGGGCAGCAACGCCGTGGTCGGCACGACCTTGATGAAGAAATAGCCGCCCATGAAATAGGAAAAGTCCGGATCGCCCCCGAACACCAGCCGTCTGGTGCTGGAGCGGTTCCCATCGCAGCCGAACACCAACGCATAAGCGCTTCGGGAACCGTCACTGAACGTCACCATCACCTCGTCGGGACCGTCGTCCAGCTGCGCGATCGAGCGACCGAAGCTCACCTCCGCCGATCCCTCGACGGCGGCCCACAGGATTTCCAACAGGTCGTCGCGGTGTATCTCGTACTTCGGGTTCGACGGGTCCGCGACGGAAGGTCCAATTGCCGCGCCGGTCGTGCGGTCGTCGGCGTCCTTGAACTCGAGCCCGCGCGGCGGAAGCGTCCTGGCACGGACGACATCGATCAATCCCATGCGGGTGAGGATGCGGATCGTCTCCCCTTCGAGGTCCACGGGCGTCCCGCCCTTGCGAGGGCCGCCCGCAACATCGATCAGGGTGACCCGATAGCCCAGCCTGTTCATCCAATACGCCGTGGCGAGACCGGCGAAGCTCGCCCCGCTCACCAGCACTGCCGCACCATCCGGACGGGCGGAACGTGGACTCATGACTTCGGCACGTTGCGCAGGTCGCGCCGCCTGGCGAAGAACCAATGCTGAATGCCGAATACCGTCACCCCGACGCCCAGCACGTCGTGGCACAGCGCGAGCGCATGTTGCGCACGGTCCTCGCTCACGAAGAACAAGGCGAAGCCGCTCACCGCCAGCAGCATCAGGAACGCCGACAGCGTGATGCCGCTTGCGCGGCGCAATCGCGCGGGCCACCAGCGCGCCACGTGCCGGGCGGTGA
The DNA here is from genome assembly GCA_964657955.1 of uncultured Steroidobacteraceae bacterium. Lineage (GTDB taxonomy): Bacteria > Pseudomonadota > Gammaproteobacteria > Steroidobacterales > Steroidobacteraceae > Bog-1198. Next base: position 6,537 of record CAZZWZ010000187.1, read on the forward strand.
CCCATCCCAGCAGATACATGCCCGCGATCGCCGCGATGCCGTGCAGCATCAGCAAGGCCGGCTCCCACGGATGGGGGATGGGCCCGAACTGGCCGCGTCGCGAAAAGAACTGGTCGAGCACCAGCCACCAGGCACCCGAGAACCACACGCCCCCCAGGATCAGGAAAATGGCCGCCCGCTGCCGGCCCGGCATGCGCGAAGCGGCGGTCGCGCGGATGCCGCGCAGCGATCGACGCACGGCGCCCGTGCGATGCTCGCGCTCGCGCAGCTCAGGTCGCAGCATGCGTGGTGGGCCGCAACGCCGCTTGCCACAGCGCCACCAGCCAGCGCACGCCCTGGGTCACGTGCTCCGAGGACAGCGTCGCCCCGGAGATGTTCTTGATGTCGGTGCGGAAGCGCAGTTGATCCAGATCGCTGCGATGCGTGAACTGGCCGCGCCACGCCGGATTGCGCACCTCACCGCCATGGCTTTCACGGTAGGCCATGATTTCCATGCCGCCGATGGCACCGTCGGTGCCGATGGCCAGCGCATAGGTGATCATGCTCTGTCGGCCGATCACCTCATCGACGAAGACATGCCCCAGCAGATGGCCGTCGCGGGTGGCCGACCAGATGCGGATGGTGCCGTGCGGCGGCTGGGGTCCTGCGCGCTGCAACACCGCCTCGAGCTGCGTCGGGGTCTGCTGCAGCGCCAGTTCCTGGAAAGCATCCGCGGTGGGGAACACCGCCCGCTGCGCCTGGTCGATATCGAGGTAGTCGGCAGCAACCACCACCGACGCCGGGAGCAGCGGCGCCAGGCACAGCCCGGGAATGAGGTAGCGAAGGTCCATGAAAAGATGCCTTTACGAATAGAAATGATTATCATTTAGTTTCATCATGAGCGCAACCAACCTCGTCACGAGTCCGCGCACCGCAGGCATGGGTGCAGTCAGCCCTCTCGTGGCTGCCATCAGACCTGTCCCGAGTGCGATCGACCCTGTCGCGTCGGGCGCTTCCACCACTTCGCGCATGCGGCCGGGGATGGGCACGTTCATTGCGGTCGAGGCCGAGGCCGAGACCGCCGAATTGCGCCAGGCCGGTATCGCCGCCGCGTTCGCGGCCATCCGCACGGCCGAGGGCCTCTGGCATCCTCGGACCGGCAGAGACCTCGCCGCCATCAACGGTGCCGCGGCGGGCGCCCCGGTGGCCGTGCATGCATGGACCTGGAGACTGCTCGCGTTGGCGAAACGCCTGCATGCGCTGTCGCGGGGCGCTTTCGACCCGTGCGTGCGCCCGCCGCACGGCGCCCTGTCCCGGCTGGAACTGTCGC
>CAZZWZ010000188.1:0-7842 GCA_964657955.1 uncultured Steroidobacteraceae bacterium
ACCTCCACGGCGCCCGACAGGTCGCGCGCCAGTTCGTACAGGGCGGCTGCCCGCTCCTCGCGATGCGTGGCCACGCGCGCCTGGAAGCGCAGTCCCGCCGTCAATTGTCCGGCGATCAGGCCCACCGTCAACATGATGAAGAAGGTGAGCAGGTACTGCACGTCGCTCACGGCGAAGGAAAACCGCGGCGGCACGAAGAAGAAATCGAAGGCGCTCACGCTGAGCAGCGCGGCCAGCGCCGCCGGGCCGCGGCCCAGGCGCACGCCGACCAGCACGACGGCCAGCAAATAAATCGCGACGATGTTCGACCGGTCGAAATGTGCCGCCAGCGGCATCGACAGCAGGGTCACCACGGCACAGCCGACGGCGGACCACAGGTAGCGCAGGCGCTTGCGGTGGATGCGCGCCGACGCCTCCTGCCCGGCGACGGCGGGTGGCAGGGCCACCGGCTTGATCCCGCCGTTCTGCAACGTGCCGGCGCTGCGGCCGATCTCGATCAGGTCGATGTCGGGGGCGAGCAGCGCGAATTTTTGTCCGCTGGAGCGCTGCCAGGGCCAGAGGCGCCGCGCCGGATCGCGCCCGATCACCAGCTTCGACAGATTGTGCTTGCGCGCATAGCTCACGACGCTCTCGGCGATCTGCGCGCTCGCGATCACCGCCGTCGTGGCGCCGAGCTTTTGCGCCAGGTTGAGGGTGGCCAGGATGGTCTCGCGCCGCGCCGCTGCGAGCCGCTGCAGACCCGGGGTCTCCACGTAGACGGCGTGCCAGTCCGCGTTCAACTGACTGGCCAGCCGCGCCGCGGCGCGCACCACCCGCTCGGCGCCGGCATCGGGACCCACGCAGGTGAGCAGTGCGGTGGCGGTCTTCCAGATGGGACTGATGGCCTTGTCGACCCGGTAGGCCTGCACGTCGCCTTCGACCCGGTCCGCCGTGCGGCGCAGCGCCAATTCGCGCAGCGCCATCAGATTTCCCTTGCGAAAAAAATTCTCCGCCGCGCGTTCCACCTGGTGGGAGAGATACACCTTGCCCGCCTTGAGCCTGGTCAGCAGTTCCTCGGCCGGGATGTCCACCAGCACCACCTCGTCGGCGCCGTCGAAGACGGTATCGGGCACCGTTTCCCAGACGCGCACGTTCGTGATGCCGCCGACCACGTCGTTGAGGCTTTCCAGGTGCTGCACGTTCAACGTGGTGAAGACGTCGACGCCCGCGTCGAGCAGTTCGTCGACGTCCTGCCAGCGCTTCGGATGGCGCGCGCCCGGCACGTTCGAATGCGCGAGCTCGTCGACCAGGATCAGGGCCGGGTGCCGCGCCAGCGCCGCGTCCAGGTCGAAATCTTCGAGCACCTTGTCGCGGTAGGCCACGTGCTTGGCGGGCAGCAGTTCGAGGCCTTCGAGCAGCGCGGCCGTCTCCGCGCGGCCGTGGGTCTCCACGACGCCCACCACCAGATCGCCCCCCTCGGCCGCGAGCTTGCGGGCCGCCGCCAGCATGGCGAAGGTCTTCCCGACGCCGGCGGATGAGCCGAAATAAATTCGCAGCTTGCCGCGGCGTGCCTTGAGCTGTTGCCGGTTGACCTTGGCCAGCAGCGTATCCGGATCGGGACGCTGTTCGCTCGGGATCGTCATCGCAGCTTCGGGATGGTCATTCCACCTATTGTGCGTGATCCAGCGCCAGGTTGAGCAAGAGCACGTTGACCCGCGCCTCGCCGAACATTCCCCACTGGGCGCCCTCGACGTGTTCGAGCGTCAGACGCCGAACGGCGGCCGGGTCGAGCTGCCGCGCCCGCGCCACCCGCGCCACCTGGTACAGCGCCGCGGCCGGCGAGATGTGGGGATCGAGACCGCTGCCCGACGCGGTCACCAGATCCACCGGGATCGGCGCGCCGTTGCCGGGATCGGCGCTGCGCAGCGCGTCGATCCGGCCCTTTACCGCCTCGAGCAGCGCCGGATTCGAGGGCCCGAAGTTCGAACCGCCGGAGGCTGCCGCGTTGTTCGGCATGGGCGAGGTGGCCGACAAACGACCCCAGAAATACTTCGGCTCCTGGAACGACTGTCCGATGAGGACGGAGCCCACGGCCCGTCCGCCCACCACCACCAGGCTGCCCGCAACTTCGCGGGGGAAGAGCACCCGGCCGATGGCGGTGCACAGGGCCGGATAGGCGACGCCGGTCAGCAGCGTGAGCAGGCCGAACAGGACGATCGTGGGACGCAGCAGACTTCGCATGAATGAAACTCCGTGATCCCGGACTACAGCAGCGCGAGCGCCATGTCGACCGCCTTGATGCCGACGAAGGGCACCGCGATGCCGCCCACGCCGTAGATCAAGAGATTTCGCCGCAGCAGCGCGGCCGCGCCGAGCGCCCGGTAGGTCACGCCGCGCAGCGCCAGCGGGATCAGGCACACGATGATGAGGGCGTTGAAGATCACCGCCGACAGGATGGCGGAGCTCGGACTGGTCAGGTGCATGATGTCGAGCGCCGCCAGCTGCGGATACGTGGTGGCGAAGGCGGCGGGAATGATGGCGAAATATTTGGCCACGTCGTTGGCCACCGAGAACGTGGTGAGCGAGCCGCGGGTGATGAGGAGCTGCTTGCCCACCTCCACGATCTCGATCAGCTTGGTGGGATTCGAATCCAGGTCCACCATGTTGCCGGCCTCCTTCGCGGCTTGCGTGCCCGAGTTCATGGCCACCGCCACGTCGGCCTGCGCCAAGGCCGGGGCATCGTTGGTGCCGTCTCCCGTCATGGCCACCAGGCGCCCTTCGCCCTGGTACTGACGGATCAGCTTGAGCTTCGCCTCCGGCGTCGCCTCGGCGAGAAAGTCGTCCACGCCCGCCTCCGCCGCGATGGCCGCGGCGGTGAGCCGGTTGTCGCCGGTGATCATGACCGTGCGGATGCCCATGCGGCGCAATTCACCGAAGCGCTCCTTGATGCCGCCCTTGACGATGTCCTTGAGTTCCACCACGCCGAGCACGCGGCCGGCGTCGCTCACCACCAGCGGCGTGCTGCCCCGGCGTGCGACGGTATCCACCGTCTGCGCGACGCTCTCGGGAAACGAGAAGCCCAGGGCTTCGACGTACTGCCGCATGGCCTGCGCCGCGCCCTTGCGCACCTCGCGCGTGCCGCCGTCCCCGCCGCCGCCGATGTCCACGCCGCTCATGCGGGTCTGCGCCGAGAACGGCACGAAGGTGGCGTCGAGCTGGCTCAGCTGTCGCTCCCGGAGGTTGAAGCGCTGCTTGGCCAGCACCACGATGCTGCGGCCTTCCGGCGTTTCATCCGCCAATGAACCGAGCTGGGCGGCGTCCGCCAGCTGTTGTTCGGTGACGCCGTCCGCGGGCACGAAGGCCGCCGCCTGCCGGTTGCCGAGTGTGATGGTGCCGGTCTTGTCGAGCAGCAGCACGTCGACGTCCCCGGCCGCCTCCACCGCACGCCCCGAGGTGGCGATGACGTTCGACGCCATCATGCGGCTCATCCCCGCGACGCCGATGGCGGACAGCAGGCCGCCGATGGTGGTCGGGATCAGGCATACCAGCAGCGCCACCAGCACGGTGATGGTGACGGGCGCCCCCTCGGCCGCCACCGCGACGCTGAACAAGGAGAACGGCAGCAGGGTGGCGGTGGCCATCAGGAACACCAGCGTCAGCGCGATGAGCAGGATGGTCAGCGCGATTTCATTGGGTGTCTTCTGGCGTTTCGCGCCTTCCACCATGGCGATCATGCGGTCGATGAACGCCTCGCCCGGATTGACGGCCACCTGCACCACCAGCCAGTCGGACAACACCCGCGTCCCGCCGGTCACCGCCGAGAAATCGCCCCCCGACTCGCGCACCACCGGTGCGGACTCGCCCGTGATGGCGCTCTCGTCCACGGACGCCACGCCGTCGAGCACCACGCCGTCGGCCGGGATCACGTCGCCGGTTTCCACCAGGAACACGTCGCCCTTGCGCAGCTGCGGCGCGGGGACGGCCGTCCACGGCGTCCTGCTCTGGGGGTTGGCCAGCTTCTTGGCCTGGATGGACTGCTTCAACCCCCGCAGCGACGCCGCCTGCGCCTTGCTGCGTCCTTCGGCCAGCGCCTCCGCGAAATTGGCGAACAGCACCGTGAACCAGAGCCAGGCGGCGATGGCGAGCACGAAGGAGTTCGTCTCCGCGCCGCCCGCGCGGCCGGTGAGGCCCTGCAGGAACAGCACGCTGGTCAGGATGGCGCCCACGTACACCACGAACATCACCGGATTGCGCAGCTGAACCGCCGGCGACAGCTTGCGGAAGGAGTCGGCGACCGCCGGACCCATGAGCGACGAATCGAACAACGTCATCTTACGGACCATGAGAACCCTTCGCGTTCATTTGCAGCTGCTCGATGACCGGACCCAGAGCCAATGCCGGGACGTAGGTCAACGCGCCGACCAGTACCACGGTGCCGATCAACAGCGCGACGAACAGCGGTCCGTGCGTGGGCAGCGTGCCGGCGGTGGCCGCGATGCGCTTCTTCGCGGCCAGCGATCCGGCGATGGCGAGCACCGGGACGATGAAGGCGAAGCGCCCGAACCACATGGCGACGGCGAGCAGCGTGTTGTAGAAAGGCGTGTTGGCCGACAGGCCGGCGAAGGCGCTGCCGTTGTTGTTCGCGGCGGACGACACCGCGTACAGCACCTCCGAGAAGCCGTGCGCGCCGGGATTGAAGATGCCGAGCTTGCCCGCGCTCGCCATGGACGCGACGGCGGTGCCGGCCAGCACCAGGAACGGCGTGAGCAGGATCACGATGGACGTCATCTTCATCTCGAAGGATTCGATCTTCTTCCCGATGTATTCGGGCGTCCGGCCGATCATGAGACCTGCGATGAACACCGCCATGATGGCGAAGATCAGCATGCCGTAGAGTCCCGAGCCCGTCCCGCCGAAGACCACTTCGCCGAGCTGGATGAGCCACAGCGGAACCAGTCCGCCGAGCGGCGTGAACGAATCGTGCATGGCGTTGACGGCGCCGCAGGAGGCCGCCGTGGTCACGGCGGCGAACAGGGCCGAGGAGACGATGCCGAACCGGGTCTCCTTCCCCTCCATGTTGCCGCCCGCCTGCAGCGCGCCGGGCGCCTGGTCCACGCTCAGCCCGCCAAATGACGGATTGCCCTGTTGCTCGGCCCAGAGCACCACCGCCGCCATGGCGATGAACAACACCGTCATGGCGGAGAAGATCGCCCACCCCTGGCGCGAATCGCCGACCATGCGGCCGAACACGAAGCACAGCGCGGCAGGTATCAGGAAGATCGCCAGCATCTGCACGAAGTTGGCGAGCGGGGTGGGATTCTCGTAGGGATGTGCCGAGTTGGCGTTGAAGAACCCGCCGCCGTTGGTGCCCAGCATCTTGATGGCTTCCTGCGAGGCCACCGGGCCCATGGCCAGCGTCTGCGTCTGCGTCACCGCCGGTTCGGTCACGGCGTTGCCCTGTGCGTCCTTGAGGGGGGCGCCCGCCGCATCGAGCTTCGGGTTGGCATAGCTCAGGGGCTCGAGCGTGGCCACGTCCTGGTAGGGCGCGAAGTTCTGGATCACGCCCTGCCCCATGAACACCACGGCCAGCAGCAGCGACAGCGGCAGCAGGAGGAACAGCGTGGTTCGGGTCATGTCCACCCAGAAATTGCCGATGCCGCCCGCCGAGCCGCGCGCGAAGCCGCGGATCAGGGCGAATGCCACGGCGATGCCCGTGGCCGCCGACAGGAAATTCTGCACGGCCAGGGCGCTCATCTGGGTGAGGTAGCTCATGGTGGTCTCACCCGAGTACGCCTGCCAGTTGGTGTTGGTCACGAAGCTCACGGCCGTGTCGAAGGCCGAGTCGGCCGACACGTTCGGCAGCGACTGCGGATTGAGCGGCAGCCACGCCTGCAGCCGCTGCAGGGCATACACGGCGAAGAGCCCCACGCCGTTGAACGCGATCACGGCCACCGCATACTGCGTCCACGGCATCTCGTGCGCCGGGTCGACGCCCGCCAGCCGGTAGAACCAGCGCTCGAAACCGAAACCGCGCGGCAGTGGCCCGCCGCCCGCCAGCCGTGCGATGTACGAGGACAAGGGATAGGCGAGGACACCCAGGACCACGAGAAAGCCGGCGAGCGTCAAGACGCTTTGAGTGGTCACGGCAGTGCGCGGCTCACAGTTTCTCGGCGCGCAGCAACGCCACCACGAGGTAGGCCAGGAGGCCGAGCGCGAGCGCCCCGCTCAGTGCGTAACCCCAGTTCACCGCGTGCCCCGCGAGCCGTTCACGGTTTGCGCTCGAGACGCGCGCAGCCCGCGATCAAGCCGAACGTCAGCGCGACGAACGCGCCCAGCGCCACCAGAAAGAGTCCGTCCATCGTTTCGCCTCGCGCCCATGTCCAGGCGGCAAGGTAGGCGCAAGAGCGGAAAAAGACGGCCAAATTTGTTCGCGCCGGCGTAAAGACGACGTAAAGGGCCCGCGCGGCGCACCGGGCCGGCGTCAGTGCGGCGGCACGAACCCGTATTTGACGAAGACCGCGTCGGCCGCGGGGCCGCGGAGATAGTCGACGAACCGCACGGCCCCGTCCCGCGCACCCGTGGTCACGGCGACAGGATAGGTGATGGGCGGATGGGAGTTGGCGGGAAACGCGCCCACGATGCGCACGGCCTTGTCCACCAGGGCATCGGTCTTGTAGACGATCCCGAGCGGCGCCTCCCGACGTTCGACGAAGGCCAGGGCCGCGCGCACATTCTCGGCACGCGCGATGTGCCCCTGCACGTCGTTCCATACCCCGAGACTGGTCAATGCGGCACGCGCATAACGTCCCACCGGCACCGAATCCGGATCGCCGGTGGCCAGACGGCCTCCGCCGAGCGCCCGCAGCAGCGCGAAATGCGGTTCGATGGACAACGTGACGGGACTGTCGGCCGGCGCGATCAACACCAGCTGGTTGCCCAGCAGGTCGCGCCGCGAGGCGGCCTGGATCAGGTTGCGCTTCGCGAGATAATCCATCCACGCGATGTCCGCGGAGAAGAACACGTCGGCGGGCGCTCCGCTCTCGATCTGACGCGCGAGCGCGGAACTCGCTGCGAAGGAGAGCTTCACCGCGAAGCCCGAAGACCTGCCGAAATCGTCGCCGATTTCCTGGAGCGCGTCCGTGAGCGACGAGGCGGCGAACACCACGAGCGTTCGTCCGGGACGGCCCGACTCCGCGGCCATCGCGGCGCCCGCCGACACCATCGCACACAGCGCAGGCAAGCACAGGCGGAACAAGGCGCGGGCCGTCCGGCTGCGGGAACGCGGTCTCATCGGACTAACCACCCTGTTGGAAAAACGGCACTGTGTCACACGCGCCGCGGTCTGTCACAGCAGCCTGCGACGCGGCACGGCCGGCGGCTGCGCGTCACGCCAGGCGGCTGCGCGTCACAGTCTCGGCCGCGGCCCGTCACGGTGGGGGCGGCCCCATGCCACAATATCGCATGAATATGGGCGTCACATCGGCACGGGCCGCCCTTCCCGCGCTTTGCGGCAGGTTGGTGGATTGGTTGAAGGACTCGGCCTATCCGCTGTGGGCGCGCCGCGGCATCGACCCCGCGAACGGCGGCTTCATCGAGACGCTGGACCAGCAGGGAGCGGCTCTGCCGCACCCACGTCGCGCGCGGGTGCATCCGCGACAGATCTATGCCTTCGCCCAGTCCCGCCAGGTCGGCTGGACCGGCGATGCCGCCGCCATCGTGGCGCGGGGCAGCGAGTATTTTCAAGAATTTTATCTGCGGCCCGACGGATTGTTCAGGACCCTGGCGGCGGTCGACGGCGGGGTGCCGATCCCCGGCACGGACGTGAGCGTCATGAACGCGCCCGTCGTCGTCTGGTGGGGGACG
>CAZZWZ010000189.1:0-7727 GCA_964657955.1 uncultured Steroidobacteraceae bacterium
CGGCGCCCGCTTGCGCGGTGCCCGCTCCCCGCACCTCGCTCGGCAGGTCGCGCAGCCGCACCACCCCGCCGTCGCAGATGGCCAGCGCCGTACGGATCACGTTGCGCAATTCGCGGATGTTGCCCGGCCAGTCGTACTCCAATAAACGCTGAAATGCGTCCATCTCGATGGCCACCGGCCGGCCGTCGCTGGTCTCGGCGCTCAGCAATTTGCGGATGAGCGGCTCCTTGTCCGAGCGGTCCGCCAATCGCGGCAGCTCCAGGGTGATGCCGTTCAACCGATAGTACAGATCCTCGCGAAACTGCCCGCGGGCGATCATCGAGCGCAGATGCTGATGCGAGGCGCAGATCACCCGCAGGTCCACTTTCATGGGCTTGTCGCCGCCGAGAGGCACCACTTCCTGCTCCTCGAGCACGCGCAGCAGGCGCGTCTGCAAGCCCAACGGCATGTCGCCGATCTCGTCCAGGAACAGGGTCCCGCCCGAGGCCTGCAAGATCGTGCCCTTCATCCCCTCGCGCCGGGCGCCGGTGAACGCGCCCGACCGGTAACCGAACAATTCGCTCTCGATCAATGTCTCGGGGATGGCCGCGCAATTCAGCGCGACGAACGGCGCCCTGCCGCTGGCGCGGTGCAGCGCCCGTGCGAACAGCTCCTTGCCCGTCCCCGTCGCTCCCTGGATCATCACCGAGACCGGTGAAGCGGCCACACGGCGCGCGCTGCGCACGTTTCGGAGCATATGCGGGTCCTCGCCCGCGAGGTCTTCGAGGGTCAGACACTCCCTGGCGGCCGGGGGCGGCGTGAGCTGCAGGACGCTGGCGCCGTGCGGGCTGGGCACTCGATATTTTGAAAATCCCACGTCGGTGGCTTCGCTGCTCAAACTGGCGAAGTAGCGCCGCCCGAGCGAGGAATCGCGCACGGGCCACAGGCCCTGTGCGCTCGGCGCCGCAGGCTCCATGATCTCCTCGGCGCGCATGTCGAAAATCTCGTCCACCCGCCGACCGATCAGTTCGCGCCGCTGCGACACTCCCAGCAGGCGCATGGCCATGTCGTCGGCGGCGACCACCGTGGCATCGCTGGCCAGGGCCAGGGCCCCATCGTGCTGCAGATTGACGAATTCCGGCCGTGCGTGGAAGCGCAGCACGCTGCTGCGCTGGAAATGTCGCAGGAACAGGCACTTCTCGATGAGCTTCGCAGAGAGGTGCACCAGGGCCATGACGTGCATCTGGCTGTCGCGGGTGCCCTGCGGATTCAAGGTGGAGGCATCGAGCACGGCCACCAATGAACCATCGGGATCGTGGATGGGTGCGGCCGTGCAGGACAACCCGATGTGGCTGGCGCGAAAATGCTCGTTCCGATGCACGATGACGGGGTGATTTTCGGCGATGCAGGTGCCCATGCCGTTGGTCCCCTGCCGCAGTTCGCTCCAGTCCGCGCCCACCCGCAGGCCGGCATCCCGGAATGAGTCGCTGACGGTGGGATCGGCCTTCTCGTACAGCACGATGCCGCCCGCGTCGGTCAGCAGGAGCGCGCACCCGGACATCGCGATGTGATCGTACAGCCAGTCGATCTCCGCCGAGGCCATCTGGATCAGGTGTTCGTGGCGGCTGCGACACTCCTGCAAGGTGCGCTCGTCGAGAACGAACGGTTCCTGTTCCCGCGCCGGATCGAGTGCATAGTCGATCATGCAGCGCCGCCAGGAGGCGCCGATGGCGGAGCGGATCTCCAGATCGGCGCTCACGCCGCCCTGACCGCGCACGAAGCTCACGACCGTATGGGCGTGTTGCAACGCCAAGGGCGCTATGGTTGTGGACATGTTCTCCCCCGACCCCAGCCGCAGCCGCCGGGCGTCGGCCGGGCAGCCCTGATTTCTAATTATATTCTCACCGTGCCGGACAGGGAACATCGATCGCGTCCCTTCGCCCGGCGAACTGGCGCAACCCCGGCATCCGTCGCGCGACATGTCCCAATCATGACACGGGCGGCATGCGACCGACGCGCGGCGGCGTCGTCAAAAAAACGGGAATCGACGGGCGTGGCGCCGGCATCGCGCCTATCATCCGTTCCGGGGAAATGTATTACTTACACACTGGCCACAATGCTCGTCGTGAACCATTCTCGGGTTCGTCCGCATGGCCTGCGCCGGAGGCGCGGCGGCCGTGCCCGTGGTCACCGTGGCGCCGCGGGTCGCTCGATCCCGGGGATGTTGCACCGCCGCTCAGCGCGCCACGCCGCAGCTGTGCAAGGCGTCGGTCTCCAGCTGCTGAAATCGCTTGGTCAACGCGCGCCCGCGTTCCGAATCCCGGAACTCACCCCCGCCCGCGCCCGGCATCGTGGCGTTCTTCACGAAGGTGGTGGCCTCCACGTAGTCGTCGTAGCTCAACACGTTCGCGATCCGATCGATGGCGCAGGAACATTGATAGAGCGCGGCGAGCTTGCCCCCATTGTTGTTGATACATTGATTCACGTACTCCACCCGCGCCAGGGTCGGGTAGTCGTTCGCGGGCGAGGGGCCGCGCGCGCCCTCCGCGGCAGCTCCGGCCGACGCGGCGTTCAAGCCGAGGAGCAGAATCGGCAAATGGCATAAGTATTGCAGTTTCACGTGGTCGCGCTCCCGTTCGTTCAGATGGGACACAAGATTTTAAGGGGACTTCTGAAGATTGGTTGGTTAAATCTCGAAACTCAAGGCGAGGGACTCTATATGAAAATGATTTACGCCCGTCCCATATTGGGCGGCATGGCCATTTCGGTCGGACTGGGCCTGAGCGGGCTTGCCGCGGCGACGGACACCGAAACGGCCATGGCAAACTCTTCGGACTGGGCATCGCAGGCAGGCGACTATCCCAATCATCGCTACACCTCACTGGACCAGATCAATGCGTCCAACGTGAAGGGGCTGCAGGTGGCGTGGACCATGTCCACCGGCGTGCTGCGCGGGCATGAAGGCTCGCCGCTCGTGATCGGCGACACCATGTACATCCACACGCCGTTTCCCAACAACGTCTACGCGTTGAACCTGGCGGATCAGACCTACAAGTGGAAGTACGAGCCGAAGCAGGATGCGACGGTGATCCCCGTGATGTGCTGCGATACGGTGAACCGTGGCCTCGCCTACGGCGACGGCAAGATCTTCCTGCAACAGGCCGACACCACGCTGGTGGCGCTCGATGCGAAGACCGGCAAGGTGGTCTGGAGCGTCAAGAACGGCGATCCGAAGATCGGCGAGACCAACACCAATGCGCCGCACGTGTTCAAGGACGTGGTGCTCACCGGCATCTCCGGCGGCGAGTTCGGCGTTCACGGCCGCATGCAGGCCTACGACATCAAGACGGGCAAGAAGCTGTGGACCGGCTTCAGCACCGGCCCGGACGAGCAGATGTTGGTGGATCCGAAGAAGACGATGACCTGGACCAACGGCAAGATGGCGCCGGTGGGCAAGGACTCCTCGCTCAAGACCTGGAAGGGCGATCAGTGGAAACTGGGCGGCGGCACGACGTGGGGCTGGTATGCCTACGATCCCAAGCTCAACCTGGTGTACTACGGATCGGGCAATCCGGGCACGTGGAATCCCAGCCAGCGTCCCGGGGACAACAAGTGGTCGATGACCATCTGGGCGCGCGACCTCAACACCGGCATGGCGAAGTGGGTCTATCAGATGACCCCGCATGATGAGTGGGATTTCGACGGGGTGAACGAGATGGTCCTGGCGGACATTCCCATCAAGGGCAAGGAGACGCCGGTGGTCATGCACCTCGATCGCAACGGTTTCGGCTACACCATGAACCGCGAAACGGGTGAACTGCTGGTCGCCGAAAAGTTCGATCCGAACGTCAACTGGGCGACGAAGGTCGACATGAAGACCGGCCGTCCGTTGGTGAACACCAAGTTCTCGCCGGGCACCACCGGACCGGATGTGGACGTGAAGGACATCTGTCCGGCGGCCCTGGGTTCGAAGGACGAGCAGCCGTCGAGCTACGATCCGAAGACCAAGCTGTTGTACGTGCCGACCAATCATGTCTGCATGACGTACGAGCCGTTCCAGATCGAATACACCGCGGGGCAGCCGTACGTCGGCGCGACCCTCACCATGTATCCGACTCCGAACAGCCACGGCGGCATGGGCAATTTCATCGCCTGGGACCCGTCGGTGGGCAAGGTGGTCTGGTCGAAGCCTGAGAAGTTCTCGGTGTGGTCGGGTGCGTTGACCACGGCGGGCGACGTCGCCTTCTACGGCACGCTGGAAGGCTACCTCAAGGCCGTCAGCACCAAGGACGGCTCCGAGTTGTGGAGCTTCAAGACGCCGTCGGGAATCATCGGCAACGTGTTCAGCTATGTCTACAAGGGCAAGCAGTACGTGGGCGTCTACTCGGGCATCGGCGGCTGGGCCGGCATCGGCATGGCGGCGGGCTTGAGCGAAGGCCACGAGGGCCTGGGCGCGGTGGGCGGCTACAAGGATCTGGCCAAGTACACCACGCTCGGCGGCTCGCTGTTCGTGTTCGCGCTGCCCGACGGCGCCGGCACGGCCAAGAGCGCCAGCAACGTCCAGTAATTTCATTTGAGGGGAAACTCATGCCGCGTGCGATTGCACGCGGCATTTTTTCTCCACCGGAGTGGTCATGAGCCGATACGTTGTTTCCTTGATGTCGATGGCTTTATTGGCGGCTGCCGTCCCGGCCGGCCGCCTGCAGAACACCGCACGCGCGGCGGACCAGACGACCGCACAGCCCGCGGCTGCGCCCGCATCTTCCGGGGGAGGCTCCGGCGGGGCTCCCTACACCGTCCAGGACGGCAACAAGGTGGACCCCAAGACGCTCGACGGCTGGAAGACCTGGCGCGCCCTGGCGTGCGAGCGTTGTCACGGCGCCGAGCAGGAGGGGCTGGTGGGTCCGTCCCTGATCAACTCGCTGAAGACGATTTCCAAGGAAGATTTTCACACCACGGTCATCAATGGACGCGCCGAGAAGGGCATGCCGCCCTGGGGTGCCAGCGACATGATGCAGAAGAACTGGGAAGGCCTGTACGACTACCTCAAGGGGCGCTCGGACGGCAACATCAAACCTGGTCACTTGTTTCCGATCGGCCAATGAGGGCCGCCCCGCTCCGCACGGCAGCGCTCATCCTGGCGGTGGCCCTGGCGCCGATACTGGGGGCGCATCGGGCCGTCGCCGATCAAAAGGATGGCGTGCTCAAAGTCTGCGCCGATCCCGCCAACCTGCCCTTGTCGAACGACAAGGGCGAGGGTTACGAGAACAAGATCGCCGAGGCTCTCGCCCGCGACCTGAAGTTGAAGCTGGAATACACCTATTTTCCGCAGCGCATGGGCTTCGTGCGCAACACCCTGCGGTTGAAGGACGAGCAGTCGCAGCAGTACAAGTGCGATCTGATCATCGGCGTGCCGAAGGAATACGAGCTCACCGCCACCACCCAGCCCTACATGCACTCCACGTACTCTCTGATCTTCGCCGCGCGCAGCGATCTGAATGCACTGCGCACCGCGGACGATCTCCTGAAACTGCCGCCGGAAGCGTTCAAGGCGCTGCGCATCGGCGTGTTCACCAAGTCGCCCGGGGCGGACTGGCTGCTCAAACACGGACTGATGGACCACGCTGCGGTGTACACTCACCAGAATGGCGACGTCGACGAGTCGCCCGCCCGGACCATCGAGCGTGACCTGGCCGCCGGCAAGATCGACGGGGCCATCCTGTGGGGCCCCATCGCCGGCATGCTGGTGGAGAAGCGCTCGCAGAATCCGAAGTGGCGCGCCGTGGCGTTCACGCCGGACCCGGCGATCAAGTTCGATTATGAAATCTCGATGGGGTTGCGCCAGGGCGAGAAGGCCTGGAAGGAGACCCTCGATGCGTGGATCGCCGGGCACCGTCCGCAGATCGATGCGATTCTTTCGAGTTACAAGGTGCCGCTGATCGATGCCGGCGGCCACGTCGTTTCTACCGCAACAGATGGGAAATCATGAAAACGAAAGCTGCAATCGCCTATGCGGCCGGCAAGCCGCTCGAAATCGCCATGGTCGATCTCGAAGGACCGCGTGCGGGCGAGGTCTTGGTCGAGATCAAGGCCACGGGCATCTGCCACACCGACGAATTCACGCGTTCGGGCGCCGACCCGGAGGGCCTGTTCCCGGCCATCTTCGGCCATGAGGGTGCGGGCATCGTCGTCGACGTGGGCCCGGGAGTGACCTCGGTCAAGAAGGGCGACCACGTCATTCCGCTCTACACGCCGGAATGCCGTCAGTGCAAATCCTGCACCTCCCAGAAGACCAATCTGTGCACCGCCATCCGCGCCACGCAGGGCAAGGGCGTCATGCCGGACGGGACCAGCCGTTTTTCCATCGGCAAGGACATGATCCATCACTACATGGGTTGTTCGACCTTCTCGAATTTCACGGTGCTCCCGGAAATCGCGGTGGCCAAGATTCGCGAAGACGCACCCTTCGACAAGGTGTGCTACATCGGCTGCGGCGTGACCACCGGCGTCGGCGCCGTGATCAACACCGCCAAGGTCGAGCCCGGCTCCAACGTGGTCGTCTTCGGACTGGGCGGCATCGGCCTGAACGTGGTGCAGGGCGCGAGGATGGTGGGCGCGGACAAGATCATCGGCGTCGACATCAACCCGAAGCGCAAGGCGCTGGCGGAAAAGTTCGGCATGACGCATTTCGTCAACCCCAAGGAGGTGGGCGGCGATCTGGTGGCCCATCTGGTCGAGCTCACCGGCGGCGGCGCCGACTACAGCTTCGAGTGCATCGGCAACGTCGACCTGATGCGCCAGGCGCTCGAGTGCTGTCACCGCGGCTGGGGGGTCTCGGTGGTGATCGGGGTGGCCGGCGCCGGCAAGGAAATTCGCACCCGGCCGTTCCAGCTCGTCACGGGACGCGTGTGGAAGGGGTCGGCCTTCGGCGGCGTGCGCGGACGCACCGGCGTTCCGCAGATCGTCGATTGGTACATGGAGGGCAAGATCAACATCGACGATCTGATCACGCACACCATGCCGCTCGAGAAGATCAACGACGCGTTCGATCTCATGCATTCCGGCGAGTCCATCCGCAGCGTCGCCATTTATTGACCGCAATCGTTCATCAACGCAAAACAGGAAACGTCTTATGACAGTGAAAATTCATCCTTCCGTGGACAACGGCGTCAAAGCCGGGGATTCGAGCTACGCCGGCGGCAAGCTGAAGTGCAAGTGCGCCTCGGCACCCGTCGAGGTGACCATCAAGGCCAACGTCGCCTTCAACCACGTATGCGGCTGCTCGCTGTGCTGGAAGCCCGCGGGCGCGGTGTTCTCGCTGGTGGCCGTGGTGCCGCGGGACAAGCTGGCCGTCACGGCCAACGAGAGCAAGCTGAAGATCGTGGACGAGTCGAAGGCGATCCAGCGTCATGCGTGCAGCGCGTGCGGCGTGCACATGTACGGACGCATCGAGAACAAGGCTCACCCCTTGTACGGCTTCGATTTCCTGCATCCCGAACTGCTGGAGACCAACGGATGGGAAGCGCCCGGTTTCGCCGCGTTCGTGTCCTCCATCATCGAGTCCGGCACCAAGCCCTCGGACATGGGTGCGATCCGCGCCCGCTTGAAGGAGCTGAAGCTCGAGCCCTACGACTGCCTGTCGCCGCCGTTGATGGATCTGCTGGCCACCCACGCCGCCAAGACCAAGGGCACTCTGGCGGCCTGAGTCCCGGCCGCCGGTGCCGAAGGGTCTGCGTTCGACGTCGAAC
>CAZZWZ010000190.1:0-7700 GCA_964657955.1 uncultured Steroidobacteraceae bacterium
CGGATGCTTGCGCTTCGGCAACCGGGACAGTAGGTTGGATCGCTCGTGCTCACCTGACTCGGGAGAAGCGATGCGAAAACTTCGGATGGGACTGATCGGCGGCGGCCCGGGGTCGTCGATCGGCCGCATCCACCGTCTCGCGGCGCAGCTGGACGGCGGGGTGGAGCTGGTGTGCGGTGCGTTCAGCAGCGATGCGCGGAAGTCGGCGCAGACGGGCGCGGATCTATGCCTCGATCCGGCCCGGAGCTACGCGAGTTTCCAGCAGATGATGGCCGGCGAGCGGCTGCTCGCGGCGGCGCGTCGCATGGACTTCGTCACCATCGCCACGCCGAATCACCTGCATTTCGAGCCGGCGCGACTCGCGCTGGAATGTGGTTTCCACGTGATCGTGGACAAACCGCTGTGCTTCGCGTGCGACCAGGCGCGCGATCTGTGTGCGCTGGTGGAGCGGAGCGGTCGGGTGTTCGCCGTCACCTATACCTACAGCGGCTATCCCCTGGTGAAGGAGATGCGTGCACGGATAGCCTCCGGCGCCATCGGTGCCGTGCGCAAGGTGACCGTCGCGTATCGCCAGGGCTGGCTGGCCACCGCGGTCGAAGCCGCCGGACAGAAGCAGGCGGTCTGGCGCACCGATCCCGAGCGCGCCGGCGCGGGCGGCGCTCTCGGCGACATCGGCACACACGCGGCGCATCTTGCCGAATACGTCACGGGTCTGCGGATCACGGCCATCAACGCGATGCTGAACACCTTCGTGCCGGGCCGCCGGCTCGACGACGACACCGCCATGCTGCTGCGTTTCGAACAGGGCGCGAGCGGCATGCTCTGCGCGACGCAGATCGCGGCCGGTGAGGAGAACGATCTGTCGATCCGCATCGACGGTGAGACCGGTGGTTTCGAGTGGCGGCAGGAGGAACCGAATTCGCTCATCCTGCGTCACCTCGACCGGCCGCGGGAGGTGCTGCGCGCGGGGTGGGAATATGCGGCGGCGTCCGGTGCGGCCCGCACGCCCGCCGGACATCCGGAAGGTTACATCGAGGCCTTCGCCAATCTCTATCGTGCCTTCGCGCGGGCCGTCCGCGATCGCGAGGCGGGCAGGACCATCGTGCCGTCGGACTACGATTTTCCGGGGGTCGAGGACGGTGCGCGTGGCATGGCGTTCATCGACGCCGTGGTCCGTTCGGCGCACGCCGCAGAAAAATGGACGGAGTTCACATGAAGACGATCAAGGGTCCCGCGATATTCCTCGCACAATTCATCGGCGACCACGCGCCGTTCGACAGCCTGGATCGCCTGTGCCGCTGGGCGGCATCGCTGGGCTACGTCGGCGTGCAATTGCCCACCTGGGATGCACGCTGCATCGACCTGGCAAAGGCGGCGCAGAGCAAGACCTACTGCGACGAGATCCAGGGCATCGCACGGGCGGCGGGGGTGGACATCACGGAGCTGTCCACGCATCTGCAGGGTCAGCTCGTGGCCGTGCACCCTGCCTACGACCTGTTGTTCGACGGCTTCGCGCCCCAGCAGCTGCGCGGCAAACCGGCCGCGCGCACGGCGTGGGCCGTCGAACAGCTGCGTATGGCGGCGCGGGCGAGCCGCCATCTCGGCCTGACGGCGCATGCCACGTTTTCCGGAGCGCTGCAGTGGCACGTGGCCTATCCCTGGCCGCCGCGGCCGGCCGGCCTCGTGCAGGAGGGTTTCGCGGAACTCGCGAGGCGCTGGGTTCCGCTGTTGAATGCCTTCGACGAGGCGGGGGTCGACCTGTGCTACGAAATCCATCCCGGCGAGGATTTGCACGACGGCGTCACCTTCGAACGCTTCCGCGATGCCACCGCCGGTCACCGGCGCTGCCACATGCTCTACGATCCCAGCCACTTCGTGCTGCAACAGCTCGACTACCTGCGCTACATCGATCACTACCACGAGTTCATCAAGATCTTCCACGTCAAGGATGCGCAGTTCGAACCGTCCGGAAAATCCGGCGTCTACGGCGGTTACCAGGACTGGGTCGACCGCCCGGGACGATTTCGATCGCTGGGCGACGGACAGGTCGACTTCGTCGGCATCTTCTCCAAGCTCGCGCGGTACGACTATCCCGGATGGGCGGTGTTGGAATGGGAGTGCTGCCTCAAACATCCCGAGGACGGCGCGAGGGAGGGTGCGCCCTTCATCAAGCGCCACATCATTCGCGTGGCCGAGCATGCCTTCGACGACTTCGCGGGCGCGAAGCTGGATCAGGCTCTGAACCGCGAGATACTGGGGCTGTGACGGCCGGGGAACGCGAGCCGAAGCCCGCAACCGCGATGCGCTAACCGGGCCCCCGACAACTCTCGATGGTGGCATTCTCATCGTCGGGGTACAGCGCGAGGAGTTGCCGCGTGACGCCGTTGGTCCACCCGAAGCCATCCTGCAAGGGGTATTCGCCGCCGCCGCCGCGTCGGCCCGGCGTCACCACATCGTACTTCTCCACCAGCTTGCCGCCTTCCTCGTACACGGCATGCACGCTCGCGAGCCAGCGGCAGGCGATGGTCGCGGCCAGCGCAGGTTCCGCGTAATCGCGCAGCCCGGCGATGGCGATCCACTGCAGCGGCGGCCAGCCGTTGGGCGAGTCCCATTGCTCACCCGTGCGCACGGGCGTCGTGACGATGCCCCCCGCACGGAGCAGCTCGCGCCTGACCACGGCCGCGACGGCCGTCCCCTGCGGCCGCGACGCGACGCCCAGGAACAACGGATACAGCGTTGCCGCCGACAGCCGCGTGATCGGGCGGCGCCGCTGCCAGTCGTAGTCGAAGTACGCGCCGCTCCTGCTCCAGAGGAAACGGTCCATGGCGGCGCGGCGGCGCGACGCGCGCGCATCGAACTCGGCGGCGCACGCCGTGTCCTTCGTCTGCCGGCATCCGGCCTCGATGGCGGATTCCATGCCGAACAGCAGGCTGTTGAGGTCCACCGGCAGTACGGACGTGGTGTCGATGGTGGCGCGCTTCTCGCCGTCCGCGAACCAGCGCGAGCTGAAGTCCCAGCCGCTTTCGGCGGCGGCACGCAGGTCGCGGTACACCTCGGGCGCCGGCCGCCCGCTCTGTCGGGCCAGGGCGACGTCTTCACCGAAGGATTCGTCGCGGGGTTGGGCGACGTCGTCCCAGTAACGGTTGAGCACCGCGCCGTTCGTCATCCTGACCACGCGTCGATGCGCGCGCCCGGCGCCCAGGCGTTGCTCGCCCTCCATCCAGAATGAATACTCGCGCCGTAGTTCGGGCAGATAACGCGCATAGGCGTCGGCCGGCCGCTCCGGCGACAGCAGTTTGACCATCTCGAAGAAGAAGGGCGGCTGCGACCGTCCGAGGTAGTAGGTCCGGGCGCCGTTCGGCACGTGCCCGTAGGTGTCGATCAAATAAGCGAAGTCGGCCACCAGGTCCTCGAGCAGGTCCCGTCGCCCGCTCTGCGCCAGTCCCAGCATCGTGAAATACGTGTCCCAGTAATACAGCTCGCGGAACCGGCCGCCCGGCACCACGTAGGGCTTGGGCAATGCCAGGAGCGAGGAGTCGGCCGGCACCTGGGTCGAGGTGCGCGTCAGCTCGTTCCACAAGCGATCGATGTGCCGTGCGATGGGCACGCGATCCGGCACCGACGTCTCGGGCGTGACCTGCGTGGGCAGATCGAAGTGCTCGCCGACGAACGTCTTCAGCGCCGCCGGCGTGTCGGGCCGCACCTCGCGGTACTCACGCAGGATCACGGCCGGAGACTGCTTCGGCACCGCATCGGCAAAGGTCTTGCCGTCCACGAACAGCCCCGATTCCTGCACGCGGACGAACAGTTCTTCGAACAATGCCTGCGGCGGCGTGTGCTTGGGTTCCGATGCGCCGGAGCGCCCCTCGAAACCAGGCCCGCTTGGGGCGGCAGAACCCGCGTCGCCCGACCCCGCGGCGCGCGTGCCGCCCGCGCCGAGGCCGAGCGCCAGCAGGACCGCGAGCGCGGCGCCCGCCGTGGTGGCCCTCGCGAGGCGGCGGCCGTTCACGCGGGGCTCGCGGCGCGCGTGGCACGCGCGGCCGACAGCGGCAGCAGGCACATGAGGGCGCCCAGCAGCCAGAACGCGCGGGCGAGACCGGCCACGTGGGCGAGATAGCCGATGGCGGCGGGGCCTGCGAGGATGCCGGCATAGCCCGTCGTCGTGAGCGCGGCCACCGCGAAGGCCGGCGGCATCGCGCGCTGCCGGCCCGCCTGGCTGAACAGCACGGGCACGATGTTGGAGGCGCCGAACCCGATCAGAAGGAACCCCGTCATCGCGGCCGTCACGGGCGGCACGACGAGCAGCACGAGGAACCCCGCCACCGTCGTCAGCCCGCCCCAGAACAGCACCCGGCGGGCGCCCGCGAGGGCGACGACGCGGTCGCCGCTCAGCCTGCCGAGGGTCATCGCGACGGAGAACAACAGGTAGCCGACGCCCGCATGGGTGACGCCGATCTGTCGCGTGTCCATGATGAGCAGCGCGCCCCAGTCGAGAATCGCCCCCTCGGTGAGGAAGGCCGCCGCCGCGAGGGCGGCGAGCAACAAAACGGTGCCGTGCGGCACAACGAACAGCGGTCCGTGGCCGGATGGCCGCGTGCGCAGCAGATGCGGAGCCGCGCCCAGCATCGAGACCAGCACGACGATCGAACCGCAAACCGCCGACGGGAGGGGCTGCAGCCCCTTCGAGAGCAGGAAGGTCAGGCCCCCGGAACCGCACAGGCCGCCGACGCTGTACAACGCGTGAAAACCGGACATCAACGGTTTGGCGGACGCGCGCTCCACCTCCACCGCATGCACGTTCATGGCGACGTCGAGCGTTCCGATGAGCGCGCCGAACAGCAGCAGCGCGCCCGCCAGACCCACCGGTGAAGTGACGGATGCCAGCAGGGGGAGTGTCGCGGTGAGGCCGAGGCCGCTCACCATGATGATGGGCCGGGTGCCCAGTCGAGCGCTCAACGCGGCCGTCGCCGGCATGGCCGCGATCGACCCCACACCCAGACTCAGCAGCAGCAGTCCGACCTGCGCATCGCTCGCGCCCAGCCGCGTTCTGGCGAAGGGGATCAGGGGCGACCAACAGCCCATGCTGAATCCGGCGGCGAGGAAAGCCAGGCGCGTCGCTCCGCCGCTGCGGTCACGCGGGGCGTTCACGCGTCCCCTGGAAACGGTCCGCAGGAAGGCGCCCGGAGCGCGCTCGGACAGGGTGCTGAACGGCGCCGGATCGTCGCGGCCCGGATCGGTGGCGGCGTGCGGTACAATGACATTCCTCGGCGGTGGTTGTGCGACGGGAGGCGCCTGCTGTTTTACGCTGAGTCCCAATTGGCTACAAGGCTTGAACATCGTGAGCGAAACCGTCCCGGGTGATTCCCGACCCGCCGCCGCCTATCGTGTGCTGGCCGCGGTCAGCACCTGTCATTTTCTGAACGATACCCTGCAGTCGCTGCTGCCGGCCATCTACCCCATTTTGCGCGGTGGCTTCAACCTGAGTTTCGCACAGCTGGGTCTGCTGACGCTGTCCTACCAGATCACCGCGTCGCTGCTGCAGCCGCTGATCGGAGTGTTCACGGACCGCCGCCCGCAGCCGTATTCCCTGCCCGTCGGCATGGGCGCGACCCTGCTCGGTCTCATCACGCTGGCGTTCGCACCGACTTATCCCGCGCTGCTTTGCGGAAGTGCCATGCTCGGCATCGGCTCGTCCGTCTTTCATCCCGAAGCATCGCGCATCGCGCGCCTGGCGTCGGGCGGCGCGCACGGTCTCGCGCAATCCCTGTTCCAGGTGGGTGGCAATTTCGGCTCGTCGCTCGGTCCGTTGCTGGCGGCGTTCTTCATCCTGCCGCGCGGCCGGAGCAGCCTGGCGTGGTTCGCGCTGGTGGCGCTCGCCGGCATCAGCATCCTCGCCGGGATCGGCTCGTGGTACAAGCGCCGGGGCCATGCGCGCGTTTCCGTCCGCACCGTCAAGTCCGGGCAGGGCGGCCTGTCGCGTGCCGAGGTGAGCCGGGCGATGACGGTGCTCATCGCGCTCATCTTTTCCAAATATTTCTATCTCGCGAGCATCACGAGCTACTACATATTTTATCTGATGCAGCGTTTTGCGCTGCCGGCACAGACCGCGCAGGTTTGTTTGTTCGCCTTCCTCGCCGCGGCCGCGCTGGGTACCCTGATCGGCGGGCCCGTGGGCGACCGGATCGGCCGGAAGAAGGTCATCTGGGCCTCCATCCTGGGTGTGGTGCCGTTCACCCTCGCACTGCCCTATGTGGATCTCGCCACCACGGTGACGCTCAGCATCGTGATCGGCCTCGTGCTGTCCTCGGCCTTCTCGGCCATCCTGGTGTACGGCCAGGAATTGCTGCCCGGGCGCGTCGGCATGGTGTCGGGACTCTTCTTCGGTCTGGCGTTCGGCATGGGCGGCGTGGGTGCGGCGGCCCTGGGCGTGCTCGCCGACCGGACCGGCATCGTGTTCGTTTACAAGGTCTGCGCCTTCCTGCCGCTGATCGGCCTGTTCGCCGCCCTGCTGCCGGACATCGAGGCGCCCGGGCGGGTGGGGCCGGTGCGCGCCGCGCCGCGTACGTCGGAAAGTCCCGGCTGATCGTCGGGCGGCGCCACGCGTGCGGACGCCCCCCTGCAGGCCGGTTGCGGGGTGCGGTGTCGATAGTCCACGCCTATCGACACCATCAAAATAATTGATTTCTATCGAGCCTGGCTGCGCGGTATTTTGGCGACGTGGTTCGAGGAACCTGCCGCGCCATGCGAGCCCCGAGTTCGACTCGAATCTTTTGGCACTCAATCGAAAGGTAACGCACACATGTCAACCGAAGCAAAATGCCCGTTCAATCATGCTGCCGGCGGCGGCACGTCGATCCGCGACTGGTGGCCGAAACAACTGAATCTCAAGATCCTGAAGGCGCCGTCATCGTCCGATCCGATGGACGGCGACTTCAACTACGCCGAGGCCTTCAAGAGCCTGGACCTCGCGGCCGTCAAAAAGGACCTGCACGCGCTCATGACCGATTCTCAATCGTGGTGGCCGGCCGACTTCGGTCATTACGGTCCCTTCTTCATCCGGATGGCGTGGCACAGTGCGGGGACCTACCGCACGGCGGACGGCCGCGGAGGCGCCGGTGCCGGCCAACAGCGGTTCGCCCCGTTGAACAGCTGGCCCGACAACGTCAGCCTGGACAAGGCACGTCGCTTGATCTGGCCGGTCAAGCAGAAGTACGGCAACAAGATCTCCTGGGCGGATCTCATCGTGCTCACGGGCAACGTCGCGTTGGAATCCATGGGGTTCAAGACCTTCGGCTTCGCCGGCGGGCGCGAGGACGTGTTCGAACCGCAGGAAGATGTGTACTGGGGCAACGAGACCACGTGGATGGGGGACGACCAGCGCTACGCGCCGGCACCCGAGGCGAAGAAGGAACATGCGGAGGTGCCGGAACACGGCGCCGTTCTCGTGGCCGACGACGAGGAAAACGTGGAGAAGGAGAAGCAGGGTGTGGCACGGCGTCGTGCCCTGGAAAATCCGCTCGCCGCCGTGCAGATGGGCTTGATCTACGTCAATCCCGAGGGCCCCGCGGGCAACCCCGATCCGCGCGCGGCGGCGCACGACATCCGCGAGACCTTCGCCCGCATGGCCATGAACGACGAGGAGACCGTCGCGCTGATCGCCGGCGGCCACACCTTCGGCAAGACCCACGGCGCGGGCGATC
>CAZZWZ010000191.1:0-7689 GCA_964657955.1 uncultured Steroidobacteraceae bacterium
CGCCGTGGCCTGGGTCACTCGTCCGCGTTGTTCCAGCTGAGTGCCCAGCACGTACAGATCCCCGAGCACCACGCCCGACTTGCGCCCCTTCAACTCGGCGAAGCGTTGCTCGAAGTTGTCGAGCAGCCTGGCTGTGTCGGGGCCCGGAACGGGGTCGGTGCGCGGCGTTTGAACCGCCGGCACGGTGGACCACCGCGACCAGAGGAACATGACGCTGCCGGCGGCGACCCCGAGGAATCCCGGCACCCACAACCAGGTGTTCAGATGGACGAGCACCCGGAGCAGCAGATCCACCCCCAGCGAGGCGAAACCGGCAATGGATGCAATGAGCCCAATTTTGCGCATGCAAGCGACATATTCCGACGGTTGAGGCCCGGCAGTATAGGTGATCGGGCCGGCATCGCAGCAATGCTAAGCTCACAAATTCGATGAGGAAATCGCTCGATGGCAAAGCTCAAAGAGGTGTTCGTTTGCCAGAACTGTGGAGCGCATTCGCCCAAATGGCAGGGACAATGTCCGACTTGCGGTGAATGGAACACCCTGCTCGCCGAGAGCCCCGCACAGGCCGGTCACCGGTCGGGGAAAGGGCCGGCCGCCGCGGCGCTGCCCCGGGCCACGCCGCTGGCCACGGAGGCCTTTGCGGATCAGCCCCGGCTCGCCACCGGCTCCACCGAACTCGACCGGGTGCTGGGCGGCGGCCTGGTCGTGGGCTCCGTCACGCTGATCGGCGGCGACCCGGGCATCGGCAAATCCACGCTCATGCTGCAGGCGGCGGCCGCGCTCAACGCGCAGGGTCCGGTGCTGTATGCCACGGGGGAGGAATCGCTGCAGCAGGTGGCGCTGCGCGCACGGCGCCTCGGTCTCGCCGATGCCACCGCGCAACTGCTGGCCGAAACCGGCGTGGAGGAAATCGTCGGTGTGGCCGCGGGCATGAAGGCGCGGGTGCTCATCGTCGATTCCATCCAGACCACCCATTCGGCGCGTCTCGATTCGGCGCCGGGGGCGGTGTCGCAGCTGCGCGAATGCGCGGCCGAACTCGTGCGCTTCGCGAAGGCGAGCGGCACCGCGGTTTTATTGGTGGGACACGTCACCAAGGAGGGACAGATCGCGGGGCCGCGCGTGCTCGAGCACATGGTCGATACGGTGCTCTACTTCGAGAGCGACACGGGCAGCCGCTTTCGGGTGTTGCGCTCGGTGAAGAACCGCTTCGGCGCGGCCAACGAGATCGGTGTGTTCGCCATGGCGGAACACGGGCTGCGCGCGGTGACCAATCCCTCGGCGATTTTTTTGTCCCGACACCCGGAGGCCGTTTCCGGCAGCGTGGTGACCGTCATGCGCGAGGGGACTCGCGCGCTGTTGATCGAGGTTCAGGTGCTGGTGGACGAGAGTGCGGGCGGCAACCCGCGGCGCGTGGCGGTGGGCATCGACTCGAACCGGTTGACCATGTTGCTGGCGGTGGCGCACCGGCATGCGGGCCTGTTGCTGGGCGGTCAGGATGTGTTCGCGAACGTGGTGGGCGGCGTGCGGCTGGCCGAGACGGCGGGCGACCTGGCCATCGTGCTGGCGGCACGCTCCAGTCTCCTCGACGCGCCCCTGCCCAACGCGCTCGTCGCCTTCGGCGAACTGGGGCTCGCGGGCGAGATCCGTCCGGTGCCCTTCGGCGAGGAGCGCCTCCGCGAGGCCGCGAAGCATGGATTCAAATTCGCGCTGGTGCCCGAAGCCAACGTGCCCAAGCGCATTCCCGAGGGGATGACGGTGCGCGGCGTGTCGCGCCTGCATCAGGCGCTCGACGCGTTCTGACCGGCCGCTCGCGGGCCGGGGGCGGTGACGCGGGCCGGGGGCCGTGGCGCCGGGCGGGGTCGTGCCCGCGGCGCGTGGCGCATCGCCCGGAACCGCTCACGCCACGGGGGCCGGCGGCCGTATGCGCACCGTCTTGATCGCATTCTCGCCGGTTTGCAGCACCTCGAGCATGTAGTCGGCCAGCTTCAGCGTGGTGCCCGGTTCCGGAATGGTTTCCAGGAATTCCACGATCAAGCCGTTCAGGGTCTTCGGGCCGTCGGTGGGCAGATTCCAGCGCATGGAACGATTCAAGGCACGGATGGTGGTGGAGGCGTTGGCGACGAAACTGCCATCGGCCTCGCGATGCACGTCCTTGTGCGTCATGGTGGCCGGATCGGTGGTGAATTCGCCGACGATCTCCTCGAGGATGTCCTCCAGCGTCACCAGTCCCTGGATGTCGCCGTATTCGTCGACCACGAAGGCCATGCGGCGCTTGTCGCGTTGAAAGTTCAGCAGCTGCGCATTCAGCGTCGTGCCCGACGGGACGAAGTAGGCGTCGCGCGTGTTGCACGCCTCGATCAATCCCTCGCGGTCCAGCCGGCCGCGGGCCATCTCGTGCGCCACGCGCTTCATGTGCAGCACCCCGATGATGTGATCGATCTCGCCCTCGAACACCGGCAGGCGCGTGTGCTGGCTCTGGCGCAGCTGGCCCAGCACCTTGTCCCAGTCATCGTCCACGTCGATGCCCACGATCTCGGTGCGCGGCACCATGATGTCCTCGACCGTGGCGTTCTCCAGATCGAGGATGCTGACCAGCATCTGCTGGTGGCGGTGGGGAATCATGGCGCCGGCCTCGGCCACCACGGTGCGCAACTCCTCGCTGCTCAGGGAGTGCGATGCCTGCTGCTGCGACACGCCGAGCACGCGAAGCACGCCGTTGGCCAATAAATTCGTCGCCCACACGAAGGGATACAGCAACAACAACAACGGCGTGTAGATGTAGGCCGCCGGCAGCGCCAGCCGTTCCGGGTGCAGGGCACCGTAGGTCTTCGGCGCCACCTCGCAGAAGATGAGCAGCACCAGCGTCAGCAGCACCGCGCCGCAGGCCACCCAGAACTCGCCCCCGAGGCGCAGCGCAATGAACCCCACCAGCATGGGTGCGGTGACGTTGACGATGGTGCTCAACAGCAGGATGAGACCGATCAGCCGGTCTGGCTTCGCCAGCAGGGTTTCGGCCAGGCGCGCGCCTCGGTTGCCGCTCTTGGCACGGTGCCGCAGGCGGTAGCGGTTCAGGCTCATCAGCGCCGTCTCGCTGCCGGCGAAGAACGCCGCGAGGACGAGCAGCATCCCCAGTCCCGCGAACAGCACGCCGATCGATGGATGAGGCAGACTCAGGCCGGCTCCTAGCCCCAGTGTCGACCGAGCAGCGTTTCGAGGACGAACTTCGAGCCGAAATAGGCGAGCACCAGGAAGCCGAAACCGCTCAGGGTGCACAGCACGGCGGTGCGGCCGCGCCAGCCGTAGCGCGTGCGGCCGATGAGCAGGATGCCGAACAACACCCAGGCGACCAGCGACAGCACGGTCTTGTGGATCAGGTGCTGTTCGAAGAGGTCGGTCACGAACACGAAGCCGGTCAGCAGGGCGAGCGTGAGCAGCACGAAGCCCGCGCCGATCAGGCGGAACATGACCTGCTCCAGGGCGTCGAGCGGCGGCAGCGCGCGGGGCAGATCGGCCAGACGCCGGGTGCGCAACCGTTTGTCGAGGAACACCAGGAGCAGCGCCGTGGCCGCGGCGGCGAACAGCAGCGCGGCGGCGCCCATGGAGAGCAGGATGTGCGCGGTGAGCGCCCAGCCCGGTCCGTTTTCCTCGGTGTAGGTGCGTCCCGAGCCGGTACAGGCCGCGCCGAACGCGGCGCTGGCGAGCAGGATGGCGCCCAGCGCGCGATTGCGGGCCTCCACGGAGATCAGGCAGGCGAGCATGCCCAGGGTCCAGCCGAGCAGCGACAAGGCTTCCAGCAGGCCGATGGAGAACGCGCCGTTCATGCGCATCATGTGCACGATGGCGTCGGTGTGGGCGAAGAGCGCCGCGAACGTCAGTGCCCACGCGATCGGGCCGAGGCGCGCGTTGCCGGCACTTCGCAGCATGACCCAGGCACCGGCGATGTAGAGGAAAAACAGGGTTATGGCGAGGCTCACGTGCCGCGAATCATGCCACAAAGACGACGACGACGCCTAGCAGGCACGGCGTCGCGAGGCTACACTTCGCGCATGTTCGACCGTCTCACCGCCGGATTTTCCTCCGCGCTCAAATCGCTGTCCGGCCGCGGCCATCTGAGCGAGGACAACATCGCCGACACCGTCCGGCAGGTCCGTCTCGCGCTGCTCGACGCGGACGTGGCGCTGACGGTGGTCAAGAGTTTCACCGAGGCCATCAAGGCGCGGGCCATCGGCACCGAGGTAGCCAAGAGCCTGACTCCCGGCCAGGCATTCATCAAGGTGGTGCACGAGGAGCTGGTCCGGCTGATGGGCGAGCCCAGCACCGGCCTCGGTCTGCGGGCACAGCGGCCCGTGGTGGTGTTGCTCGCCGGCCTGCAGGGCGCGGGCAAGACCACCACCGCCGGCAAGCTGGCGCGCTGGCTGATCGAGAAGCAGAAACGCAAGGTGTTGATGGTCAGCACCGACGTGTACCGGCCGGCGGCCATCCTGCAGCTGCAGACGCTGGCCGGCCAGGTGGGGGCGGGGTTCGCCATGAGCGACGCCAGCGAGGCCCCCGTGGCGATCGCGCGGCGCGCCCTGACCGAGGCCACCCTGCAGGCCTACGACGTGCTGTTGCTCGACACGGCGGGCCGGCTGCACGTGGACGCCGAGATGATGGCCGAGGTCCGGGAGCTGGAGACCGCGATCCAGCCGCACGAGCGCCTGTTCGTGGTGGACAGCATGGCCGGTCAGGATGCCGTCAATGCGGCCAAGGCGTTCAACGAGGCCCTGAGCCTGACGGGCGTCATCCTCACCAAGGCCGACGGCGATGCGCGCGGCGGCGCGGCGCTGTCGGTGCGCCAGGTCACCGGAAAACCCATCGTGTTCGTGGGGACGGGCGAGAAATCCGAGGCGCTGGAACTGTTCCACCCCGAGCGCATCGCCTCCCGTATCCTCGGAATGGGCGACGTGCTGTCGCTGGTCGAGCAGGTGCAGAGCCAGGTCGACCAGGAAAAGGCGGAGAAACTCGCCCGGAAGATCAGCAAGGGCAAGGCGTTCGACCTGTCCGACCTGCGCGAGCAGCTGAGCCAGCTGCAGAAGATGGGGGGCATGTCGGCACTGCTCGACAAGCTGCCGGCCCAGATGCAGGCCAATGCGGCCGCCGCCGCCGGCGCGGTGGACGGCAAGACGCTGAAGCGCCAGATGGGCATCATCGACTCGATGACGCCGCGTGAGCGGCGCCGGCCGGACATGATCGACGGCTCGCGCAAGCGCCGCATCGCGGCCGGCTCCGGGGTGCAGCTGCCCGAGGTGAACCGCCTCTTGAAGCAGTTCGACCACATGCAGAAGACGATGAAAAAGCTCGCCAAGGGCGGCATGCTCAAGAACATGATGCGCGGCATGGGCGGGCGGATGCCGCCGGGTTTCGGGCCATAGTTGCTCTGCGGCCGTCCGTTCCCTACAATTGGCGGCTACGCATTGCAAGGTGAATACGATGGTGACGATCCGACTGACCCGACGCGGCGGCAAGAAGACCCCGTTCTATCACGTGGTGGTGACCGACAGTCGCAAACGGCAGGGCGGCACCAGTCTCGAGAGCGTCGGACTGTTCAACCCGGTGGCGCGCGGCGCCGAGGTGAAGTTGCGGCTGGACGTGGCCCGCATCGAGCACTGGGTCAGCCAGGGTGCCCACATGTCCGATCGCGTGAAGTTCCTGCTCACCTCGTTTCGCAAACAGGCGGCGTGACGGCCGCGTAGACCGCCTTGGCGACCGCAGCGGGCGGCGAAGCGTCGGCGCTCATCGAGGTGGGCGTCGTCGCGGCGCCGTTCGGCGTGCGGGGTTGGGTGAAGATTCGGTCGTTCATGGACCCGCCCGAGCGGCTGTTGCAGCACCGGACGCTGCAACTGGATTTGCGGGGGTCGCGGACCTCGTACCGGGTCGAGGCCGGCGGCCGCAGCGGCGGACAATTGACGGCGAAACTCGCGGGCGTCGATGACCGGGACCAGGCGATCGGCTTGCGCGGTGCGGCGGTTTGCATCCCGCGCAGCGATCTGCCGCGGCGCGATCCGAAGGATTTCTACCGGGCGGATTTGATCGGTTGCGAGGTGGAGAATCTCGCCGGATTGCGACTCGGGGTGGTCAAGCACTTCATCGAGACCGCAACGCAGGTGTTGATGGTGGTGGGCGGCGAACGCGAATACTGGGTGCCGGCGGTGCCGCAGCATCTGCGACGGGTGGATTTGCCGGCACGCCGGATTGTGGTGGATTGGGACGACCCGGCAGGGTGACGGGTATGCAGGTCGCCGTCGTTTCATTGTTCCCCGAACTGTTGCGCGAGGCCCTGCGGCACGGCGTGCTGGGACGGGCACTGGTGCGGGGCCTGCTGCGGGTGGATTGTTTCGATCCGCGCGAGCACGTTTCGGACGTGCACCGGACGGTGGACGATCGGCCCTACGGCGGCGGTCCCGGCATGGTGTTGAAGGTGGAGCCGCTGCGGGCGGCGTTGCACGCGGGCCTGCGACAGCTGCCGGCGGGCAGCAGGCGCATCTATCTGGGCGCCGAGGGTCGCCGGTTCGACCAGGCGCTGGCGCGGTCGGCCGGACAGTGGCCGGGCCTCGCGCTGGTGGCCGGGCGCTACGAGGGCGTGGACGAGCGCTTCGTCGAGACGGAGATCGACGACGTCTGGTCGATCGGCGATTACGTGCTGTCGGGCGGCGAGCTGCCGGCATTGGTGGTCATCGATGCGATTGCGCGGCTGATCCCGGGGGTGCTCGGCAGCGCGGAGTCGGCGGTGCAGGAGTCGTTCAGCGACGGTCTGGTGGACTGGCCGCATTACACCCGGCCGCCCACGCTGGACGAACACGCGGTGCCGGCGGTGTTGACGTCCGGCGATCACGCCGCCATCGAGCGGTGGCGCCTGCAGCAGGCGCTCGGCCGCACGTGGCTGCGGCGGCCCGAGCTGCTCGAGCGGCGGGGTTTGAGCGACGCGGAGCGGACGCTGTTGGAAGAATTCAAGGCCGGTCGTGCACGGGGCACGGGCACGGTCGGATAGCACCGGGACGACCGGATGGTTCAATGATGAGGGTAATACGATGAACAAGATCATCCAGGAATTGAACGGCGAGCGCGCCACGCGAAAATTTCCCGAGTTCAATCCGGGCGACACGGTGGTGGTGCAGGTCAAGGTCGTCGAAGGGGATCGCGAGCGCGTTCAGGCCTACGAGGGCGTGGTGATCGCCATCAAGAACCGCGGTCTGAACTCCTCGTTCACCGTGCGCAAGATATCGCACGGCGAAGGGGTGGAGCGGGTGTTCCAGACGCACAGCCCGTCCATCAGCGAAGTGGCCGTCAAGCGCCGCGGCGCGGTGCGTCGTGCCAAGCTCTACTATCTTCGCGATCTGTCCGGCAAGGCCGCGCGCATCGACGAGAAGCTCTGACCTCGAAGCCGGCCCGTGGGCCGACCAGGAAGCGTTGAATGAGTGTCAGGTCGGCCGTTGCCGGATTCTTCGCCCTGGTGTGGCGGCTGCTCGAGGGGGTTCGCAAGGTCCTCCACCTCGTCCTGCTGCTGTTGATTTTCGGCGTCGTCCTGGCCGCCCTGCACACCTCGGTGCCGGTGGTGCCGCGGTCGGCCGCCCTGGTGCTCGCCCCCGAGGGCCAGCTGGTCGAGCAGCTGGGCCTGGGGTGGGGCCGGCTCCACGAACTGCCCCACCAGCG
>CAZZWZ010000192.1:0-1468 GCA_964657955.1 uncultured Steroidobacteraceae bacterium
GTGCTGCAGGGCGACGTGCTGGTGCACGACACGCACGATTGCTACGTCCATTCGACCAGCCGGTTGGTGGCCGCGGTGGGCATGGACGAGCACATCATCGTCGAGACCAAGGACGCCATCCTGGTGGCCCCCAAGGATCGCGTGCAGGACGTGAAGGAGCTGGTGAGCCAGTTGAAGAAGGCGGGCCGCAGCGAATCGGCCTGGCACCGCGAGGTGTACCGGCCCTGGGGCAGCTACGACAGCATCGATGACGGCGAGCGCTTCCAGGTCAAGCGCCTGTCGCTGAAGCCGGGCGGCAGTCTCTCCCTGCAGATGCATCATCATCGCGCGGAGCATTGGATCGTGGTGCAGGGCACCGCCCGGGTGACCTGCGGCGAGAAGACTTTTCTGCTGTCGGAGAACGAATCCACCTACGTGCCCATCGGGGCGACGCATCGCATCGAGAATCCGGGCAAGGTGGCGCTGCACATCGTCGAGGTGCGCTCGGGAACCTACCTCGGCGAGGACGACATCGTGCGCTACGAGGACGTTTACGGCCGCGAAGGGACCAGCAATTGAACTCCATCACCTGTTTCAAGGCCTACGACCTGCGCGGCCGCATCCCCACCGAACTCAATGCCGACGTGGCCTACCGGGTGGGACGCGGCTATGCGCAGTTCCTGAATCCGCGGCGGGTGGTGGTGGGACGGGACATCCGGCTGTCGAGCGCCGAGCTCACCGACGCCCTGTGCCGGGGTCTCGTGGACAGCGGCGTCGAGGTGGCCGACATCGGGGTCTGCGGCACCGAAGGGGTGTATTTCGCCACTTTCGACGGCGGGTACGACGGGGGCATCATGGTCACGGCCAGCCACAACCCCGCCGACTACAACGGCATGAAGTTCGTGCGCGAGCAGTCGAGGCCCATCAGCGGCGACAACGGCCTGCAGGACATCCGCCGCTTTGCCGAGCGCGCCGAGTTTCCGGCGCCCGCCCGGCCCGGTGCGCGTCACCGCGTGGACACCATGCAGGCCTATGTGGCGCACCTGCTGTCCTATGTGGACGTCCCCGCACTGCAGCCCCTCAAGATCGTGGTGAACGCCGGCAACGGCGGCGCGGGCCTCATCATCGATCAGCTGGAACCGCACCTGCCGTTCCGTTTCATCAAGGTGCACCACGAACCCGACGGACATTTCCCGAACGGCATCCCGAATCCCATGCTGGAGGAGAATCGCGCGCCCACCATCGAGGCCATCCGCAAGCACGGCGCCGACCTCGGCCTGGCATGGGACGGTGATTTCGACCGCTGTTTCCTGTTCGACGAGAAGGGCAGCTTCATCGAAGGGTATTACATCGTGGGCCTGCTGGCGGCGGCGTTGCTGCGCGGCCAACCCGGCGGCAGGGTGGTGCACGATCCGCGGCTCACCTGGAACACCATCGAGATCGTCGAGGCGGGCGGCGGCCGTGCGGTGCTGTCGAAGTCGGGGCATGC
>CAZZWZ010000192.1:1478-7678 GCA_964657955.1 uncultured Steroidobacteraceae bacterium
AGGACAAGATGCGCGCCGTCGACGGCGTCTACGGCGGTGAGATGAGCGCGCATCATTACTTTCGCCGGTTCGCGTACTGCGACAGCGGCATGATTCCGTGGCTGCTGGTGGCGCAGATCGTGAGCGAATCCGGGCAGTCGCTGTCGCGGTTGGTGGGCGAGCGCATCGGCCGCTTCCCGGTGAGCGGCGAACTGAACTACCGGGTGCCCGATGCCGGGGGCACCATCGCCGCCTTCGAGACCCGCTACGGGCCGCTGGCGCTGGCCACCGACCGCACGGACGGCATCTCCTACGAATTCGCGGACTGGCGCTTCAACCTGCGCACGTCCAACACCGAGCCGTTGATCCGGCTGAACGTGGAAGCCCGGGGCTCGGAGCAGCTGATGCGCGAGAAGTCGGCAGAGCTGTTCGCGCTGCTGCAATCGCAGGGCGCCGTCGCGGCCGATCATTGAGCGGCGGGGAGAGGCCCATACCCAGCCCCAAGCTCAGCGTCGTCATCCCGGTCTACAACGAGGAGCAGGTGCTGCCGTCGTTGTTCGCCCGCCTGTACCCGGCGCTCGATGCGCTGCGCATCTCCTACGAGTGCGTGTTCATCAACGACGGCAGCCAGGATCGCTCCGCGGCGCTGTTGCGCCAGCAATTCCAGCGGCGGCCGCAGAACACCCGGGTGGTGCTGTTCCATGCGAATTTCGGCCAGCATTCCGCGGTGATGGCGGGGCTCTCCTATTCGCGCGGGGCGTACGTGGTGACCCTGGATGCCGACCTGCAGAATCCGCCGGAGGAGATCGGCAAGCTGGTGAGCATGCTCGATCAGGGCTACGACTACGTGGGTACCATCCGCCAGCAGCGCCAGGACTTCCTGTGGCGGCGGGTGCTCTCCCACGGCATGAACCGGCTGCGCGAACGCATCACGCCCGTGCGCATCGCCGACCAGGGCTGCATGATGCGCGGCTACGCGCGCTCGGTGGTGACCGCGCTGAATCAGACCCGCGAGATCAACACCTTCATCCCGGCACTGGCCTCGCTCTATGCGATGAACCCCATCGAGGTGCCGATCGGGCACGAGGAACGCCACGCGGGACAGTCCAAGTACTCGCTGTACAGCTTGATCCGCCTGAACTTCGATCTGATCACCGGCTTCTCGGTGGTGCCGCTGCAGCTGTTCTCGATGATCGGCATGGCCGTGTCCACGCTGTCCGCCCTGCTGGTGATCGTCCTGTTCATCCGGCGCATCATCGTGGGCCCGGAGGCCGAGGGCGTGTTCACCCTGTTCGGCGTGGTGTTCTTCTTCATCGGGCTGGCGCTGTTCGGCATCGGCCTGCTGGGCGAATACGTGGGGCGCATCTACGCCCAGGTGCGCGAGCGCCCGCGCTACCTCGTCGAGGCCGTGCTGGAAATGACCGAGGGACCGGCCATGCCCGTGGTGCCGATGCCGGCATCGCCCGCGACGCTCGATGAGGCGGAGGCCGGCCCGCGGTGACCCGGGCCATCGTCTTCGCCTACAGCGAGACCGGTGCCCGCTGCGTGCGCGAGTTGCTGGCGCAGGGGGTGGAGATCCCGTTGCTGTTCACGCACGCCGACGATCCGCACGAGAACCAGTGGTTTGCCAGCGTGAGCGACCTCGCGCGCAGTCACGGCGTGCGGGTGGAGACGCCCGACGATCCGAACACGCCGGACTGGGTGGCGCAGGGGCGCGGCGCACGGGCGGATTTCGTGTTTTCGTTTTATTACCGGTACCTGCTGAAGGCGCCGTGGCTGACGATGGCCCGGCTCGGTGCCCTGAACATGCACGGCTCGTTGCTGCCCGCCTATCGCGGCCGCGCCCCGGTGCACTGGGCCATCATTCACGGCGAGTCGGTCACGGGCGCGAGCCTGCATTACATGCTGGAGAAGCCCGATGCCGGCGCGCTGGTGGACCAGCAGCCCGTGCCCATCGACGAGAACGACACCGCGCTCGCGGTGTCCATCAAGGTGGCCGAGGCCGCGCGCCAGGTGTTGCACCGCACGCTGCCGGCACTCATCGCCGGAACGGCGGTCTCGCGTCCGCTCGATCTGGCGCAGGGCTCGTATTTCGGGCGGCGCACCCCGGCGGACGGCCGCATCGACTGGCGTCGCGGTGCGCGCGCCGTCCACGATCTCGTACGTGCGGTGGCGCCGCCGTTTCCAGGCGCGTTTACCGAAGTGAACGGGTGTAGGCTTGCGATACTCGAGACGCGGCTCGACGGGCCGGTGCGCCATGCGCACGCCGTGCCGTGTCTCTACGTCGAGGACGGTGTGTGGTACGCGGACTGCCGCGACGGACGCCGGCTCAGGATCTTGCAATTGGGCATGAACGAACACGCGGTGGCGCCGTCGGCGCCGCCGGCGGTGCTGTCGGGTCTGCCGCTCGCGCTGGAGTAGAGGTTCAATTTGAAAAACGTGCTCATTCTCGGGGTCAACGGCTTCATCGGGCATCATCTGAGCAAGTACCTGCTCGCCCGCACCGATTGGCACATCTACGGCATGGACCTGCAATCCGAGCGCGTCGCCACGCTGCTCGGCGATCCGCGTTTTCATTTCGTGGAAGGCGACATCACCATCAACAAGGAGTGGGTGGAGTACCACGTGCGCCGCTGCGACGTGATCCTGCCGTTGGTGGCCATCGCCACCCCGGCCACCTACGTGCGCGAGCCGCTGCGCGTGTTCGAACTGGATTTCGAGGCCAATCTGCCCATCATCCGGCACTGCGTGAAGTACAAGAAGCGGGTGGTGTTCCCGTCGACGTCGGAGGTGTACGGCGCCTCCCGGGACAGGGAGTTCGATCCCGAAACGTCGGAACTGGTGCTCGGCCCCATCCACAAGCAGCGTTGGATCTATTCCTGCGTCAAGCAGCTGCTCGACCGCATCATCTGGGCCTACGGACAGCAGGGCCTGCAGTTCACCCTGTTCCGGCCCTTCAACTGGATCGGCTCGGGACTCGACAGCATGGACGATCCGAAGGAGGGCAGCTCGCGCGTGCTCACGCAATTCCTCGGCCACATCGTGCGCGGCGAGCCCATCAAGCTGGTGGACGGCGGCAGCCAGACCCGTGCCTTCACCTTCATCGACGATGCCGTGGAGTGCCTCACCACCATCATCGACAATCCGCGCGGCATCGCCGACGGCAAGATCTATAACATCGGCAATCCGGCCAATTCGTATTCCATCCGGCAGCTTGCCACCATGATGCTGGAGATCGCCAACGCGCGCCCGGAGTACGCTCCCACCGCGCGCAACACGCGGCTCGTCGACATCTCGGCGCTCGAGTACTACGGCAAGGGCTACGCCGACATCCCCGCGCGGCTGCCCTCCATCAGGAACACCACGGCCGAGCTGGGTTGGACGCCCAGGACCGACATGCGCGCGGCGCTCGAGGCCATCTTCGACTCGTACGCGCACGCGTTGCCGTCCGCCTCGGCGTTGTTGTCGAGCCATGCTTGAAGGGGCGAGCATCGGCCTGAAGGTCGATGTGGACACGCTGCGCGGCACCCGCGAGGGCGTGCCGCGCCTGGCCGCTCTGCTGAAGAAGCACGGCGCCGACGCCACGTTCTATTTCTCCGTGGGTCCGGACCATACGGGCCGGGCGCTGCGGCGCGTGTTCCGCAAGGGGTTCGCGCAGAAGGTGGCGCGCACCTCCGTGCTCAAGCACTACGGCCTGAAGACGCTGCTGTACGGCGTGCTGCTGCCGGGGCCCGACATCGGCCTGCGCGGCGGCGCCGACATGCGGGCCGTGCACGACGCCGGATTCGAGGTGGGCTTGCACACCTTCGACCACGTGCGCTGGCAGGACAACGTGGCGCGGGCCACGCCGGCCTGGACGCGGACGGAATTCGAAAAGGGCCTGCAGGCCTTCGAACGGGTGTTCGGATTTCCGCCGCCGTCGCATGCCGCCGCGGGCTGGCAGATCAACGCGCACGTGCTGGAGCTCGAACGTGAACATGGGCTGCGTTATGCCAGCGACACGCGCGGCGGACCGGCGTTCTTCCCGGCGCTGGGTACGGCGGCGAGTCCCTGCCCGCAGCTGCCCACCACGCTGCCCACCTTCGATGAATTGCTGGGCCTGGACGGCATCGACGAATCGAACATCGCCGCGGCGGTGTTCGAGCGGTCCGCCGCCGCCGCGGACCCGCGGCTGCAGGTGTTCACGCTGCACGCGGAGCTGGAGGGCATGCGCCTGCTCCATGCCTTCGAATCGTTGCTCGTCGCGTGGCGCGCGGCGGGCGTGAGGCTGGTCCGCATGGCGCGGATCTGCGCGCTGGCGGCGCACGGGACATTGCCCACCCGTCGGGTGATCGAAGGAGAGATTCCCGGCCGCTCCGGCCTCCTGGCGGTGCAGGCGCCGGGGCCGGTCCCGTTTCGTTGAGCGGTGCCCCGCCGGCGGAGCCCCCGCCACCGGCGCGTCCGTCGGTGCGGCCGGCGTCGAGCCCCGCAGCCCGGACCTATGGCGGCTTGGCGCTGGTCCTCGCGTTGCTGTGGCTGGCGCTGTTGTCGTCACGGCCGCTGTTCAATCCGGACGAGGGTCGCTATGCGGAGATCCCGCGGGAAATGCTGGCCGGCGGCGATTGGGTCATCCCGCACCTGAACGGCGTGGCCTACGTCGAGAAGCCGCCCTTGCAATACTGGGCGACCGCGGCGAGCTACGCCGTCCTCGGCCCGAACGTCTTCGCCGCCCGTCTGTATCCCGCGTTGTGCGCATTCGGCACGCTATTTTGTGTCTGGGTGCTGGCCAAGGGCCTGTGGGGGGCGGCGGCGGCCTGGCGCGCCGGCGCCGTGCTCGCGGGGATGCTCATGTTCGTCGTTCTGGGGCAGCACGTCACCCTGGACATGGGATTGACCTTTTACATGACCCTGGGGTTGACGGGATTTCTGTTGGCCCAGCCCACCGGGGCGATGGAGGCGCGCGGCGTGGGCGGGGCCCACGGGCCGGGGCGCGCGACGCGGGGGGTGCCGCCGGTGCCGGCCGCGCGCCGCTGGATGTGGCTGGCCTGGGTTGCCACGGCGCTCGGCGTGCTCAGCAAGGGCCCTGTGGCGGCGCTCATCCCGGCGGCGGTGCTGGTGTCGTACAGCCTGTGGATGCGGGACGCGGGGCCGTGGCGGCGCCTTGCGCCGGGCTGGGGGTTGCCGCTGTCGCTGGTGGTGGCGGTGCCCTGGCACTGGCTGGCGGCGCGGCGGCAGCCGGAGTTCCTGCAATTCTTCTTCGTGCACGAACACTTGTCACGCTATCTCACGCCGAGCGCCGACCGGGAGGCGCCGTGGTGGTTCTTCGGCGCGGTATTCGCGGTGGGCAGCATGCCCTGGACGGTGTCGGCCGTGCGGGTGCTGTGGCCGCAGCGTCGGCCGGCGTGGGGCGGGTCGGCGGCACGCGTGGCGGGCGTCGCATTCGATCCACGGGTGTTCCTGTGGATCTGGGTGTGGTTCGTCGGCATCTTTTTCTCGCTGTCGGACTCGAAGCTCATTCCGTATCTGTTGCCGGCCATGCCGGCGGTGGCGCTCCTGGTCGGGGCGCTGCGGCCCGACACCCTGCGCCGCGACGTGGCCTGGACCGCCGGGTTCACCGTGGCGGCCGGCGCGGCGGCGACGGCGGCGGCGTTCGTGGCGCCGCACGTGGTCGCGCCATCGGAACGCAGCGGCTATTTTCTGCTGCTCGCCGGGCCGCTGGTGCCCATCGGCGCGCTGCTGGGGGTGACGGGAGGGTTCGTGCTGCTGCGTTGCCGGCACGATGTCACCCGGGCGGTGGTGTTCGTGGGTGCGGGATGGTGCCTGTCCGGGGTGCTGCTGATGCGGGCCGCAGCGGTGGTGGCGCCGGTGTACTCGGGCATCGCGCTGGCGCAGGCGCTGCGCGAGGTACCGACGTCGACCCCGATCTACAGCGTCGCCACCTATGACCAGACGCTGCCGTTTTATTGGCGGCGCACCGTCGCGCTCGTGGCCTACCGGGGGGAACTGGATTTCGGATTGCGCTTCGATCCGGACGCAGAGATCGCCGCCGAGCCGGAATTCCTCGCGCGGTGGGATGCCATGGCGGAGCAGGGCTACGCAGTCCTGGAGAGAAACCTGTTCGACGACTTCGAGCGCCGGGGCGTGCCGATGCGGGAGGTGGGCCGCGATCTGCACCGGGTGCTGGTGGCGAGACATTGACCGGCGCCCCGGCGCGGGACGCCGCCCTGGCGGGGCGCCCCCTG
>CAZZWZ010000193.1:0-7624 GCA_964657955.1 uncultured Steroidobacteraceae bacterium
CGGCCCCGGGGCCGAAGCTTCGGAGTTCTACATCGAAAGCGACGAGGCGGCCTACACCACGTCCATCTCGACCAACCTGGAGATGGATTCGGAGATCCTCCGCTATGCCTATTCTTCGCTCGCCACACCCACCACCGTGTACGACTACGACATGCGCACCGGCGAGCGGACGCTGCTGAAGCGCGATCCCGTGCTCGGAGGTTTCGATCCCGCCGACTACCGGACGGAATTCCTGTTCGCGCCCGGCAGGGATGGGCAGAGCATCCCGGTCTCGCTGCTCTACCGCCGCGACTTCCGGCAGGACGGCAGCGCGCCCCTGCTGCAATACGCCTACGGATCCTACGGGCTGTCCATGGACCCCGGGTTTTCGTCGGCGCGGTTCAGCCTGGTCGACCGGGGATTCGTCTATGCCATCGCACACGTGCGCGGCGGGCAGGAACTGGGACGGTCCTGGTACGACGACGGGCGCCGTCTGCGCAAGAAGAATTCATTCCACGACTTCATCGACGTCACGCGCTTCCTGGTGGAGCGGCGCTATGCCGCGAAGGATCGGGTGTTCGCCATGGGGGGCAGCGCCGGCGGACTCTTGATGGGTGCGATCGCCAACATGAGCCCGGGAGAGTATCGCGGCATCGTCGCACAGGTCCCGTTCGTCGATACCGTCACCACCATGCTGGACGACAGCATCCCGCTCACCAGCAACGAGTACGACGAGTGGGGCGACCCCGCCGACAAGGCCTGCTACGACTACATGCTGGGGTATTCGCCGTACGACAACGTGGGGGCCCACGCCTACCCGGCCATGCTCGTCACCACGGGATTGTGGGACAGCCAGGTTCAGTACTACGAGCCGGCCAAATGGGTGGCCAAACTCCGGGCGCTCAAAACCGACGGCAACATCCTGGTGCTGTACGTCGACATGGACTCGGGCCACGGCGGCAAGCCGGGACGGTTCCAACACTATCTTGAAACCGCCATGGAATATGCGTTCATCCTGGACCAGCTCGACAGGGCCGACGTCAACCCGGAGTCGGCGGCACCACCAGGCAGGCCTGCGATCTGGCCTTGAGACTGCCGCAGATGGCCCGCGCATGCTTTTCGCTCAAGCCCGTGGCCTGCAGCCGGTAGAGACTGCCCGCGGCGGTTTTCTTCGCCACGACCTTGGACGACAGGCCGGCGAGCACGGACGGATACTCCCTCTGCAGGTGGCTCCAGCGCGCATGCGCCGCCGCCGCGCCGGACTTGAACGCGCCGAGTTGTATGGCGTAAGAGCCGCCCGCCGCGGCCTTCACCGCGGGCTTGACCGCTCCGGACGTCGCCTGCGCGCCGGAGGCCGAGCCGGTCCCGCTCCCCGCCACCGTGGACGATCTCGAGGCCGCGCCGGACTTCGTGCCGGCGCCGCTTGCCGCAAGACCGCCAGCATCTGCGGCCGTGCCGGAGGCCGGAGCCCTGGCGGGGGGGGCGCTCGAATCGTTGCTGCCCGGCGGCGAGGCGGAATCGGCGCCCGGCACGGCGGACGTTCCTGAAGGAGCCTGCGCCAGCGTGAAATTTTCCACCCGGATGCGCGCCTCCTCGGTCCACTTTCCCTCCGGATACTGTTTCAAGAAGGCCTGATAGGCCTCGGGCGTATCGGCATCGCGCGCCTTCTGCCAGTCCCGCTCCTCGTACAACTCCTTCACCCGCGCCTGCGCCTGCGCGGTGAATTCGCCGGTGGGATATTTCTTCAAGAACTGCTCGTACGCGTCGGCGGTGTTCGTCTCGCGGGTCTTCTGCCAGTCGCTTTGCTGCCGGCTGCAGCCGGACAACGCCAGCCACGCCACGCAACACAGACCCAAAACGTAATTCTTGTTCATGGTTCAAGCCCAGATGTTTTGCTCCGGCGGGTATTCTACTTCGATTTCGTCCATCTGTCGGGAACGCTGAGCGCATCACGTCGCACGTCGCCCGGAATGAGATATGAAGCGGGGCGCGCGAATCTTTGTGTGTTGGCGGAGATTGCCGCATCCTTGGCGGAAGCCACGAATGTTGAACATGAAATGAATGAATACGATGTGATCGTCGTCGGTGGCGGCATTCACGGTGCCGGCGTGCTGCAGGCGGCGACGGCGGCGGGCTATCGCGCGCTGCTGATCGAAAAGCGCGCCCTGGCGAGCGGCACATCCAGCCGCTCCAGCAAGCTGATCCACGGCGGTCTGCGGTACCTCGAATCCGGTCAGTTCTCGCTGGTGCGCGAGAGCCTGCGCGAACGCGCCATTCACCTGCGCATCGCGCCCGGGCTGGTGCAGC
Source organism: uncultured Steroidobacteraceae bacterium (assembly GCA_964657955.1). Classification (GTDB taxonomy): domain Bacteria; phylum Pseudomonadota; class Gammaproteobacteria; order Steroidobacterales; family Steroidobacteraceae; genus Bog-1198. The sequence continues at coordinate 2,287 of CAZZWZ010000193.1, forward strand.
TCAAGCCGTTCTTCATCCCCATCTATGCCGACACGCACCGGCGGCCGTGGCAGCTGAACATCGGTCTGTGGCTGTACGCGCTGCTCGGCGGCTTCACGGCGAGCACGCGCTTCGGTGCCGTCCCGAGAAAGGAGTGGGCCTCGCTCGACGGGCTGGACACGCGCGGGCTCGATCGCGTGATCCGTTACCAGGATGCGCAGACCGACGATGCACTGTTGACCCGCGCCGTCGTCGACTCCGCGAAGAGTTTCGGCGGCGAGGTGGTCATGCCCGCGGAGTTCGTGGGCGCGACGCTGACCGAGAGCGGCGTCGATGCAACTTACGCCGTGAACGGCGCCACGGTGGCATGCCGTGCGAAGGTTCTCGTGAATGCGGCGGGTCCGTGGGCTTCGCGCGTCGCGCGCGCCATCCATCCCGCCATCCCCATCCCCGACGTGGACCTGGTGCAGGGGACGCACATCGTCGTACCCGTGCAGGTGGCCGCCGGGGTCTACTACGTCGAAAGCCCCGGCGACGGCCGGGCCGTGTTCGTCATGCCGTGGCAGGGGCAGACCCTGATCGGGACCACCGAAACGCCCTACACCGGCGACCCGGATCTCGTGCATCCGCTCCCCGCCGAGGAAGAGTACCTGCTCGCCGTCGCGGGTCGGTACTTCCCGGCCATGCGGGCACTGACCCGCGCGGACATCGTGCATCGGTTCGCCGGCTTGCGCGTGCTGCCCGCGGCGTCTCAAGATGCCTTCGGCAGGTCGCGGGAGACCATTTTCAGCACCGATCGTGATCCACGGCCGCGCGTTCTGGGCCTGTTCGGCGGCAAACTCACCGGTTGGCGGGCTGCTGCCGCGCACGTATTGACCCGGATTTCCCCGTCCCTGGGACCGGCCGAGCGGCGCGCCGCGACCGACCGGATGATCTTGAGGAGAACCGAATGAACATGAAACTAGCGGTACTGGCGTCGCTGGGCGCGGGGTTGTTCGCACGGCCCGTGCACGCCGACGATTACTTCAGTCCCACCGACGAACGTGTACGGATCTCCCTCGGCGCCATGTACGTCTTCTCCGGCACCACCTTGCGAGCCGACAGCAGCTCCGGCGTGACCGGGACCACGCTCGACGGCGAAAACCGCTTCGGTCTGGACAAGTCGGACGTCGAGCCGAAGTTTCAAGCGGTGGTGCGCGCCGCGACCCGGCATCGTTTCAGCTTCGACTACTTCACCCTGGACCGCAGCGGCAACACCACGGTGGGCGTGGAACCCATCGTCTTCCGCAACGTCGTGTTCAGGCGCAATGATCCCGTGCAGACGACGTTGAACCTGCGCACCTTCGGCATCTCCTACGGCTATTCGTTCTGGCACGACGAGAAACTCGAGATCGCCGCCACGCTCGGCGCCCACGTCACCGACATCTCGTCCATGGCGAAGGTCCAGACCCAGACGCGCCACATCGTGCAGACGGCGGATCAGGCGGGTCCGGTTCCCACGGTGGGGCTCGACGGGACCTACGTCATCAGCAAACGTTTCTACCTCGACGCCCGCGCCCAATACCTCAACGTGCACGTCAACAACGTGGACGGATCCCTGGGGTTCTACGAATTCGACGCCCTGTACCGGTATCGGCCGAACGTGGCGTTGGGCCTGGGGTATACGGCCATCAAGGCGCATCTGGCCTCGACGCGCTCCGACAGTCCGGGGCTGTTCGATTTCAACACCCAGGGCCCGGAGCTGTTCTTCCGGATCGGTTTCTAGGGCGCGGGTTCCGCCGTGAAATCGACGCGGTTGTTGGCGGCTGCCGCGCGGTTCCACTCGGCCGCGCTCAACGATTCGCTGCGTGGCGGGTAGGGCACGGCGCCGCGCGCGGAGCCGGCGTTGTCGACCACGACGGTGATGGCGCCCGCGGTGCGCTGACGCACCCCCGAGATCAGATTGGCGAAGGCCAGCGACTGGCGCTGCTGGCCGGTCAGGGAATCCTCGAAGGGATTTCCGACCAGATCGCATTTGGCGACCAGCACGCCGGCCGCGGCCGGCGCGTAGCCGTCCGTCGCATTGCCGCTGAGACAGAACGCGCCCTCCGCGCTCGTGACCTTGACCACGCCGCGAAATCCCTGCATCTCCAGTTTCGCGATGAAATCCCGCAGGACGTCGAGACGGCTGCGGTCGAAGGGTATTTCGCCATAGGGCACGGGTTCGCTGCGCGCAGTGACCGTGCCGTTGGCCGGGACGGCGGCCGGATTCGCGGAGCTCGTCGCCAGGGCAGCGCTCAACGTCTTGTTGGTGGCGTCGAGATCGTCCAGTTCATGGCGCAGCTCGGCGTCCGTCGATTTGAGCGCGGCGATCTCGCCGCGCATCCTGGCCGCCTCTTCGCGGCCCGCCGCCCACAAGAAGGCACACACGGCGGCGGCCGAGCAGGCGAGCGCCAGGGTCGCGAGCCATGGCCAGAGCCTCGGCCGGGGCGGGAGGGGCGCCAGGGTCTCGACCACCGGCGCGGCCGCTTCGCGCACGTCGCCGACGATGCGCGCGGCGAAACTGTCCAGGCTGGTCACGATGAACCGTCGCAGGTCGACGGTCTGGTCCTTCATGGCCGTCTCGATGCGACGGGTCCAGTCCGGTGCCTGCGGGCGCGGCGCAACCGCGGTGCCGTCGATTTCCACCGGCGCCAGCGCGGGTTCCGCCGAATCGCGCCGGTCGGGCAACAAATGCAGCTCATACAGGACCTTCGACACGTCGACGGGACGTACTTGTTTCGGCAGCACGCCGAGCGCCCCCAGCGCGCGCGCCTGTCCCACGTACAGCTCCCCTTCCTGGGAGGTGTACATCATGATGGGAATCATCGCCGTCTGCGGATTGCTCTTGATGGCCTGCACGGCCTGCAGTCCGTCCATCCCGGGCATGAGATGGTCCATGAAGATCGCGTCCGGCCGGTTGGTCTTCAGGTACTCGATGGCCTGCTCCGCCGATTCGGCGTTGTCGACCTCGATGTCGTACTTTTCGAGCATGCGGCTCAAGATCACCCGAGCCGACTTGGAATCGTCAACGACTAGTGCGCGTTTCCGGGCCATGTGTGGTGATGCCGTCCGTTGAGCGTCAGGGCTTTCCGAGTTGGCGAGCGATGCCGGACCGGTGGATTCGCGACGCCGCGGTCCCCGCGCCGCGAATCCACCCCGGGAATCAGGCCGGTGCCGTGCCCGACGCCTCCTTGTTCTGCGCGATCCAGGTCAAAGCAGCCTCGACGTCCGCGAGCTCGCTGGCGGTGAACCCCTCGATGCGCACGCCCGTGGCTTCCGCCTTCTTCTTGGTCAGTTCGGCGTCGGCAACCGTGTGTATCCACACGAGACCGCGGCGCACCTTGGCGGTGAACTTCTGCTGCTTCTCTTCGGTCATCAGGCATCTCCTTCAAATAATCCGGACTTCGCCCGGCACGATACACGACTAGGGCCTCGGTGAGGAATCTCCGGTCGGGCGTCCCGGCACCGCGACCGCCCGCTCGAGCCGGTCACTGTAGGCGTTCAACGCGCGTGCGACCACCCCCAGGTAGCGGTCGGCTTCCGCCCAATGACGCTCTTCGATGGCCTCGCGAATGCCCGGCAGGGTCTTCACGCCGTATCCCGTGTAGAGCCCGGGCGCGTAGATCATGTGCCGGTACCAGCCGCGGCCGGGCAGGCCTTCCGGATCGGTCAAGGCGTGTTCCAGTGTCGCCAGCGTCGCGTTGATCCGCGCACGTTCGGCACGATCTCCGGCGTCGGCGGCGGCCGCGACCCGCTCCACCTCCGTGTCGAACGCCTTGGTGCTCGACTTCAAGCGCTCCACCGCATTGTCCAGCCCGGCGAAATTGAGCTCGGGCACGTCGCCGAGTGCGGCCGGCGGCGCGCGCGGAACGCGGGGATCGTCGGCCATCGAAAAGGCGCGCGCATCGAGCAGCTTGCGCTGCTCCTGAGTCCTGCCACGCATGCCGTCGACGAGTTTGTGCAATTCCTCGTCGTACCCGGCGAGCGACACGGCGAAATCGCCCTGGCGCATGGGCAGCAGGTCCGCCTGCGCGGCCCGCAGCACCACCCGGCCCACGACCTCGGCCAGCGCCGTTCCGTAATCGAAGGAGGGATCGACGAATCGGCGAAAATGATCGAAGGAATCGTAGGCCGAGTGGTACACGCCGTAGTCGGCTTCGCCGCGGAATTCGAGGTTCAGCGAATTCACGCCCAGATGCTGCAGGAACGGCGTGAAGTCCGAGCCCGATCCCAGCGCGCCCAGTGACAATTCGTCGCCGGCGACGGGCGGCCGGGCCGCTTCGAAGGCGGCAACCTTGCGGGTAGCCACCGCGCGCGCCTGCACGCTGGCGCCGGTCTCCGGGTCCCGCACGTCGCGCGCGGCCTGGTTCACCAGCCGTTGCAGACTGTGGCTGCCCTGCACGTCGAGCGCGCCGCGGCCGTTCGTGTCCGAATTCACGTAGAGCACGGCCTTGGCCTCGAGTTCGGCCGCGTGCGTTTCCACCCATTCGGTGGAGCCCAGCAGTCCCGGCTCCTCGCCGTCCCAGCTCGCATACACCAAGGTGCGCCGCGGCCGCCAGCCGCCCTTGACGAGGCGGCCGATGGCCTTCGCCTCGGCCATCAGCGCGACCTGCCCCGAGAGCGGATCGGTGGCGCCGAACACCCAGGCGTCGTGATGATTGCCGCGGATGATCCAGCGATCCGGTTCCTGCGCGCCGCGCAGCGTCGCGATCACGTCGTAGAGCGTTTTCTGACTCCAATCCGACGACACTTTCACGTGCACGGACGCGGGCCCCGGCCCGATGTGATAGGTGAGCGGCAGTCCGCCCCGCCAGCCGGGCGGCGCGACGCGGCCACCCAGCGCTTCCAGCAGGGGTTGCGCATCCGCATACGAAATGGGCAGCACCGGAATTTGCAGGATGGTCTTGGCGTCCGCGAGCGCGAGCCGCTTCGCACCCGGCGTGGAGCCCACGCTGGGGGTCAACGGATCGCCGCTGTAGGAGGTCAGGTCCTGCACCGAACCGCGCTGCACCCCGTCCGGGGGCCGGTAGCCGCCCCGGGGATACGGATCGCCCTGCCCGTAGCCGTCGTCGCGCGGATCCGAATAGATCAAGCAGGCGATGGCGCCATGTTCGTGAGCCAGCTTGGGTTTCAGCCCGCGCCAGCCGCCGCCGTAACGGGTCAACACCACGCGACCCTGCACGCTCACGCCCTGGCGCTCCAGCTCCGCATAATCGTCCGGCATGCCTTGATTCACGTACACGAGGTCGCCCGTCACGTCGCCGTCGGCGCCGTAGACGTTGTACGGCGGCAGTTCGTCCGCGACCTGCCGCGAGGTCGCATCGCCGTCGATGGGCGG
>CAZZWZ010000194.1:0-7530 GCA_964657955.1 uncultured Steroidobacteraceae bacterium
CGGCCTGCTGGGCGCTGTAGCCCTGCGACACCACCAGCGTGTTCTTGTTGGCGGAAACGCCCGCCTGCAGGTACTGGTACTCCGTGATGGGGTAGGACCATTGCACGGCGCCGGTGATCTGCTTGGTGGAGAACGCCGACGAGGCCGACACGAACTGCGTGATGTCGCGGAACGACAGTGAACTGGTGCGCGCCACCCCGTCGATGGTGGTGTACGGGTCGGTGTGCGAGAACACGTAGCTCTTGCTGTATTTGCCGGCGTTGATCTCCAACGCGATGCGGTCGCCCGTGCCCATGAAGTTGCTGTGCACGAAATTGCCGTTGAGACTGAACTTCTGGGACTCGGAGTAGCCGATGCCGCCGCCGAACTGGCCGGGCAGGCCCTCCTTGATGTTGAAGTCCACGTCCACCAGGTCGGCGCTGCCCGCGACGGGTTTGTTCTCGAACTCCACCTTCTCGATGTAAGGCAGGCGCTGCAGGCGCTCCTTGGAGCGTTCGACCGCGGAATTGGACAGCCAGCCGCCCTCGAGCTGGCGCATTTCGCGCCGCAGGGTCTCATCGTTGATGGCCGTGATGTTGTTGAAATTGATGTGCCGCACGTACACGCGGTTGCCCGGCTCGATGAAAAACGTGATCGCCACGGTCTTCTTGTCGTTGTCGGGGGTGGGCACCGGGTCGATCTTGGCGAAGGCGTAGCCGTCCGCGCCCAGCCGGTAGCTCATCAGCTCCTGCGAGCCGGTCACGGCCTTGCGCGAATAGATGTCGCCCGGCTTGAACAGCAGCAGCTTGCGCAGCTGCTCCTCGGGCACCACCATGGTGCCGGCCAGCTTGATCTCCGACACCTTGAACACGTCGCCCTCGTTGACGTTGACCGTGATGAACATGTCGTCCTTCTCGGGGGCGATGGCCACCTGGGTCGACTCGATCTGGAAATTGGCGTAACCGCGGTCCATGTAGTAGGAGCGCAATTTCTCGAGATCGCCGGTCAGCGACTCGCGCGAATAGCGGTCGTCCTGCTTGTACCAGGAGAGCCAGTTCGGCGTCTTCAGCTCGAAGGTGCCGAGGACGTCCTTCTCCTTGAACTTGGTGTCGCCCACGAGATTGATGGACTCGATCTTGGCGCGCTTGCCCTCCTTGATGTCGACGACGATGTCCACCTTGTTGCCAGGCAGGTCGGTCACCTTGGTGTCGATGCGCACCGCGTACTTGCCGCGGCTGAAGTACTGATCCGTCAGATACTGCTTCACCTCGTCGAGCACCGAGCGGTCGAAGGTCTTGCCCGTCGCCAGGCCGACGTTGCGCAGGCTCTTCTGCAGGTCCTCGGTCTTGATGTCCTTGTTGCCCTTGATCTCGAACTTGGCGATGGAGGGACGTTCGATGACCACGACCAGCAGGGTGTTGCCGTCGCGGCGCAATTCCACGTCGCGGAAGAATCCCGTGGCGTAGAGCGCCCGCATGGCCTCGCCGATGCGCTGGCCGTCCAGGTGATCGCCGATGTTCACGGGCAGGTAGTTGAATACCGTGCCCTCGGAGATTCTCTGCAGGCCTTCGACCCGGATGTCGCCGACCGTGAACAGTTCCGGCGGTGCCGGAGCCTGCGCGTGAACGGCGTTACCCAACGGCTGGACGGCGAGTGCCATCAAGCCGGCCAACTTCAACTCAAGCCGCACGCGACCACGACCGGATGCAATCTCTGTGAGCCATGTCTTCCTAATTCAAATGTCTTGAAATATCGTTGTAGAACGCGAGGCTCATCAGCACCACCAGCAACGCGATGCCCACCTGTTGCCCGAAATTCTGCGCCCGCTCCGACAGCGGACTGCCTTTCACCGCTTCCACCAGCTGGTACACCACCTGACCGCCGTCCAGCAGCGGTACCGGCATCAGATTCAACACCCCCAGGCTCACGCTGATGATGGCCAGGAAGGAGAGGAATGCCGTCAGGCCCAGTGCGGCACTGATCCCGGCGAATTCGGCGATGCTGATGGGCCCGCTGATGTTCTTCGCGGACACCTGCCCGGTGAGCATCCGCCACAGCATCTCGACGGTCAGGGACGACATGTCCCAGGTCTTTCCCGCTCCGACCGCCAGCGCCTCGAGCGGACCGGAACGCCGCATTTGCAGCACGCCGGGCGGCCACGTCCGCGGCCCCTCGCGCAGCGTGACGCCCAGGCGGCCCACCGCGCGGCCCTGTTCCATCACCCGCGCCACGGCGGGTACGATACGCAATCGTCGGCCGTCACGCTCGACTTCGACGTCGATGTCCCGCCCCGGCGCCGCCATCACCATGGTCTGGAAGTCGGTCATGTTGACCACCGGCTGTGCGTCGGCCGAGATTACCCGGTCGCCGGCCCGCAGACCCGCGCGCCCGCCGGCGCTGTCGCGCGGCGCGTCCTGGATGAAGGTGTCCGCCGTCCAGGTGGCCACGTCGAAGCCCAGCCCCGGCAGCAAGCGGCCCGGTTCGGTCAGTTCGCGAACGTCGCCGGTGACCTCGAGCTTCACCGCCCTCTCGCCCCCCGCGCGGCGCAGGCCGAGCGGCACCACGGCGCCCTCCGCGACCTGGCGGATCAACGCAATCTGCAGGCCCTCGACGTCGTCGACGGCCCTCGGGCCCACCCGCACGATTTCATCGCCGCGCTGCAGCCCGGCGAGGGCCGCCGGGCTGCCCTGCCGCACCTGCCCCACCAGCGGCTTGATGACCTGCGAGCCGGCCATGGCCAGAACCGCGTAGATCAACGAGGCGAACAGCAGATTCATCGCGGGACCCGCGAGCAGCACCGCGATCCGGTGGGCCACCGGCCGGCGCGTGAAGGAGCGATGCAGCTCGTCCGCGGCCACGTCGCCCTCCCGCTCGTCGAGCAGCTTGACGTAGCCGCCGAGCGGAATGGCGGCGATGCAGTATTCCGTGCGGTCGGGATCGCGGCCCACGCGCATGGCCAACGGCTTGCCGAAGCCGATGCTGAAACGCAGCACCTTGAAACCCAGTTTTTTCGCCACCCAGTAGTGACCGAACTCATGGACGGCAACGAGAATCCCGATCGCCACCAGAAAGGCGGCGACGAAAATCAATATTTTCATGCGAAAGCTCCCGGCTGAGGCTCGATCAAGCTGTTGGCCATGCGTCGCGCGGCGGCATCGGCTTCCAGCACGTCTTCCAGCACCTTGACGGGCGACGTGTCGAGACGCTGCAACACTTTGTCAATGACCGTCGTAATGGCGGTAAAGTTCAAGCGACGGTCGAGAAAGGCCTGGACGGCCACCTCGTTGGCCGCGTTCAACACGGCCGGCGCCGTGCCGCCGCTGCGCGCAGCCGCCCGCGCCAGGCCCAGACTGGGGAATCGCTCGTGGTCGGGCGGCTCGAAGTCCAGCCGGCCGATCTGGCTCATGCTCAACGACTCCACGCCCGACGGGATGCGTTCCGGCCACGCCAGCGCCTGTGCAATGGGCGTGCGCATGTCGGGCGCGCCCAGCTGGGCGAGCAGCGAGCCGTCGGCGTATTCCACCAGGGAATGCACCAGGCTCTGCGGATGCACCGCAACGTCCACCGCCGACTCGGGCAGCGCGAACAGCAGCGTGGCTTCGATGACCTCGAGCCCCTTGTTCATGAGCGTCGCCGAGTCAACTGAAATCTTGCGGCCCATCTTCCACTTCGGATGGGCGCACGCCTCGTCCGGCGTGACCTGGTCCAGCCGCGCGGCCGGGGTCGAACGAAACGGACCGCCCGACGCGGTCAGTATCAGGCGGGTGACGCCGCGCGCCGCCTCACCCGGCAGGTAACCGCCGGGCATGCACTGGAAGATGGCATTGTGTTCACTGTCGATGGGGATCAGCTCCGTCCCCGCCGCGCGCACTTCCTCCATCAGCAGCCGGCCCGCCATGACCAGCGCCTCCTTGTTGGCCAGCAGCACGCGTTTGGCCGCGCGCACCGCGGCCAGCGTCGGCAGCAGGCCGGCCGCCCCCACGATGGCCGCCATCACCATCTGCGTGTTGTCGCCGGTCACCGCGGCGGAGAGAGCCTCCGTCCCGCCGTACACGCGCGTCTTCGAACCTGCGCCGCGCAGCGCGGCCTCGGCCTGCGCGGCGGCGGCCGGATCGACCAGCACCACGGTGTCCGGCGCGAACTGCAATGCCTGCTCGACCACGGCCTGCCAGCTCGCGCGCGCGCCGAGCACCGAGACGCGGAAGCGCCGCGGATGCATCGCGATCACGGCCAGGGTGCTGCGGCCGATGCTGCCCGTGGAGCCGAGGATCGCCACACCGCGCAGCTCGCTCACTCGATCACGCCCGCATCGAGCAGACCCAGCACGTACAGCGGTGCCGCCGCCGTCACGCTGTCGATTCGATCCAGCAGGCCGCCGTGACCCGGCAGCAGGCTGCCGCTGTCCTTGAGTCCGGCGGCGCGCTTGAACATGCTCTCCGTCAAATCGCCGATCACCGAAAAGATCCCGATGGCGCACGCGAACGCCACGCCCGCGGCCACCGGCAGGCCGAAGTACAGGGTGCCCGCCAGCGCCACCGATGCCACGGCGAGCAGTCCGCCGAGCGCACCCTCCCAGGTCTTCCCGGGGCTTACCCGCGGCGCCAGCTTGCGACGTCCCAGACGGCGCCCCACGAAATACGCGCCGATGTCCGCGGCGAACACCAGCAGCAGCATCCACAGCACCATCTCCGGGCCGCGCGCGAAGCCGCGGGGCGAGATCTGCACGCGCGCCAGCGCGATGAAGGTGGGCACCAGCACCGGAATTCCGCAGAGCAGTGCCAGGGCCGGATGGTGCCGGCCGGGGGCCGTGGTCAGCCACAGCAACGCGAGCCCCCACCAGGCGCAAGCCAATCCCAGGCACCACCGCAGATGCACAGGATCGTGCGTCCACTCCCACGACCACCACAGCAGGACGGCGATGGCGGCGACGTAGACGGCGCGGCCGGCCCCGTGCAACGCGCCGAACCCGGCCCATTCCCAGGCGGCCAACGTGAACACCAGGGCGAACACCCACACCGTCCACTGCGGGGGCAGCAGAAACAGACTGGCCAGCAACCCGGCGCCCAGGACCGAGGCCGTCAGGACGCGCAGTCTAAGCATTGGCTTTGGCGGCCAGCTGCGCCGAGGTCTTGCCGAAGCGCCGCTCGCGATGCGCGAAGAAGTCGAAGGCGGAATCCAGCTGCGCTGCGCCGAATTCGGGCCACAGCACGTCGCAGAAATACATCTCGGTATAGGCCAGATTCCACAGCAGGAAGTTGCTGACGCGCCGCTCGCTGCCGGTGCGGATCAATAAATCCGGATCTGGAATACCGGCCAGCGCGAGCCGGGCGTTCACGTGCGATTCTCCGATTTCGGAGGGACGCAGCGTTCCGGCGGCCACTTCGACGGCGAGGGCGCGGCAGGCCTGGGTGATGTCCCAGCGCCCGCCGTATGCCAGGGCCACCATCAGCACCAGGCCCGTGTTGCCCACCGTGAGCGCCTCCGCATCCAGCATGCGCTGGCGCAGCGCATGCCCCAGCAGATCGCGATTCCCCATGAAGCGCAGCCGCACGCCGTTGCCGTGCAGATCGGCCACCTCGCGATCGAGGGCGTCCAGGAACAGCGTCATGAGCATGCCCACTTCGTCCGGCGGCCGCCGCCAGTTCTCGCTGCTGAAGGCGAACAGCGTCAGGTAGTCGACCCCGCGCCGTGCGCATTCCTCGACCACCTTGCGCACCACCTTGACGCTGGCGCGATGTCCGGCCGGACGCGGCAGCCCGCGAGAGCGCGCCCACCTGCCGTTGCCGTCCATGATGATCGCGACGTGCTGCGGGGTGTCGGCCATTGCATTCGCGTGATGCGGGTCTCGCATGTCAGACCTGCATGAGCTCCTTTTCCTTCGTCGCCATCGCTTCGTCGATTTCGGCGACATGCTTGTCCGTGAGCTTTTGAACCTCGTCCTGCGCCCGCCGGTCGTCATCCTGGGCGATCAGCTTCTCCTTGAGCATCTCCTTCAGCTCGGTCATCACGTCGCGCCGCACGGCACGCACCGCGACCCGGGCCGCCTCGGCCTCCGCACGCACCACCTTGGTCATGTCGCGGCGCCGTTCCTCGGTGAGTGCCGGCATGGAGATGCGGATCAGCGTTCCTGCCGTGTTGGGCGTGAGCCCCAGATCGGACTTGTAGATGGCCTTCTCGATGACGGGCACCATGGCTTTCTCCCACGGGGTCACCGTCAGGGTCCGCGCATCCTCGGCCGCCACGTTGGCCACCTGGTTGAGCGGCATCTCCGAGCCGTAGTAGTCCACCTTGATGTGTTCGATCAGGCTGGTGTGCGCCCGCCCCGTGCGCATCTTCTTCAGCTGGTCCTTGAGGGTCTGAACGCACTTCGCCATGCGCACCGTCGCGTCTTTCTTCAGGTCATCGAGCATCGCCGGTCACCCCCAGAGCCGTTGCAGAGACGACGGTGCCGACGTCCTCGCCTTGTACGATACGCAGCAGATCGCCGGAATTGAACAGGTTGAACACCTGCAGCGGCAGGTTGTTCTCCCGGCACATGACGATGGCGGTGGCGTCCATCACGTTCAGCCGGTCGTTCAACACCTTGTCGAAGGTCAGGTGCGTGTAGCGCTTGGCCGCGGGATCGAGCAACGGGTCCGCATCGTAGATGCCGTTCACCTTGGTGGCCTTCAAGAGGATTTCCGCATTGATCTCGATGGCCCGCAGCGAAGCGGCGGTGTCGGTGGTGAAGAACGGGTTGCCGGTGCCCGCGCCGAAGATCACCACGCGCCCCTTCTCCAGATGCCGCACCGCACGGCGGCGGATGTAGTCCTCGCACACCTCGTTGATGCGCAGCGCGGACATCACGCGCGCATACACGCCCAGGCTCTCCAACGCGTCCTGCATCGCAAGCGCGTTGATCACGGTGGCCAGCATGCCCATGTGGTCGCCGGTGACGCGATCCATTCCGGCGCGTGCCAGGCCGGCGCCGCGGAAGATATTGCCGCCGCCCAGCACCACGGCCACCTGAACGCCCAGCTGGGTCAGATCGCGGATCTCACCGGCGATCCGCTTCAGGATCTTCGGGTCGATGCCGTAGTCCTCGCCTCCCAGCAGCGCTTCGCCGGACAGCTTGACCAATATTCTGCGATAGCGTGCTGTGCCAGTGGTGCTCATGGTCGCGTACCCTACTATAAAAGACCCCGCCGCAGCGGGGTCCCTAAGTCGAATTAACCTTGCGCGGCGGGCCGTCGAAGGCCGCGAGCCTAGTGTTTCTCGGGCGGCTTCTCCTGCGCCTTCACCTGCGCCATGACCTCGCCGACGAAGTCCTCCTGCTTCTTCTCGATGCCGGCGCCCACTTCGTAGCGCACGAACCGAATCACCCTGGCGCCGGCCTTCTTGACCAGCTTCTCCACCGTGGTGTCGGGATCCTTGACGAACGGCTGGCCCATGAGCGTGATCTCCGCCAGATATTTTCGCAGCCGGCCCTCCACCATCTTGGCGATGATCTCGGGGGGCTTCTTCTCGCCCTTGGTCTGTTCGGACAGGATGCCGCGCTCCTTGTCGAGCACG
>CAZZWZ010000195.1:0-7508 GCA_964657955.1 uncultured Steroidobacteraceae bacterium
ATCGGTCATGCCGCGGAGAATCTGGGCAAGGCCGACGTCGTCGTCGTGTCGACCGCCATCAATCGCTCGAATCCGGAAGTGGCTGCGGCGCTGAGCTTGCGTATTCCGGTGGTGCCGCGCGCCGAGATGCTGGGCGAGCTCATGCGGTTCCGCTATTCGGTGGCAGTGGCGGGAACTCACGGCAAGACGACCACCACCAGCTTGGTGGCGAGCATCCTGGCGGAGGGCGGACTCGATCCGACCTTCGTCATCGGCGGCCGCTTGAAGAGCGCCGACAGCAATGCACGCCTGGGTGCGGGACGTTACCTGGTGGCCGAGGCCGACGAGAGCGACGCGTCGTTCATGCACCTGCATCCCATGATCGCCATCGTCACCAACATCGACAACGATCATCTGACCACGCACGAAGGGGATTTCGCGCGGCTCAAACAGAGCTTCGTCGAGTTCCTGCACAACCTGCCGTTCTACGGCCTCGCCGTGCTGTGCGTGGACGATCAGAACGTGCGCAGCATCCTCGAGGAGGTGGCGCGGCCCTTCGTGACCTACGGCTTCGATGCGGACGCGGACGTGCGCGCGGTCAACGTGATCCGCGACGGCCTGCAGTCGCGCTACCACGCCGAGCGTCCGGGACACGCGCCGCTGGCCGTCACCGTCAACCTGCCCGGCCGGCACAACGTGCTCAATTCTCTGGCGGCCGTCGCCGTGGCCACCGAGCTCGGCATCGCCGACGCCGACATCCAGGAGGCGCTGGTCCGGTTCCAGGGCATCGAGCGGCGCCTGCAGCAGCTGGGCGAAATCCAGTGGCCCGGCGGCCGTGCCCTGATCGTCGACGACTACGGCCATCATCCCACCGAGGTGGCGGCCACGCTGGACGCGGTGCGCCAGGGCTGGCCCTCGCGCCGCCTGGTGCTGGCCTTCCAGCCGCACCGCTACACGCGCACCCGCGATCTCATCGACGACTTCGCACGCGCGCTGAGCGAGTGCGACGTGCTCCTGGTCACCGAGGTGTACGCGGCCGGCGAAGCGCCCATCGCCGGCGCCGACGGCCGCGCGATCTGCCGCGCCGTGCGCAGCCGCGGGGTCGTCGAACCGGTGTTCGTGGAGGACGTGCACGACCTTCCCGAGTCGCTGCGCGGCGTGCTGCACGACGGCGACGTGGTGCTCACCATGGGCGCGGGCAACATGGGCGACGTGGCCCACGAATTGAAGGCGCGCTTCGCGCCGGAAGCGGCCGCATGAGCGGCTCCGCGCACATGGACACGCTGCGCATCTCGCCGGAATTCGGGGCACGCATCCTGTTCGATGCGCCCATGTCGAAATACACCTCGTGGCATGCGGGCGGTCCCGCCGACCTCTTCTTCACGCCGCGCGACGTCACCGACCTCTCGTCGTTCCTGCGGCAGATTCCCGGCGACATGCCGCTGCTCTGGGTGGGCCTCGGCAGCAATCTGCTGGTGCGCGACGGCGGGCTGCGCGGTGCCGTGGTGTCCACCAACGGGACCCTCGGGTCGCTGGAGCGCGTGAGCGCCAACCGCATCTACGCGCAGGCCGGCGTGCCGTGCGGCAAGCTCGCGCGGCAGTGCGTGAAATGGGGCCTCGGGCCGGCGGAATTCTTCGCGGGCATCCCGGGGACGCTGGGCGGCGCGCTCGCCATGAACGCCGGTGCCTGGGACGGGGAGACCTGGCGGCACGTGGTGGACGTGGAGGTGATCGACCGGCGCGGCTCGCGCCAGACGCGCCCCGCCAGCGACTACGAGATCGGCTACCGCAGCGTGCGCGTCCATCCGGGCGAATGGTTCGTGGCGGCGCGCCTGGAATTCGAACGCAAGCCGGGCGTCAACGATGCGGCCATCCGCGAGATGCTCGAACGCCGCAAGCAGACCCAGCCCATCGGCGAGTGGAGCTGCGGATCGGTGTTCACCAATCCGCCCGGCCGGCACGCGGGACGCCTGATCGAGGAGTCCGGCCTCAAGGGCTTTCGCATCGGCGATGCGTCGGTGTCGGAGAAACACGCCAATTTCATCATCAATCACGGCGCCGCGCGCGCCGCGGACATCGAGGCCCTGATCCGCCACGTGCAGCGCACCGTCGCCGAACTGCACCAGGTGGACCTCAAGACCGAAGTCCGCATCGTCGGAGAACCCGCATGAGTCTGCTCGTCACCCGTCCCGCGACGCGCCGCATCGCGGCCGCCGCAGAGTTCGGCAAGGTCGCGGTGCTGCTGGGCGGAAATTCCGCGGAGCGCGACATCTCCCTGATCAGCGGCCACGCGGTGCTGGCCGCCCTGCAGAGCCGCGGCGTGGATGCGCATCCCTTCGACCCGCAGGACCGGCCGGTGCCGGCGCTGCGCGCCGAGGGGTTCGACCGCGCCTTCAACATACTTCACGGACCGGGCGGCGAGGACGGCTTGATGCAGGGCGCGCTCGAATGGCTGGGCATTCCCTACACGGGCAGCGGCGTGCTGGCCTCCGCGCTCACCATGGACAAGCTCAAGACCAAACGCGTGGTGGTGGGCGCGGGCTACGTCGCGCCCGAGTACGCGGTGCTGTCGAGCCCGCAGGATCTGCCCGGCGCCCTCGCGGCACTCGGCCTGCCGCTGATGGTCAAGCCCGCCTCGCAGGGTTCGAGCGTGGGCATGAGCAAGGTCAAGAGCGCGGACGAACTCGCGGCCGCCTTCGCCGCCGCGCGGGCGGTGGATCCCATCGTGTTCGCCGAGCGCTTCGTCGCGGGCGAGGAATACACCGTCGGCGTGCTGCAGGACCGGGCGCTGCCCTCGATCCGCATCAAGCCGGCCACCGAATTCTACGATTACCAGGCGAAGTACTTCCGCAACGACACGCAGTACCACTGCCCGAGCGGACTGGATGCCGCCGCCGAGGCCGCGTTGCAGGCCGCGGCGCTGGCCGCCTTCCGGGTCACGGACTGCGCCGGCTGGGGGCGCGTCGATTTCATGCGCGACGAGGCCAACGAGCGGTTTTATTTCATCGAGATCAACACCACTCCCGGCATGACGGACCACAGCCTGGTGCCCATGGCGGCGCGACAGGCCGGCATGGATTTTCCGGAGCTGTGCTGGCGCGTGCTCGAGACCAGCTTCCTGCGGGAGCGCCGATGAGCCTGTTCGAGCGCCGCAATCGGCCGAAGAACCGCGCGAAGGGCGAGCAAGCGCCGCGTCGCCTGCCGGCGTTCATCGTCGAATGGCGCACCCACGCGCGCCGCGGCGCCATGCTGCTGCTGCTGCTGGGCGGCCTGGCGGGAGCGGCCTGGGCCCTGGACCGGCCGATCCGCGTGATCTCCATGGACGGCAGTTTTCAACGGGTCTCGCCGGGTCAGATCGAGAAGGCGGTGGCGCCCTTCGCCAACGCGGGCTTCATGTCGGCGGACCTCGATGCCGTGCAGCGGGCGGTGGAGACCGTGCCCTGGGTGGATCACGCGCGGGTGCAGCGTCGCTGGCCCAACAGCCTGCACGTCACGGTGGTGGAGGAGACTGCCGCGGCGCGCTGGGGCGAATCGGGGCTCTTGAACACGCGCGGGCGGCTGTTCGTGCGCGCCGCCGCGCACGTGCCCGCCGAGCTGCCGCGCCTGAGCGGCCCCGACGGCACCGAGTCGCAGGTGGCGCAGCGCTTCCTCGCCGCGCAGGGCCGCATGCTCGAGGCCGGCATGCGCATCGCGGCGCTGCGTCTCGACGACCGGGGCGCCTGGGAGATGGACCTGGACAGCGGGGTGACGGTGCGGCTGGGACGACGCAGCGTGGACCAGCGCCTCGACCGGTTCATCCGCACCGCCTCGCAGGTGATCTCGCATCGGCTGAACGAGATCGCTTACGTGGACATGCGCTACTCGAACGGCTTCGCGATCGGCTGGCGCAATGCGGCGGCGCCGGTCCCGAACGGCGCCAAACGTTCCGACGACACCGACGTCTAGAGGTTGCAAGGATCCATGGCGAAGCGTTCTGACCGCAATTTGGTGGTGGGCCTCGACACCGGCACGAGCAAGGTCGTGGCCATCGTCGGCGAGATCAAGGCCGATGGAACGCTGGAGATCATCGGGATCGGCAGCCAGCCCTCGCGCGGCCTGAAGAAGGGCGTGGTGGTCAACATCGAGTCCACCGTGCAGTCCATCCAGCGCGCCGTCGAGGAGGCGGAGATGATGGCCGGCTGCGAGATCCACTCGGTGTATGCCGGCATCGCGGGCAGCCACGTGCGCAGCCTTAATTCGCACGGCATCGTCGCCATCAAGGACAAGGAGGTGCTGCAGAGCGACGTCGACCGCGTCATCGACGCCGCGAAGGCGGTGGCCATCCCCGCCGACCAGAAGATCCTGCACGTGCTGCCGCAGGAATTCATCATCGACACGCAGGAGGGCATCCGCGATCCCATCGGCATGTCGGGCGTGCGGCTGGAGGCCAAGGTGCACATCGTGACGGGCGCGGACAGCGCCGCCCAGAACATCGTCAAATGCGTGCAGCGTTGCGGCCTCGCCGTCGACGACATCGTGCTCGAACAGCTCGCATCGAGCTATGCGGTGCTCACCGAGGATGAGAAGGACCTGGGCGTGTGCGTGGTGGACATCGGCGGCGGCACCACGGACATGGCGGTGTTCGGCGGCGGCGCCATCCGGCACACCGCGGTGATCCCCATCGCCGGCGACCAGGTCACCAACGACATCGCGGTGTCGATGCGCACCCCGACGCAGTACGCCGAGGACATCAAGATCAAGTACGCCTGCGCGCTGTCGCAGCTCGCCAATCCCGACGAGACCATCGAGGTGCCGAGCGTGGGCGACCGCCCGCCGCGGCGTCTCGCGCGCCAGACCCTGGCGGAGATCGTCGAGCCGCGCTACGAGGAACTGTTCGGCCTGATCCGCGACGAACTGCGCCGCGCGGGGCTCGAGGAAGCGGTGGCCACCGGCATCGTGCTCACCGGCGGCAGCTCCAAGATGGAGGGCGCCATCGAGCTGGCCGAGGAAGTGTTCCACATGCCGGTGCGCCTCGGCGTGCCGCAGTACGTGAGCGGCCTGGTCGACGTGGTGAGCAATCCCATCCATGCCACGGGGGTGGGGTTGCTGCTGTACGCGAAAAGCATGATGGAGACGCGCCGCATCGAGGCGCCGCTGCTCGGCGGCGGCGTGAAGTCGTTCTTGGAACGCACGAGAGCCTGGTTTCAGGGGAATTTTTGATTTTTTTTGACCGCATCGAAATAACGCAAGGAGAACTGGAATGTTTGAACTGATGGACTCGTACAGCCAGAGCGCTGTGATCAAGGTGATCGGGGTGGGCGGCGGCGGCGGCAACGCCGTCGCGCACATGGTGCAGGCCGGCCTCGAAGGCGTGGAATTCATCTGCATCAACACCGACGCGCAGGCCTTGAAGCACGGCAAGGTGCGCACCGCCCTGCAGATCGGCTGCAACATCACCAAGGGGCTGGGCGCGGGCGCCGATCCGGAAGTGGGCCGGCAGGCGGCCATGGAGGACCGCGACCGCATCATCGAGCTCATCGAGGGCTGCGACATGCTGTTCATCACCGCAGGCATGGGCGGCGGCACGGGCACGGGCGCCGCGCCGGTGGTGGCGCAGGTGGCCAAGGAACTCGGCATCCTGACGGTGGCCGTGGTCACCAAGCCGTTCGAGATGGAAGGGAACAAACGTTCGCGCGTGGCGGATCAGGGCATGGTGGAGCTGTCCAAGTACGTGGACTCCCTGATCACCATCCCGAACCAGAAACTCCTGGCGGTGCTGGGCAGCAGCACCACGTTGCTGGACGCGTTCAAGGCGGCGAACACGGTGTTGCAGGGCGCGGTGCAGGGCATCGCCGAACTCATCACCCGGCCCGGCTTGATCAACGTCGACTTCGCGGACGTGCGCACCGTCATGTCGGAGACCGGGATGGCGATGATGGGATCGGGCGCGGCGGCGGGCGAGGACCGCGCGCGCGAGGCCGCCGAGGCGGCGATTTCGAGCCCGCTGCTGGAGGACATCAACCTGGCCGGCGCCCAGGGCATCCTGGTCAACGTCACGGCGGGCATGGACCTGTCCATCGGCGAGTTCCAGGAAGTGGGCAACGTCATCAAGCAGTTCGCCTCCGACGATGCCACGGTGGTGGTGGGCACGGTGATCGATCCGGAGATGTCCAATCAGATCCGGGTGACGGTGGTGGCCACCGGTCTCGGCAAGCCCGTGGTGCGGTCGTTGGCACCGCAGCAACCCATGGCGGCCGTGGCGCCCACGCCGGCCATGCGCATGGTGCGGCCGAAGTCGCCGGTGGTCCCCACCGACTACGCCATGCTCGACCGGCCCACGGTGCAGCGGCAGCGGGCGGTGGGCGACGGCCTGCGCGCGGAGGTGGAATCGGAGGATTTGCTGGACATTCCGGCATTCCTGCGCCGCCAGGCCGACTGAGTCGATCTCGAGGACGTTCCAGTTTGGCGCCCGCGGTGATTCGATGCCGCCGCGGGCGCCGGTTTGAACTTTTTCCGGTGACGCGCTTCACAGGTTGCGGCTGCCGGGCGTTTGCCTGCCTGTGGTACCTTTGGCGTTGTTGCTGCGAGGTTGGCTGCGCTTTCCCATGTTGAATCGTCTCCCATGTTGAATCAGAGAACATTGAAGAACTCGATCCGGGCCACCGGGGTCGGGTTGCATACCGGGCAGAAAGTCTTGATGACCGTGCGCCCCGCGTCCCCCGATACCGGCATCGTCTTCCGCCGCACCGATTTCGACGTGCCCGTGGACATCAAGGCCCATGCGGAGAACGTGGGCGAGACCACCATGGGCACGACGTTGCAGAGCGGCGGCGTCAAGATCTCCACCGTGGAACACCTGCTGTCGGCGCTGGCGGGACTGGGCGTCGACAACGCGCTGGTGGAGGTGAACGCGGGCGAGGTGCCCATCATGGACGGCAGCGCGGGCCCGTTCGTCTTCCTGCTGCAGTCGGCGGGCATCGAGGAGCAGAAGGCGCCGAAGCGCTTCATCCGCATCCTCGAAAGCCTGCAGGTCGACGACGGCGACAAGTGGGCGCGCTTCGATCCCTACGACGGGTTCAAGGTGAATTTCGAGATCGAATTCAACCACCCCACCTTCAAGAAGCATTCGCAGACCGCCACCATGGATTTTTCCACCACGTCGTTCCTGCGCGAGGTGAGCCGCGCGCGCACCTTCGGCTTCATGCGCGACCTGGAGAGCCTGCGTTCGCGCAATCTGGCGCTGGGCGGGAACATGGACAATGCCATCGTGCTCGACGACACGCGCGTGCTCAACGAGGACGGCCTGCGCTACGAGGACGAGTTCGTCAAGCACAAGATCCTGGACGCCATCGGCGATCTGTACCTGTTGGGCCACAGCCTCATCGGCGAGTTCAGCGGCTACAAATCGGGGCACGCCTTGAACAACAAGCTGCTGCGGGCGCTGATCGGCACGGAGAGCGCGTGGCGCGAGGTGACCTTCGAGAGCCTGGCGGAGGCGCCGATTTCCTACGTGGAGGCGGCGGCGCGGGTTTGACGCGGCCGGCGCGGCC
>CAZZWZ010000196.1:0-7466 GCA_964657955.1 uncultured Steroidobacteraceae bacterium
CATTCATTCACCGCCAGCAGCGCCGCCGCCGCGGTGGCCGGCCAGAATCGGGACCGCTGCCCGAGGAGCGCGGCGAAGGCCACGGTGGCCAGGCTCACGTAGGTCTCTGCGGAGAACAACGCCGCCGCCAGCACGCCCGCCACGTGGCGATCGCTCTGGGCCCGGAACAGGACGGGCGCCACCCACAGGGCCAGGGACCACAAACTGCCGGCCCACAGCACGAAAACCATGCGAAACGCCCGGCGTATCACGGGCGCGGCAGCGACGGTCACGGGCGAAGGACGGCGCGCGCCGGCGGGGGCACGGCCCTCACGCGCGGGAAACGGCGCGCAGCGGCCAGGTGGCGGCAGACGTCACGGGCGGCGACCGCTCAAACGTAGCGCACGGTCACGATCTCGTACGTGCGGATGCCGCCGGGCACGGTCACGTCGACGACGTCGCCCTCGGACTTGCCGATGAGGCCGCGCGCGATGGGCGAGGACACCGAGAGCAGCCCCTGCTTGATGTCGGCCTCGTCGTCGCCCACCAGCTGGTAGACGAACTTGGCGCCCGAGTCCTCGTCGGTGAGCTCCACGGTGGCGCCGAACACCACCCTGCCGGTGGCATTCAACGTGGTCACGTCGATCACCTCGGAGTTCGACAGCCGGTTCTCGATGTCGTTGATGCGGCCCTCGATGAAACTCTGCTGCTCGCGGGCCGCGTGGTATTCCGCATTTTCCGACAGATCGCCGTGCGCGCGCGCCTCGGCGATGGCCTTGATGACGTTCGGGCGAGCCTCGCTCTTCAGCTGTTTCAGCTCCTGTTTCAGGCGCTCGGCGCCGCGCAGGGTCATGGGGGTACGTTTCACGCCGATAGTTCCTTGTGCAAATCCTGCAGCCGGTTGACTTCAATGTCGCCGAGATGGTCGAGCGCGTCGCAGGTGGCCCGTGCCCCGTTGACCGTCGTGTAGTAGGTCACCTTGCGCGCCACCGCCTCGCGGCGGATCGAACGCGACTCGCGCACCGCCTGTTTGCCCTCGGTGGTGTTGACGATCAGCGCGACCTCGTCGTTTTTTATCATATCGACGACGTGCGGGCGACCCTCGCGTACCTTGTTGACCCGCCGGCAGACGACGCCGGCCTCCTCCAGCACCGCGGCGGTGCCCCCGGTGGCGGCGATTTCGAAGCCGCGGGCGATGAACATCTGCGCCAGCAGGATGGCGCCGGGTTTGTCGCGATCGCGCACGCTGATGAAGCACAGGCCCCGCGTCGGCAGCACCACGCCGGAGGCCGCCTGCGCCTTGGCATACGCTTCGCCGAAGGTGTGCCCGGTGCCCATGACCTCGCCGGTGGATTTCATCTCGGGCCCGAGAATGGGGTCCGCCTCGGGGAATTTATTGAACGGAAACACCGCCTCCTTCACCGAAAAGTAAGGCGGGATGCGCTCGACGGTCTGCCCTTGCCGTGCCAGCGATTTGCCCGTCATCACGCGCGCCGCCACCTTGGCCAGCGGGATGCCGGTGGCCTTGGACACGAACGGCACGGTGCGCGAGGCGCGCGGATTGACCTCCAGGATGTAGATCACGCCGCTCTGGATGGCGAACTGGATGTTCATCAGCCCCACGACGTTGAGCGCCTTCGCGAGCTTGCAGGTCTGCGCGCGCAATTCGTCCTGGATCTCCGGCGACAACCCGTTGGGCGGCAGCGAACAGCCCGAATCCCCCGAATGCACGCCGGCCTGCTCGATGTGCTCCATGATGCCGCCGATCAACACCGCCTCGCCGTCGCTCACCGCATCCACGTCCACTTCGATGGCGAGGTCCAGGAAACGATCCAGCAGCACGGGGCTGTCGTTCGACACCTTCACGGCGTCGCGCATGTACTGCCGCAGATCGTCCTCGCTGAACACCACCTCCATGGCCCGGCCGCCGAGCACGTAGCTGGGCCGCACCACCAGGGGAAAGCCGACTTCGCGGGCAAGCAACACGGCCTGCTCTTCGGCGCGTGCCGTGGCATTCGCGGGCTGCTTGAGTTTCAGCGCCGTCACGAGCTTCTGAAAGCGCTCGCGATCCTCGGCGATGTCGATGCTGTCCGGCGTGGTGCCGATGATGGGCGCCCCGGCGGCCGCCAGCGCGCGGGAGAGTTTCAAGGGCGTCTGTCCGCCGTACTGGACGATCACCCCCTCGGGCTTCTCCTTCTCGATGATCTCCATGACGTCTTCGAAGGTGAGGGGCTCGAAGTACAACCGGTCGGAAGTGTCGTAATCGGTGGACACCGTCTCCGGATTGCAGTTGACCATGATGGTCTCGAAACCATCCTCGCGCAGCGCCATGGCCGCGTGCACGCAGCAGTAGTCGAATTCGATGCCCTGTCCGATGCGGTTCGGCCCGCCGCCCAGGATCATGATCTTGCGGCGGTCGGTGGGATCGGCCTCGCATTCCTCCTCGTAGGTCGAGTACAGGTAGGCCGTCGCGGTGGCGAACTCCGCGGCGCAGGTGTCGACGCGCTTGTAGACGGGATGCACGCCCAGCTTGCGCCGGCGGCTGCGCACCGTCGCCTCGTCGCGCGCCACCAGCGTGGCGATGCGCGAATCGGCGAAGCCCTTGCGCTTCAACCGCCGCAGCCGCGCGTGATCCAGCGAGTCGAAACCCTGCGCCCTGAGCAGGGCTTCCTCGCGCAGCAGATCCTCGATCTGCGCCAGGAACCAGGGATCGATCCGCGTGGCCTCGAACACCTGCTGCAGCGTCCAGCCCGCGCGAAACGCATCCCCCACGTACAGGATGCGATCCGGCCCGGGCCAGCGCAGTTCGTAGGTCAGCCGCTCCACCGAGGCGTCGCTCAACGGATGCACGAGCTGTTCGTCGAAGCCGTCGTAGCCCAGCTCCAGGCTGCGCAGCGCCTTGTGCAGCGACTCCTGGAACGTGCGGCCGATGGCCATGGCCTCGCCCACCGATTTCATCTGCGTGGTGAGGCGGGCGTCGGCGCCGGGGAACTTCTCGAACGTGAAGCGCGGAATCTTCGTCACCACGTAATCGATGCTGGGCTCGAAGGATGCGGGGGTGCCCCCGCCCGTGATCTCGTTCTTCAATTCGTCGAGCGTGTAGCCCACCGCCAGCTTGGCGGCGATCTTGGCGATGGGAAATCCCGTGGCCTTGGAGGCCAGCGCGGAGGAACGCGACACGCGCGGGTTCATCTCGATCACCAGCACCCGCCCGTCGTCGGGATTGACGGCGAACTGCACGTTCGAGCCGCCGGTATCGACGCCGATCTTGCGCAGCACCGCGATCGACGCATCGCGCAGGCGCTGGTATTCCTTGTCGCTCAACGTCTGCGCCGGCGCCACGGTGATCGAGTCGCCCGTGTGCACCCCCATGGGATCGAGGTTCTCGATGGAACATACGATGATGCAGTTGTCGTTGCGGTCCCGGACCACCTCCATCTCGTATTCCTTCCACCCCAGCACCGACTCCTCGAGCAGCACCTCGTTCGTGGGGGAGGCGTCCAGCCCGCGGGCGACGATGGCCTCGAATTCCTCGCGGTTGTACGCGATGCCGCCGCCGCTGCCGCCCATGGTGAACGAGGGCCGGATGACGGTGGGAAAGCCGATTTCCGACTGCACCGCCAGCGCCTCCTCCATGCTGTGGGCGATGCGCGCGCGCGCGCTGTCCAGCCCGATCTCCGTCATGGCGCGCCGGAACAGCTCGCGGTCCTCGGCCATGTCGATGGCCCGCTTGGTGGCGCCGATCATCTCGACGCCGTATTTCTCGAGCACGCCCTCGCGCGCGAGATCGAGCGCCGTGTTGAGGGCGGTCTGTCCGCCCATGGTGGGCAGCAGCGCGCCGGGGCGCTCCTTTTCGATGATGCGCTCGACGGTGCGCCAGTTGATGGGCTCGATGTAGACGCTGTCCGCGGTCTCCGGGTCCGTCATGATGGTGGCCGGATTGGAGTTCACCAGGATGACGCGGTAGCCCTCCTCCTTCAGCGCCTTGCAGGCCTGGGCGCCGGAGTAATCGAACTCGCATGCCTGGCCGATGATGATGGGCCCGGCACCGATGATGAGGATGCTGTCGAGATCGGTTCTCTTCGGCATGGGCTAGCCCTCGGCCGATTTCTGTCGGGCGGACGTGCGAAGGCGGGACGTGGCCTGGATGCGTTTGACCATCAGATACATGAAATGCTCGAACAACTGACGCAGGTCGTGCGGCCCGGGACTGGCCTCGGGGTGACCTTGAAAGCTGAAAGCGGGCTTGTCGGTGCGCGCGATGCCCTGGTTCGAACCGTCGAACAACGAGCGATGCGTGGCCCGCACGGTGGCCGGCAGGGTGTCGCCGTCGACCGCGAAGCCGTGATTCTGGCTGGAGATCATCACGCGCCCCGACTCGATCTCCAGCACCGGGTGATTGGCGCCGTGATGGCCGGTCTTCATCTTGACGGTCCTCGCGCCGCTCGCCAGCGCGAGGAGCTGGTGGCCCAGGCAGATGCCGAAGATCGGCAGGTCGGTCTCGAGCAGGGCGGCGATGGCCGCGATGGCGTAGTCGCAGGGCTCGGGGTCGCCCGGTCCGTTGCTGAGGAAGACGCCGTCGGGGTTCATCGCGACCACCTGCTCCGCCGGCGTCTGCGCCGGAACCACCGTCATGCGGCAGCCGCTCTCGGCCAGGATGCGCAGGATGTTGCGCTTGATCCCGAAATCGTAGACCACGACATGCAGGCGGGTCTGCGGACGCGGGGGTTTGGCGGCCGTCTTCCAGATCGGTCCGTCGTTCCACTGATAGGGTTTCTTGGTGGAGACGGTCTTGGCGAGATCCATCCCCTTGAGCCCGGGAAATTTTTTCGCCGCCCGCACCGCGTCCGCCTCGTCGATGTGATCCCCCGTCATGATGCAGCCCGACTGGGCGCCCTTGTCGCGGAGCACGCGGGTCAGTTTGCGGGTGTCGATGTCGGCGATGGCCACCAGTTTGCAACGCTGCAGGAAACTGCCGAGCGACTCGGTGGCACGCCAGTTCGAATGCAGCAGCGGCAGATCGCGGATGACCAGCCCGGCGGCGAACACCGCGCCGGACTCGAGGTCCTCGGGGGTCGTGCCGGTGTTGCCCACGTGCGGATAGGTGAGGGTGACGATCTGACGGCAGTACGACGGGTCGGTGAGGATTTCCTGATACCCCGACATGGCGGTGTTGAACACCACCTCGCCGGTCGTGTTGCCCTTCGCCCCGACCGAGAGACCACGAAAAACGGTGCCGTCCTCGAGAGCTAGCACTGCAGGTGTCGACACTCCGGTTCCTCGCTTTGCGCCACGCGCGTTCCGCAGATGCGCAAAGCGGGAGGCGCTCTGTCGAACGTCCTCCCGCTTGATGAAGTTGAGTCGCGGCTCGTGATCGGCCGCGACACTCGTACCGGGCGCGAATGATAACGAGACCTGGGATGACTGTCTACGGCCGGGGCGGGTCGAGCACGCTCTCCATGCCGTACAACCCGGCCGGGCGGCCCACCAGCCAGGCGGCGGCGCGCAGCGCGCCCCGCGCGAAGATGGCACGGTCGGCCGCGCGGTGGGTGATCTCCAGGCGCTCGCCGGCGGTGGCGAACAGCACGGTGTGTTCGCCGACCACGTCGCCGGCGCGCTGCGCCGAGAAGCCGATGCTGCCCGGTGATCGCGGCGAGGATGTCCCGTGCCGGTCGAACACCGCCAGGTCGTCGAGCGCCGCGCCGCGCGCGGCCGCCACCACGTCTCCCAGGGCGAGCGCCGTGCCCGAGGGCGCATC
Source organism: uncultured Steroidobacteraceae bacterium (assembly GCA_964657955.1). GTDB lineage: Bacteria > Pseudomonadota > Gammaproteobacteria > Steroidobacterales > Steroidobacteraceae > Bog-1198. The sequence continues at coordinate 5,738 of CAZZWZ010000196.1, forward strand.
ACGCTTGTGCCGATGATGGGTCTCGGCGATCTCCACGTCGAAGTCCGCGGACAGCACGGCGGCCGCTTCGCGCACCAGCCGCATCATGAGCACCACGCCCAGACTGGTGTTGGGCGCGATCAACACCGCCACCTGCCGCGACGCGCGTTGCAGCGCGGCACGCGCCGCGCCATCCAGCCCCGTGGTGCCCACCAACAGCGGCACGCGGGCCAGCACGCAGGCCTGCGCATGGTCGGCGACGCACTCCGGGCGGCTGAAATCGACGGCCACCGCCGCACCGCGCAACCCGCCGGCGGGATCGTCCGTCACCAGCACGCCCGTGGCCGGAATGCCCGCGGACGTCGCCGCATCCGCGCCCCCGGCACCGCCGCGGGCGCCGATGGCGCCCGACAAGGTCAGACCCGCCGCCCCGACCTCGTCCCCGGTGCCCGCCAACAGCCGCACCAGCGATTGGCCCATGCGCCCCGAGACCCCGAACACCGCGACCCCGGGCACCGCCGGCTCACTCGGCCGCGCCGGTGAAAAATTTCTTCACCCCGTCGAGAAAGGTCTGCTCGCGCGGCTTGTGCGCGCCGTCCCCCTCCTGCAACGAAGCCTCGAGTCTGCGCAGCAACTCGCGCTGCTCGCCGTTCAAGCTCACCGGGGTCTCGACCACCACCCGGCAGAACAAATCGCCGGCTGCGCCGCCGCGCACCGGCTTGACGCCCTTCTCGCGCACCCGGAACACCCGGCCCGACTGCGTCTCCACGGGTATCTTGAGCACCACTTCGCCGTTCAACGTGGGCACCGTCACCGAGCCGCCGAGCGCCGCCGTGGTGATGCTGATGGGCACTTCGCAGGACAGATGACTGCCCTCGCGCTCGAAGATGGCGTGCTCGCGCACCTTCATCTCCACGTACAGGTCGCCGGCCGGTCCGCCGTTGCGGCCGGCCTCGCCCTCACCGTTCAAGCGTATCCGGTCGCCCGTGTCCACACCCGCCGGCACCGACACCGCCAGCGTCTTCTCCTGCCGCACGCGCCCCTGTCCGAAACAGGTGTCGCAGGGATTGCTGATGATCTTGCCGCGCCCCTTGCAGCGCGGACAGGGCTGTTGGATGGTGAAGATGGATTGCTGGACGCGAACCTGCCCCTGCCCGTGGCAGGTGTCACAGGTCTTCGGCACCGAGCCCTTGGCCGCGCCCGAACCCTTGCAGGTCTTGCACTCGGCCAGCGACGGAATCTGGATCTCGGTGTCGGTGCCGAACACCGCCTGCTCCAGATCGATTTCCAGCTCGAAGCGCAGGTCCGCGCCCCGAAACACCTGCGAGCGCCCGCCGCGCTGCCCACCCGAGAAGATGTCGCCGAACATCTCGCCAAAGATGTCGCCGAAGGCCTCCCCCGCGCTGAACCCGCCGCCGCGCCCGCCCTCGAGGCCGGCATGGCCGAATTGATCGTAAACGGCGCGCTTCTGCGCGTCCGTCAGCACCTCGTAGGCCTCCTTGCACTCCTTGAACTTGTGTTCGGCCTCCGGGTTGTCCGGATTGCGGTCGGGATGAAACTTCATGGCCAGGCGGCGGTACGCCCTCTTGATCTCGTCGGCCGTGGCCGTCCGCGGCAATTCGAGGAGCTTGTAGTAATCCTGCTTCGCCATCTATGTCATCCTGCTGCGTACGCACATCCCGAATCGCAACCCCGGCTCGCGCCCGATCCCGGCGCTTCGCAAAAACAAACCGCCGGTGCGTACCGGCGG
>CAZZWZ010000197.1:0-4334 GCA_964657955.1 uncultured Steroidobacteraceae bacterium
GGCAAGTCCGGCAAGTCCGAGAAGCCGCCTCGGGCCGCGAAAGCCGCGCGCCGCAAGAAGTAGGACCCGGCCTTGACCGCACCGGCCGCTGCACCCGTTCTGCGTTGCGTGATGGCGCAGCTCAACCTGGTGGTGGGCGACGTGGACGGCAACACGACGCGCATCGTGGCGGCGGCGACCGAGGCGCGCGACCGGCTGCAGGGGCACGTGTTGCTGGTGCCGGAACTGGCGGTGTCCGGCTATCCACCGGAGGATTTGTTGTTCCACTCCGGGATGCGAAGCCAGGTGGCGAAGTCCCTCGAGCGCCTGCGACGCGAAGTGCGGGGCATCACCCTGGTGGCGGGCTACCCCGAATACGTGGGATCCACCCTCTACAATTCGGCCATCGTGATCCGGGACGGCGCGGTGCTCGCCAATCATCGCAAGGCCTGCCTGCCCAACTACCGGGTGTTCGACGAGAAGCGTTATTTCACCCCGGGCACCGGGCCCACGGTGGTGGACATCAACGGGGTCATGGCGGGCGTTCTGGTGTGCGAGGACGTCTGGGAGCCGGGGCCGGCCCGGTGGTCGCGCGACGCGGGCGCCCAGGTGCTGCTGGTGATCAACGCCTCGCCCTACGAAATGGACAAGCAGACGCAGCGGGAGCAGGAAATCGGCCGTGTGCGGGTGGCCGAGACGGGTATTCCGCTGGTGTTCGTGAATTTGATCGGCGGGCAGGACGAACTGGTGTTCGACGGCAACTCGTTCGTCATGGACGCGCGGGGCGCGGTGACCTTGCGGGCGCCGGCGTTCACCGAAGGACTGTACCCCGTGGACCTTACCGTGGATGCGACCGGCGCCGTGACGCCGCGGCCGGGACGGGTCGTGCCCCTGCAGGGCCAGGAAGAGAGCGTGTACGGAGCGCTGGTGCAGGGCACGCGCGATTACGTGGACAAACACGGCTTTCCGGGCGTGATTCTCGGTTTGTCGGGCGGCATCGATTCCGCGCTCACCCTGTGCATCGCGGTGGATGCGCTGGGGGCGGACCGGGTGCAATCGGTGGCCATGCCCTCGCGCTACACCTCCCAGATGAGCAAGGACGACGCCGCGGCGCAGGCGGCGCAGCTCAAGGTCAGGCACAGCGAGATCTCCATCGAGGGCATGTTCGAGGCCACTCTGTCGGCCCTGCAGGGCGAATTCGCCGGGCGGGAACCGGACACGGCGGAGGAGAACATCCAGTCGCGCTGCCGCGGGGTGCTGCTCATGGGCATCTCGAACAAGAGCGGGCGCATGTTGCTCACCACGGGCAACAAGAGCGAGATGTCGGTGGGTTACGCCACCCTGTACGGCGACATGGCGGGCGGTTTCGCGCCCATCAAGGATTGCAGCAAGCTCCTGGTCTACCGGTTGTGCAAATGGCGCAATGCGCAATCGCCGGTGATCCCCAACCGGGTGATCGAGCGGCCGCCGTCGGCGGAGCTGCGGCACGAACAGAAGGACACCGACAGCCTGCCGCCCTACGAGGTGCTCGACCCCATTCTCGAAGCGTTCATCGAGGAGGATCTGTCGGTGGAGCAGATCGCCGCCCGCGGCTTCGACCGGCAGACCGTGGGCCGCATCCTCGCGCTGGTGAAGCGCAACGAATACAAGCGTCGTCAGGCGCCGCCGGGTGTGAGGGTGAGCGGCCGGGCGTTCGGGCGGGACTGGCGGTACCCGATCACCAGCGGGTACAAAGCGCAATGAACGCTTCGAAGGCGAAAATTTCGGCCGCTCAGAACACCCGCCGCCACCAGGACTTCTTCTCCTGGATGTCGCGCAGGCTGCCGGGATAGTTGTCGGAGTAGACGCGTTCGGCATTGGACGCGAGATCCATCATGCCGAGCTGCCGGTAGGCATCGACCAGCACCTTCATGGATCCGCGCACGGCGGGCGCACCGTCGTAGTTCTCGACGCAGAACTTGGCGCGGTTGATGGCGCCCACGAAGGCGCCGCGGCGCATGTAGTACAGCGCCACGTGCAGCTCGAAATCGGCGAGGCGGTTGCGCAGGAAGATCATGCGCTGGCGGGCATCGCCGACGTACTCGCTGTGGGGATATTTCTTGATCAGATCGTCGAAGGCCTCGAAGGATTTGCGCGCGTTGATCGGGGGGCGCTGCGAGAGATCGACGTTGAAATAGCGCTCGAGGAAATTCGCCTGCCGTTCGAAGTACACCAGGCCCTTCATGTAGTAGGCGTAATCCACGCGCGGATTGGTGGGGTTCTCGCGGATGAAGGTGTCGGCGGCATCGATGGCCGGATCGGTCTGGCGGCTCTTGTAGTACACGTAGATCAGGTCGAGCTGGGCCTGGCGGGCGGGCTCGCTGAAGGGAAAACGCGACTGCAGGGCTTCGAGCTGCTTGATGGCCTCGGCGTAGCTCGAGCTGCGCATGGCCTTCTGGGCGCGCGCGTAGATGACCTCGGGTCCGGACTTGGCGTCGTCGGCTCGATGGCTGCGACAACCGGCCCCGGCCACCGCAATGGCGATGGTCAGCAACAGGATGCGGCCGGGCTGGACAAGATCACGCAGTCTCACAGGCATTTCCTTACAATGGAACGGTCCGATCCCAGGGGCGGTCCCGGCCGGGGCGCCGCAGTATACCCGATGCACCCGACCTAGCTTCGAGTACCCCATGAACGCAGAGTTCCACAGCATCGAACTGGAGATTCCGGAGGAGCTCGCCGGGCAGCGCCTCGACAGCGCCCTGGCGCATCTGCTGCCAGACCACTCGCGCACGCGCATCAAGGGTTGGATCGAGGCGGGGCAGGTGTCGGTGGGCCGGCTGCCCTGCAAGCCGCGCGATCCGGTGGCCGCGGGATCGCGCGTGCAGGTGCGCCTCGGCGCCGCCCCGCCGCAAACCCAGGTGCTCGCCGAACGCATCCCGCTGACGCTGGTGCACGAGGACCGGGACGTGCTGGTGGTGGACAAGCCGGCGGGGCTGGTGGTGCATCCGGGTGCCGGGAACGCGGCCCACACCCTGCAGAACGCCCTGCTCGGCCTGGACCCCTCGCTGGCGTCGCTGCCGCGGGCCGGCATCATCCACCGCCTCGACAAGGACACCAGCGGTTTGTTGATGGTGGCGCGCACGGAAGCGGCGCACACGTCGCTCACGCGGCAGCTCATGGCGCGCACCGTGACGCGCGAATATCGCGCGGTGTGCGTGGGGGTGATGACCGGCGGCGGGACGGTGGATCAGCCCATCGGTCGCCATCGCGCCGACCGGTTGCGGATGACCATCCGGGCGGACGGCCGCGCCGCCGTGACGCATTACCGGGTGCTCGAACGGTTCCGGGCGCATACGCTGCTCAGCGTCAAGCTCGATACCGGACGAACGCATCAGATTCGTTTGCATTTATCCCATGTGCACTATCCCGTCGTCGGCGATCCCGTGTACGGCGGCCGGTTCGCGCTGCCGCGCGGCGCGACGCCGGCCTTGATCGACCGGCTGCGCGTCTTCAAACGTCAGGCGCTGCATGCCGCGGCGCTGGGCTTCGATCACCCGCGCACCGGCGAACGGCTGAGCCTTTCGAGCGCGGTGCCGGCCGATTACGCCGCGCTGCTCGCGGTGCTGCGCGACGACGCGCGGGCCGCGGCGCTCGGGGCCGCGAGAGGGCGATGAGCGCACCGGTGGCCGCCGGTCCGGGCGCGGACGAAGGCAGCGGCGAGGGCGCCGCCGCGGCCGGCCCGGGGCCGCGCTGGCTGACGCCCGATTGGCCCGCCCACCCGCGGGTGCGGGCGCTGTCGACCTGGCGCACGGGCGGGGTGAGTTCGGCGCCCTACGCCTCGCTCAATCTGGGCGGGCACGTGGACGATGCGGCGGGCGCCGTGGCGCAGAACCGCGCGCGGCTGCGGGCGGCGGCGGGCCTCGGGACCGAACCCGCCTGGCTGTCGCAGGTGCACGGGGTGGCGGTGTGCGATCTCGACGCGGGCGCCACGAGCACGGGGGCGGGGGCTTGCGTGGCCGACGCGGCGGTGACGGCCACCGCGGGGCCGATCTGCGCCATCCTCACGGCCGATTGTCTGCCGGTGTTGCTGGCCGCCGCGGCGGGCGACCGGGTGGGCGCGGCGCATGCGGGCTGGCGGGGGCTCGCGGCGGGGGTGATCGAGGCGACCGTGGCGGCGCTCGATTGCGCGCCGCCGGGCTTGATGGCATGGCTGGGACCCGCCATCGGACCTGCGCATTTCGAGATCGGCGCGGAGGTACGCGATGCGCTGCTGGCGGCCGATCCGGGCGCGGCGGCGGCCTTCGTGCCGAACGCGCGCGGGCGGTACATGGCGGATTTATTCACCCTCGCGCGCCGCCGTCTGCGGCGCGCGG
>CAZZWZ010000197.1:4416-7451 GCA_964657955.1 uncultured Steroidobacteraceae bacterium
CGCGGGGGTGGAGCGCATCTACGGCGGCGGCGAATGCACGTTCGCGCAGGCCGGCCGGTATTTCTCCCATCGCCGGGACGGCAGGACGGGCCGCCAGGCCTCGTTGATCTGGTTGTCGACAGGTTGATGTGGTCGTTGAATTGACGCCGTTTCGTCCCCATTCAGTGTTCATTCCAAGCGTACTTGCAGGACCGATTTTTTATGCGAATGGACAAATTGACGACCAAATTCCAGGCGGGGCTGGCGGATGCCCAGTCGCTCGCGGTGGGTCGGGACAACCAGTACATCGAGCCCGTGCATCTCATGGCGGCATTGCTCGACCAGCAGGGCGGCACCGCGCGCCCGCTGCTGGAGAAGTCGGGCGCCAACGTGGCCAAGCTGCGTTCGGAGCTGGCGACGGCGCTGGAGCGGCTGCCGCGGGTTGAGGGTTCCGGTGGCGAGGTGCTGCTGGGGAATGAGCTCAACAAGCTGCTGAACGTGACCGACAAGCTGGCGCAGCAGCGCGGCGATCAGTTCGTCTCCAGCGAATTGTTCGTGCTCGCGGCGTGCGAGGATCGCGGCGATCTGGGCCGCAGCCTCAAATCCTGCGGTGCCCTGCGGGCGAACCTGGACAAGGCCATCGACGAGGTGCGCGGCGGCTCCAAGGTGGAGGATGCGGGCGCGGAGGAGAACCGCCAGGCGCTGGAGAAATACAGCATCGACCTCACCGAGCGGGCCATGCAGGGCAAGCTCGACCCGGTGATCGGCCGCGACGATGAAATCCGCCGCACCATCCAGGTGCTGCAGCGTCGCACCAAGAACAATCCCGTGCTCATCGGCGAACCCGGCGTGGGCAAGACGGCCATCGTCGAGGGCCTGGCGCAGCGCATCGTCAACGGCGAGGTGCCCGAGGGCCTGCGCAACAAGCGCATCCTGGCGCTCGACATGGGCGCGTTGATCGCGGGCGCGAAGTTTCGCGGCGAATTCGAGGAGCGGCTCAAGGCCGTGCTCAACGACCTGGCCAAGCAGGAAGGACAGATCATCCTGTTCATCGACGAGCTGCACACCATGGTGGGCGCGGGCAAGGGCGAGGGCGCCATGGATGCGGGCAACATGCTCAAGCCGGCGCTGGCGCGCGGCGAATTGCACTGCGTGGGCGCGACCACGCTCGACGAATATCGCAAGTACATCGAAAAGGACGCGGCGCTGGAGCGCCGTTTCCAGAAGGTGCTCGTGGACGAGCCCTCGGTGGAGGACACGATCGCCATCCTGCGCGGTCTCAAGGAGCGTTACGAGGTGCATCACGGGGTGCAGATCGCCGACCCGGCCATCGTCGCGGCGGCGACGCTGTCGCATCGCTACATCGCCGACCGGCAGCTGCCCGACAAGGCCATCGATCTCATCGACGAGGCCGGTTCGCTCATCCGCATGGAGATCGACTCCAAGCCCGAGGCGCTCGACAAGCTGGACCGGCGCATCATCCAGCTGAAGATCGAACGCGAAGCCCTGAAGAAGGAGGCGGACGAGGCGTCGCGCAAGCGCTTGAGCACGCTGGAGGAGGCGCTGAAGTCGCTGGGCAAGGAGTACGCCGATCTGGAGGAGGTGTGGAAGGCCGAGAAGGCGACGGTGCAGGGCGCCGCGCAAATCCAGGAGGAGCTGGAACGGGCGCGCCTGGACGTGGACACGGCGCGGCGCGCGCAGGATCTCGCGCGCATGTCGGAACTGCAGTACGGGCGCATTCCGGCGCTGGAGCAGCGCCTGGCGCAGGCGCTGGAGACGGAGAAGAAGCCGAACCAGCTCATGCGCAATGCGGTCACCGAGGTCGAGATCGCCGAAGTGGTGTCGAAGTGGACCGGCATTCCCGTGGCCCGCATGCTCGAGGGCGAGCGCGACAAACTGCTGCGCATGGAGGAGGTGCTCGACAAGCGCGTGGTGGGTCAGAACGAGGCGGTCAAGGCGGTGGCGGACGCCATTCGCCGCACCCGCGCGGGCCTGTCCGATCCCAACCGGCCGAGCGGCTCGTTCATGTTCCTGGGGCCCACCGGCGTGGGCAAGACGGAGCTCTGCAAGGCCCTGGCGGAATTCCTGTTCGACACCGAGGAGTCCCTGGTGCGGATCGACATGTCCGAATTCATGGAGAAGCATTCGGTGGCGCGGCTCATCGGCGCACCGCCCGGCTACGTGGGCTACGAGGAGGGCGGCTATCTCACCGAGGCCGTGCGGCGCCGGCCCTACTGCGTGATCTTGCTCGACGAGATCGAGAAAGCGCATCCCGACGTGTTCAACGTCCTGCTGCAGGTGCTCGACGACGGCCGGCTCACCGACGGGCAGGGTCGCACCGTCGATTTTCGCAACGCGGTGGTGATCATGACCTCGAATCTCGGCAGCCAGGTCATCCAGGAAATGGGCGGCGAGGCCAATTACGAGGGCATGAAAGCCGCGGTGATGCAGGTGGTCACGCAGCATTTCCGGCCGGAATTCATCAACCGGGTCGACGACATCGTCGTGTTTCATTCCTTGGGCCGCGAACAAATCCGCTCCATCGTGGACATCCAGCTGGGCCGCCTGCGCCAGCGGCTGGCCGAGCGCGACATCTCGCTGGTGCTCGACGACGACGCGCGCGACCGGATCGGTGCGGCGGGCTTCGATACGGTGTACGGCGCACGGCCGTTGAAACGGGCCATCCAGTCGCAGATCGAGAATCCGCTGGCGCAGCAGATCCTGCGCGGCGATTTCGTCGCCGGCGATCGGGTGGTGGCGCGCTTGAAGCGCGGCGGCCTGGTGTTCGAGAAGGAGCGGCTGCACTGAGGGGCGCGGCGCGCCCCGCAGGGCTTCGCTATACTGCCCGGCAGCTGGGAATCAGAGGAATTTCATGCCTTTTTACGAGTATCAGTGCAAGCACTGCGGCCACACCCTGGAGGCCATGCAGAAGATCAACGACGCGCCGCTGAAGAAGTGCCCCGATTGCGGCAGGTCGCAGCTCACCCGCTTGATGTCGGCGCCGGTGTTCCGCTTGAAGGGCGGCGGTTGGTACGAGACCGACTTCAAGGGCGACG
>CAZZWZ010000198.1:0-7435 GCA_964657955.1 uncultured Steroidobacteraceae bacterium
CCCGGTAACGGCCCGCGCGAGGGCGAGTTCAACGAAACTGCCACCCAACGCGCAGCCGATGTTCGCGGCACAAATGAGAAGCGCGGCCGCCGGGATGATGCGACGCGGCGCGGTACGCGCGACGACACCGGAGACGACGAGCGCCGCCACGGCCATGGCCAACAGTTGCAGGGAAACCAGGTAGCCCGCGGTGGCCTCGGAAAGTCGATAGCCCTGCATCATCGCGGTGACGATGAAGGGCATGATGAGCAGGCTGTACTCGCCGAGCAGGGCGGCGATGATGATGGCCGGAACGCCGGCCGCGGTCGCCCGATTCTCCCTCACGTCGAATGAGTGTTCGGCATCGAGGTGGTGACCGCCAACACCCGCGCAACGCCAGCATCACCCACATTGACGTAGGCGTGCCCCGCGGTACTGTCCATGTAAATCGAGTCGCCGCTGTCCAAACGGGTGGGCCGGTAATCTTCCGAGTGCACTTCGACGGCACCCGACAGCACGTAAGCGAGTTCTTCGCCCTCATGGGCGATCAGGCCACCGGCTTCCGCGAGCGTGCGCGCATGAATCTCCATGATGCCGACATTCATCTTCTTGTTGGCAAGGTCGGAGCACAGCATTTCGAACTCGTAGCAAGCGGTCGCTTCGCGCTGACCCTCGCCCTTGCGCGTCACGGCACGCCGCCCCGTCCGCACGTCCACCGTCGCCGTGGTGAACAGATCGCTCAATTCGATCCCGAGTCCCGATGCAAGCTTGGTGAGCTGCACGAAACTCAAGGTCGCCAGATTGTTCTGCACCTTGGAAAGCGTCGCCACGGGCAGCCCGGTCACGGCGGCCAGGCGCCGCAAACTCAAACCCCGTGTACGACAGATCTCCCGAATGCGCCGGCCCAGGTCGGGCGCCGCGCTCAGCGCCGTCATGTTCGAATTCTGTTGAACTCCCTTCATCGCACTCCTTCATCGTCGTCTGACGCAGAAACAAATGAGTCGAATTGACAATACTGGGAACTTATTGATAATACAGATTATTAATCACTCGTTCCAGCCCCGCGCGGAGTTTTTGGATGACCTTGTCCACACAGGAAACATCTTTAGCAAGTGCTCGCAAGTGCCGCGCGGGATGCGTTTGAGGTGCCCGAAGCACCGTTCAGTCGGGCGTGGCAGTTGCGCCGTTTCGAGGGGCTCACGGCGTTCGTTTCCGGCGGCGCGTCGGGGATCGGATCGGCGGTTGCAGCCAGGCTCGCCGACGAAGGCGCGCGAGTCTGGATCGGCGACCTGCAAAAACGCGGCGGGGAGTCCGCGGAGGCTGCGCTGGGCATCCAGGCCATTGAAATGGACGTCAGCGCGGAGGGTGAGGTATCCCGGGCGATTTCATTGATCCTGGCGCGCGAGGGCCGGCTCGACGTCGTCGTCAACTGCGCCGGTGTCGTGCTCGAGGCCACCGCGCAGGACACCTCGCTGCGGGCATGGCAAAGAATCATCGACGTCAACCTGACGGGAACATTTCTGGTCAGCCGATACGCCCTGGCGCCGATGATCGAGCAACGCTCCGGCGCGATCGTCAACGTCGCCTCCGACGCCGCCTTGGTGGGTCAGCGTGCGCAGGCGGCGTATTGCGCGAGCAAAGGCGGCGTCGCTCAATTGACCCGCGCCACCGCCTTGGATGCGGCGCCGTTCGGCGTGCGGGTCAATTGCGTGTGCCCGTGTTTCGTCGACACCCCCCTCTTGGGCGGGTGGATCGAGTCCAGCGATGATCCTGTGCGGGCGCGCGCGGAGGCAGCCGCGACTCAACCGATGGGGCGTATTGGCCGGCCCGGGGAAATAGCGGGCGCCGTTGCTTTTCTTGCCTCGGCCGAGGCGGTTTTCATCACCGGAGTCGTGCTGCCCGTCGATGGCGGCGCGACCATTCCTTGAAGCCCGTGTTCACCGGAATGATCACGCCATGACCATCAGTCGTCGGCTCATGGGGCGCACCGCGCTCGTCACGGGAGCGGCGAGCGGCATAGGCCGCGCCGTGGCGCAACGCCTCGCGCAGGAAGGGGCCTGGGTCGGCTGCCTCGACCGCGATGGCAGCGCAGCTCACGCGGTGGCCGCCACGCTGCCGCACGGTGGCAGGGGCGTGACCGTCGAGGTGAGCAGCGAGGAGGAGGTCAAAGCGGCGCTGTCCGCCTTGCATGCCGAGCGCGGGCGCCTGGATATCGTCGTCAACAGCGCCGGCATCGCGGGCCCGCAGACGGCGGTGGGGGCAACTCCGCTCGATGAGTGGCAGCGCACGCTCGCCGTCAATTTGACCGGGACTTTTCTCGTGTGCAAGCACGCGGTGAACGCCCTGATCGAGAGCCGAGGCAACATCGTGAACGTGGCCTCGGCGCTGGCGCTGATCGCGAAGACGGACGAGGCCGCCTACCATGCATCCAAGGCCGGCGTGGTGCACTTGTCGAAATCGATGGCGCTCGACTATGCGCGGCAAATTCGCGTGAACTGCGTCTGTCCGGGTGCGGTCCGCACTGCCATGATCGAGTCGGTGCTGCCGGCCGGCGTCGACAAAGCCGCCGCCCTGCGGGAATACGGCCTCATCCACCCGCTGCACCGGCGCCTGGCGGAGCCCGAGGAGATCGCCGAGGCGGTGCTGTTCCTCGCATCCGACGATGCTTCCCTGATCACCGGCGTGGCATTGCCGGTCGATGCGGGTTTGACGGCGGGGTGACCGGCGACCATGAGCGGCGATGAGGTGAAAAGCGCAACGGTTGATCTCGGCCAGGGCATCCAGCTCTATTACGAGGAGTGCGGCGCCGGTCCGACGCTCCTGTTCGTACACGGAATGTGGGCGAGCGGCCGGTTCTTTCACAAGCAAATGCAGGGGCTCAAGAGCCGTTATCGCGTCATCGTCCTCGACCTGCGCGGTCACGGACGCTCCACGATGTCCTTGTCCGATCAGGCCGTACCGATCTATGCCCGCGATCTGCGGGCGTTCATCGAGAAGCTGGGCCTCGCGGACTTCGTGGGCATCGGCTGGTCGATGGGCGCCTTCGTCTGGTGGGAATATTATTTGCAATTCGGTGTCGCCGGTCTGCGTGGTTTGATCGATATCGACCAGCCGCCGAGCGACTGGCGATCGGCGGCCATTCCCGGCGGCCTCATCACCCTCGAGTATCTGCGTGAATGGCATTACCGGCTGCAGACGGACAGGAACAATTTCATCAAGCAGATGATTCCGATGATGTTCGCTGAGCCGCCCACGGCCGCGGACAGCGCCTGGATGTTCGACGAGATGACGCGGGCGCCGCCGCTGATCGCCGCGGCGGAAATGATCGACCAGAGCCTGCGCGAGTACCAGGAACAGCTCTACGATTATCCGATTCCGACGCTCGCCTGCAGCGGCGCGCGCAGCGCCCAGCCGCGTGCGGGCATGCAGATGATCGTGGATCGCGTTCGAGCCGGGAAGCTGCGGGTATTCGAGAACTGCGGGCACTGCCTGTTTCTAGAAGATGCAGACGCCTTCAATCGCTGCGTCGACGAATTCGCGGCCGAATGCGGGATATGACCGCAGCAATCGACCCCCTCGGCGCGACGCAACGAAGCGTGGCCGTGGGGGGGTTGGGTGCCATCGGCTATGCCATTGCGGAAGCGTTGGACCGCGGGATCGAGGGTTTTCGTCTGCTGGCGGTGTCGGCCAAGGATCTGGAGAGAGCCCGGATCAAAATCTCCCACTTTGCGCATCCGCCCCGCGTCGTGCCTGCCGAAGCACTGGCAGAAGCGCAAATCGTCATCGAGGCGGCGCCGGCGAGCGTATTCGATTCCATAGCAACCGCAGCCATCGAGCGGGGACGCACCTTGATCGTCGCCTCGGGTAGCGCACTGCTTTCACGCATGCACCTCATCGACCGGGCGCGGCGCAGCGGCGCCCACATCGTGGTGCCGTCCGGCGCGTTGGCGGGACTGGACGCGATTCGCGCCGCGGCGGTGGGCCGCATCGACAGCGTGACGTTGGTGACACGCAAACCGCCGGCCGGTTTCGCCGGCGTTGCCTACCTGGAACGCCAGCAGGTCGACGTCAACTCGATCGTCACCGAGACCTGCCTGTTCCGCGGGAATGCGCTCGGGGCGGCGGCGAATTTTCCGGCCAATGCGAACGTGGCGGCGGCGCTCGCCCTTGCGGGCATCGGACCCGAGCGTACGCTGGTGGAGATTTGGGCCGATCCGCGCGTCACCCACAATACGCATGTCGTCCAGGTGGCCGCCGACAGCGGCTGGCTCACCCTGCAGGTGCAGGCGATACCCTCGGTCGCGAATCCACGCACCAGCCGGATCGCGGCGCAATCGATCATCGCGTGCCTGCGGGGCCTGCACGGACCACTCAAGGTCGGCAGCTGATCCGCTTGAAAATATGTCGTTGAGTGGGTAGTGTGCTGCCCGCCATGATGTTCCCAATAGAAACATTTGTTCGCGCCGAGAAGATGGGCGGAGCTGCCCCGTGACGACCGCCTTTTCCATGGAAGAGGCGCATCGACGTGACGCGGCGGACCCGCTGGCCGCGTTCCGCACGAAGTTTGCGTTGCCTGCGGATGCTTCCGGGGCACCCCTGCTTTACCTGTGCGGACATTCGCTGGGCCTGATGCCCCATGCCGCCCGTGACCTCGTGGTGGAGGAACTCGAGGAGTGGGCCCGCCTCGGGGTGCGCGGGCATGAAGAAGCGCGGCGGCCCTGGGTCTCATATCCGGAAAGTCTGTGTGCCGACCTCGCGAACCTGGTGGGGGCGGAGCCGGATGCGGTCGTCGCGATGAATTCGCTGACGATCAACCTGCACCTCATGCTGGCGAGTTTCTTTCGACCCAGTGGTCGCCGCACGCGGATCTTGATCGAGTCCGGCGCGTTTTCCTCGGATCGCCACGCGGTCACTTCGACCCTGCAATGGCACGGTCTCGATCCTGACGAGCATCTGATCGAACTGGCTCCCCGGCCGGGTGAAGACCTGATCGAGGAAGACCAGATCGCGAAAATCCTCGCCGACCAGGGCCGGGACATCGCATTGGTGCTCTGGCCGGGGGTGCAGTTTCGCACCGGTCAATCGTTTCGTCTCGGACACATCGCCGGCCTTGCGCGCCGCGCCGGTGCGCTCGTCGGCTTCGATCTGGCGCATGCCGTCGGCAATGTCAGTGTCTCGCTGCAGGAGTGCGACGCCGATTTTGCGGTCTGGTGCAGCTACAAGTACTTGAATGCCGGGCCTGGCGCCATAGGCGGCTGCTTCGTGCATCCGAGGCACTTCAATGCGCCCTTACGGCCCCGCTTGTCGGGATGGTGGGGTCACGAACCCTCGACGCGCTTCGACATGGGACCTCAGTTTGAGGCCGCGCATGGCGCGGCCGGTTTTCAGGTCAGCAATCAGCCCATTCTCGCGGCCGCGCCGCTCGCCGCCTCGCTGGGGATTTTTCGCGCCGCAGGCCTGGCGCGATTGCGGACGAAATCCATCGCACTGACGGGCTTCCTGGAAGCTCTCGTCGAATGCAACAGTGCCGACGTGCGGATCATCACACCCCGCTCGCCGGAGGCGCGCGGCGCGCAGTTGTCGCTCAGGATCCGGGGCGGCGGCGACCGCGGCCGCCGGGTATTCGATTGGCTGTCCGGGCACGGGGTGGTTTGCGACTGGCGCGCCCCCGACATCCTGCGCGTGGCGCCCGTGCCGCTCTACAACACGTTCCGCGAGGTGTTCGATTTTTCGCAACGCCTCGCACAGGCGTTGCGCACCATCTCATGAGCGGCATGCATCCTCAGGCCATGACCATCGTGGGCGCGGGGCCCGCCGGGTCGCTGCTCGCACTCGCGCTCGCGCGCCGCGGTTTCGCGGTCACGGTTTTCGAGCGTCGGACCGACCCCCGTTCGCACGCGGGCGAGGCAGGGCGCTCGATCAACCTGGCCCTTGCCGAGCGCGGCATCCTGGCGTTGCGGCGGTGCGAGATCATGCCCGAGGTGCGCCCGTTGCTGACCCCGATGCGCGGGCGGATCGTGCACACCCCCGGCGTGGATCCGACCTTGATGCCCTACGGACTGCGCAGCAACGAAGTGATCCATTCCGTATCGAGAGCCGACCTGAATTGTGCGCTGATCGAGGCGGCCGAACGGCAAGGCGCCGCCTTTCGCTTTGGTCAAACCTGCCTCGGTGTCGATGTCGATGACAACATCCTGCGTCTGCGGGATGAAGCCGGCCGGCTCGAGTACTCGGTGTCTCTGGGCCCATGCGTGGCCACGGACGGCGCGGGCTCCATCGTGCGCAGACACCTCATGGCGCGGGGGCTCACCATGGTGCGCGAAGAACGCCTCGATCATGGCTACAAGGAATTGACCATCCCGGCCGTGGCGGGCGAGTTCGCGCTCGACCCGAATGCGCTGCATATCTGGCCGCGCGGCGGCTTCATGCTGATTGCGCTGCCCAACCTCGACAAGAGCTTTACCGCGACGCTGTTTCTCGCCAATCAGGGCACCCATAGTTTCGCCAGCCTGGCTTCAGCCGCGGCAACCAAGGTTTTCTTGGCGGAACAGTTCCCGGATCTCGGCGAGTTCGTTCCGAGTTTTCTTTCGCAATTCTCCAAAAATCCACGAGGGTCGCTCGGTACCGTTCACGTGTCGAGCTGGCATCATCGCGACCGGGTTCTGCTCCTTGGCGATGCGGCCCATTCCATAGTCCCCTTCCACGGACAGGGCATGAATGCGGCATTCGAGGATTGCGCGGCATTCGACGGGCTGCTCGATCGTCATGATGACTGGTCCGAACTGTTCGCCGAGTTCGAGCGTCTCCGCCGGCCGAACGCCGCCGCCATCGCGCAGATGGCGCTCGAGAATTACCTCGAGATGCGCGATACGGTGCTCGACCCCAAGTTTCGCCGCACCAAGGCCATTTCCTTGGAACTCGAGGACAAATTCCCCGATCGATTCGTGCCGCGCTATTCGATGGTGATGTTTCACCCAGAGATTTCCTACGACGAAGCCCTGCGGCGGGGCGCAATACAGTCGGGAATCCTCGATGAACTGGATGCGCATCGCGACCCCACGGGAGCCGTCGACGCGCCCCTGGCAGAGAAGCTCGTCAACGAGAGGTTGACGATTCTTCCACCGGCCGCGGCGTAAGAGCCCGCACTGCGCGAGTCGACAGTCGGCCGGCTCCGAATCGTACCGGCCGTTCGGGCCGAAAAAAGTGCCTCGCTCGTATTGCTGCGATAATAAAAATGCAATACAGTCTGTTTCGCTAAAGGATCATTCGTAATCTTTTAGGATCAAAAAGCGATTTTGGGATTTGGGAGTGGTGTGAGGAACATGGGATTCATGCTCCGTCGAACAGTTCATACCATGAGGGTGCTTCGTTGAACAACCGTTGTGGACTTGCGCCGATGCCGTTGCCTCCCACACCACGCGCGGAAATCCGCCCATGGGCCCCGTTGACCTGCGCG
>CAZZWZ010000199.1:0-7350 GCA_964657955.1 uncultured Steroidobacteraceae bacterium
ATCGACGTGCCCAAGGGTTCTTGCGGGAGGAAATGATCGTGAGTGCAGCCGCCCAGGAACAAAAATTGCCCCGCGGCGCGCTGGTGGGTGCCGGCGCCCTGGTCGTGGCGTCGCTGCTGCTGGTGGGTGTCGCCCGCCTCACCGGGTTCCGTCCGGAGCAAGCGCCGCCCAGCACCCCGGTCGAGAGTTACGACCTGCGCTTCGAGGATCGCGCGGACGGCGCGGTGCTGATCTACGACACCGCCGACCGGTTGACCGACACGCTCGCGCCCGGCACCAACGGATTCGTCCGTGGAGTCCTGCGCGGCCTGGTGCGGGAGCGGCGTGCGGACGGGGTGGGCCCCTCCCCGCCCTTCCGGCTGACCCGGTGGGCCGACGGACGGCTGTCGCTGGACGATCCGTCCACCGGGCGCCACGTCGACCTCGAAGTTTTCGGACCCACGAATGCCGGATCGTTCGCCGAGATCTTGATCGCGAGCGGCCGGGCGAAGGAAAAATCATGATGGACGAGACGAGCGAAGCGGGCATCGGTTCGGCGGCGGCGGCGACCCGCAAGGCCGAGGCCAACACATTGTTGAGCCCGAGATTCTACAAGACGGACTACGCCGCGCTGGAGAAGCTCGACGTCACGCCCGTGCGCGGCGAATGGGATCGGATGATGGCCGACTTCGCGCGCGACATCAACGGCGATCATTTTCAGCGCAACGCACAGTTCGATGCGGAAGTGCGGGCCCTGCCGCCCGACCTGCACCAGGAGTTCCTGGACTTCCTGATCAGTTCGGTGACCGCCGAATTTTCGGGCTGCGTGCTCTACAGCGAGATCAAACGGCGCGTGAAGAATCCCGACATCCGGGATCTGATGGGCTTCATGGCCCGCGACGAGGCGCGCCACGCCGGATTCATCAATCAGGCATTGAAGGATTTCGGGGTGGGCGTCGATCTGGGTTTCCTGCGACGCGACAAGAAGTACACCCATTTTCGTCCGAAATTCATCTACTACGCCACCTACCTCTCCGAGAAGATCGGCTATGCCCGCT
Organism: uncultured Steroidobacteraceae bacterium; assembly: GCA_964657955.1. Taxonomy (GTDB): domain Bacteria; phylum Pseudomonadota; class Gammaproteobacteria; order Steroidobacterales; family Steroidobacteraceae; genus Bog-1198. The sequence goes on from CAZZWZ010000199.1 coordinate 1,038, forward strand.
ACATCACCATCTATCGTCATCTGGAGAAGCATCCCGACAAGCGCTTCCATCCGATTTTTCGCTGGTTCGAGCGCTGGTGCAACGACGAGTTCAGGCACGGCGAAGCCTTCGCGCTGATCATGCGCGCGAATCCCGGGCTGCTGCGGGGACACAACAAGCTGTGGATCCGGTTCTTTCTCCTGGCGGTGTTCGCCACCATGTACGTGCGCGACCACGACCGCCCGTTGATGCACCGGGCCTTCGACATGGACCCGACGGAGTACGACTACACGGTGTTTCGCATCACCAGCGAGATCTCCAGGCAGGTGTTCCCATTGTCGTTGGATCTGGACAATCCGAAGTTTCGTCGCGGGCTGGAACGTCTGCGCCGGATCGGTGTCGCCAATGCGGCGGCAAAGGCGCGCGGCGGCCTCGTCGGCGGCGTCCGCCGGCTCGGTCTGGGGATGGCCGCGGCCGTCACGTTCGCGCGTCTGTACACGTTGCCGGTGCTGCAGCACCGGCTGCCGGAGCGCGTGTCTCTGGTGCCCGCCTGGTAACGGTGCCCGCCTCGTAGCCATGCCGCAGCCCGTGCATCCGCGATGAGCCAGTTTGCCGTTCCGGCGGCTTACGCGCTTCTGATCTGGTGGTTCACCACCGGGCTCATCCTGTTCCTGGACGGCCTGCCGCCACGCACCTTCCGCTGGAGCATGGCGGCGGCCACCGCCGTCGGGCTCGTCGCGCTCTACGTCATGCACGCCGGCGCGTCCGAGGTGGGCACGGCGGGGGCGTACACCGCGTTCACCAGCGCCATCCTCGTCTGGGGATGGCTCGAGATGAGCTTTCTGATGGGATTCATCACCGGACCGCGCACGCATGCCTGCCCCGAGCGATGCGGGGGCTGGTCGCATTTCCAGCATGCCACCGAGGCGATCCTGTACAACGAACTCGCGACCGCGATCGCCGCCGCGGGCGTGTATGCCGCCACCTGGCACGCGCCCAACCGTCTCGCCCTCTGGACCTTCTTGATCCTGTGGATCATGCGCCTCAGCGCCAAGCTCAACCTGTTCCTGGGAGTGCCCAACCTCGGCGAGAAATTCCTGCCGCCGCATCTTCAGTACCTGAAGAGCTTCTTCAAGCGGCGGCCGATGAATTTCCTGTTTCCGATCTCCGTCACCGCCTCCACGGTGGCGCTGGCCGCGCTGATCCAGCGGGACATGGCCGCGGACGGCGCAAGCGGCACCGGCTTGAGCCTCCTGATCGGCCTGCTCGCGCTGGCCGTGCTGGAGCACTGGTTCATGGTGCTGCCGCTGCCCAGTCAAAAACTCTGGCAATGGGCCATGCGTGGCGAGGGCCGCCCGCCGCGCGGGCTGGAATCGATCACCGCCAAGGCGCCCTGAGCGCCCCGCGCGCGCCGTCGCGCGGGCGAATCATCCCGATGTGGAATTCTCCTCCCGAGGCAGCTCCGACAGCAGCCTCGCCGTATTGACCAGGGCCATGTGGGTCAGGGCCTGGGGAAAATTGCCCAGCATGCGCCGGGCGCGCGGATCGTACTCTTCGGCCAGCAATCCCACGTCGTTGCACAACGCCAGCAATCGTTCGAACAAGGCCTCCCCATCGGCGCGTCTGCCGGTCAGCGCGTAACCGTCGGCCAGCCAGAATGAACACGGTAGAAAGGCGCCCTCCCCCGCCGGCATGGCGTCCACCCCGCTCTCCGTCGCATACCGCAGCACCAATCCGTTCACCACCAGTTCCCGCTCCACGGCCGCGATGGTGCCGAGCACCCGCGGGTCGTCCGGCGGCAGAAATCCCACCTGCGGAATCAGCAGCAAGCTCGCGTCCAGATGACCGCTCTCGTACGACTGCACGAAGGTGTTGCGCGCCGCGTCGAAGCCCCGGTCGCACACCTCCGCGTGAATGGCGGCCCGGGTCTCGCGCCAGCGGGCCAGCGGCACGTCCAGTCCGTCGCGCTCGGCGTCCTTGATGCAGCGATCGAAGGCCACCCACGCCATCACCTTCGAATGGGTGAAGTGACGGCGCGGGCCTCGCACCTCCCACAGTCCCTCGTCGGGGTCCCGCCAATGCGTCTCGAGAAATTTGAGCATGGCCACCTGGAATGCCCAGGCGGCGGGTTCGGGCTCGAGTCCGCTGGTCCGCGCCAGGTGCAGCGTATCCATCACTTCGCCATACACGTCGAGCTGGAACTGCCGGGCCGCGGCATTCCCGACACGCACCGGCGCGGCGCCGAGGTAGCCCGGCAGCCAGGGCAACTCGTACTCGTCGAGACGTCGGACCCCGGTGACTCCGTACAGTATCTGCAAATCGTCGGGCGAGCCGGCCACCGCGCGAAGCAACCATTCCCGCCAGTCGACGGCCTCCTTGACGTAGCCGGCGAGCAGCATCGAATTGAGCGTGAACGTGGCGTCGCGCAGCCAGCAGAAACGATAGTCCCAGTTGCGCACGCCGCCCGGCTGTTCGGGAAGCGACGTCGTCGCCGCGGCAACGATGCCGCCGGTCGGTTTGTAAGTCAGCGCCTTGAGCGTGAGCAGGGACCGCAACACGGCGCCGTGCCAGCGGCCCCGATACGTGCAGCGCCCCGACCACTCCTGCCACACCGCCGCCGTCTCCCGCAAACAGCGCTCGGCATCGAGCGGCGGCGAGGTCGTATGGTGCGAGGGCCGGTAGTTGAGTGCGAAGCATTCGCGCCGGCCCGCCGCCACGGCAAACTCGGCCACGGACTTGAGGTTCTCGCCGGCGACCTCCACCGCCGTGGTGAGCTCCAGCGTGTCGGGTCCGGCGGTCATGGACAGCACTCCGTCCACGCGTTTCGCCCACGGCACGATGGAGCCGTAGTCGAAGCGCACCACCAGCTCCATGCGCAGGGGCACCTCGCCGCTCAGGCCCTCCACGATGCGCACCACGTCCCAGCGGTGGTCCGACAAGGGCATGCAGTCGATGACGCGCACGCTTCCCGAGTCGGTTTCGAAATCCGTTTCCAGGATGAGGGTGTCGCCCCGATAGCGGCGCGTGACCCGGCGCACGGGCACCGCCGGCGCCAGCAGCCAGCGGCCGTGCTCCGGTCCGCCCAGCAAAGCGGCGAAACACGCGCCCGAATCGAAACGCGGGAAACACAGCCAGTCGATGGACCCGTCGTTGCCCACCAGCGCAGCCGTGTGACAATCGCCGATCACGGCGTAGTCTTCGATCGAAAGCGGTATGCGCTTGTCCTCAGGAGGGCGGTAGCGACCGCGACCGCGACCCGTGCTCGTAAGCGAACACGCGCGTGAATTCGGCCCCCAGCAGGAAGATCTGGGCTGAATAATAAATCCAGACCAGAAGCACGATCAGCGACCCGGCCGCGCCATACGCCGAATTGAACGAGCTCTTGCCGATGTAGAAACCGATGAGCAGTTTGCCCACGGTGAACAGCAGGGCCGTCACCGTCGCGCCGATCCACACGTCGTTCCAGGGAATCGACTCCCGCGGCACGTACTTGTAGATCAGCGCGAACAGGAGCACGGTCATCCCGAGGCTCAGCCCCAGATCGAGCAGGGGCAGCACGATCTGCAATTGCGGCATGAATTCGCCCAGCCAGCCGCCGAATGCGGCCAGGGCCGCGCTGGCCACCAGCGATACCAGCAGCAAGAATCCCACTCCCAGTACCATGCCGATGGACAGCACGCGGCTGCGCACGAACCGCCACCAGCCCACCGAGTCGGCCGGGGGCGGAGTCTGCCATACCCGGTCGAGGGCCGTCTGCAGCTCGCCGAACACGCTGGTGGCGCCCACCACCAGGGTGATCACACCCAATGCGGCGGCCAGACCGCGCTTGTCGCTGTAGTGGGCATTCGACACCAGGTCGCTGACGGCCTTGGCGCCCGCCTCACCGATCAGTGCCTGCAGCTGCGCCAGCACCTGCCCTTGCGCGGTGTCGGCGCCGAACACGTAGCCCGCGATCGCCACTGCGATGATGAGGATCGGTGCCACCGAGAAGAGCGTGTAATAAGCGAGCGCCGCGCCCAGGCTCGCGGCATTGTGATCGAACCATGCGGTGACGGATTTGACGCAGATGTCCAGTACCGCGCGGGCGTCCCAGCCCGCATGTGCCGGGCGGGCAGGCGCGTCGCCCTGCACAGCGCTCCGGCCGGACGTCAGGCCTCGGTCCGCGACGGCCATTCAGGGTCGCAGCTTGCGACGAAAGCGTTCGATGGCCTCGTTGGGATTGGTGGCGTCATCCGGATCGTTGCGGAAACCGTCCGGCTGGGTGGTGGTCTCCTCCCGGCTTTCCTCGGCCGCCTTGGCTGCGTCGGCCTGCTTGACGGCATCGGGATCGGGCCGCTCGACGCCTGTCTCGGAGTTGGGGGCTTCACCGGGATTCGTGAATACTGACATGGAGCGCTCCGCGATCGCCTATGGCACAAGGTATCGCGTCACAAATTAGCCATTCCCCCCGACGATCACCAGCGCGTGAATGCGCATCGACCCGTAGGTTTCTGCCTACGCGGAGGCCGGTCGGCGGGTCGGAGCCTGCTAAAATGCGTCATGCTAGGGCGCTTCTTCACTCGCATCGTCGTTCTGACCGGCATTTCCGCGATCCTGGTGGTCGCGCTCGGGATCTTTGCCTTGCGGAGCCTCGACACGCTCAATGCAGGCACCGACTGGGTGGTCCATGCGCAGCGGGTTCGTTACGAACTCTCCCACGTGCTCGAGCTGCTGCTGGATGCGGGCACGGGCATGCGACGGTTCGAGACCACCCGCGACCCCAATGCGTTCCAGGATGCCGAAACCGCCCTGGCGGCGCTGCCCATCGAGTTGAACGCCCTGCATGGCATCTTGACCGACGATCCCGGGCTGGCGTCGTCGGAGCGACAGCTGGCCGAGGCGGCACGCCAGCGCGAACAACTGGTGATGAAGATGATGGTCATGGCGCGCTCGGGCAACTTCGACGGCGTGCGGGCCGTGAGCGAGCGCGGTGACGGCACCCGGATCATGGACGAGTGCCGGGGGGTGATCGCGCGGATGCAGGACGAGGAGAACCGGACCCTGCAACAGCGGCTCGCGGCCAGCGCCGCGGCCCGCAATACCGTGTCGTTCGCCATCGTCGCGACCACCTCGCTCGGCGTGGTGGTGTTGATGTTGCTCGCCTCGTTCAGCCTGCAGCACGGCGCACGACTTCAGCAGGCGCAGGACAGGCTGGTCGAGAGCGAGGCGGCGCTGCGCGAGGCCGACCGTCGCAAGGACGTCTTCCTCGCCACCCTCTCCCACGAGCTGAGGAATCCGCTCGCCCCCATCCGCAATGCGGCGAAGCTCCTCGAGGCGCCGAATCTCTCCGGAACGGAATTCGAGCGCAGCCGCCAGATCATCTCGCGCCAGGTCGGGCACATGGCATCGCTGCTCGATGATCTGCTCGACGTCTCGCGCATCACCCGGGGCGTGCTGCTGCTCAAGAAGCAGGCCGTGGAACTGCGCGGATTGTTCGAGGCGGCGGTGGAGAGTGCGCGGCCGGCGATGGAAGCCAAGCGCCACCTGCTGAGCGTCGAGTGGCCGCCCGAGCGCTTGCGGGTGGAGGCCGATCCGGTGCGCCTGACCCAGATCATGACCAATCTGATGACCAACGCCGCCAAGTACACCGATCCCGAGGGGCGTATCGCACTCTCCTCGCGCACCGAGGGGCGCGCCGTCATCATCAGCGTGCGCGACAACGGGATCGGCATCGCGCGTCCCATGCTGACCAAGGTGTTCGACATGTTCTCGCAGGTCGCGCCCGACGAGAGCCGCAACGAAGGCGGCCTGGGGATCGGATTGGCGCTGGTCAAGGGTCTGGTCGAGCTGCACGGCGGGCGGGTCGAGGCCGTGAGCGAAGGATTGGAACGCGGCAGCGAATTCGTGGTGCGCCTGCCCGACGCACTGGCCGAATCCGACGTGGTGAACGCATCGTCCGGCACCCCGGCCCCCGAGCCCCGGCAAGGACTGCGGTTGCTCGTTGCCGACGACAATCGCGACAGCGCGGAGAGCCTGGGCATGCTGCTGGAACTGTCCGGCCATGAGGTGCGTCTCGCGCACGACGGAGTCTCGGCGCTCGCGACCGCGGCCGAGCAGCGGCCCGACGCGGCACTGCTCGACATCGGGATGCCGGGCATGGACGGATATCAGGTCGCCTCGGGAATCCGGCGCGAATCCTGGGGCGAGCGCATGACGCTGATCGCCATCACCGGCTGGGGTCAGGAAGATGCGAAGAGGATGGCGCGCGCGGCAGGCTTCGACCATCACCTGACCAAACCCATGGACAGCGTGGTGCTCGAGTCGTTGCTCGCCACCGTCGCGCGTCGCGTTTGAA
>CAZZWZ010000200.1:0-7340 GCA_964657955.1 uncultured Steroidobacteraceae bacterium
TAATCGGCCTCGGAGACATAGGATCCGGAGCGCGGAACGAGCGCGCGGATCGGTGACATCGCGCGCGCGACCGCCGCGGCGTTTCGCCGAGCCGTCTGAACGTCCGGCGCATGCCCAGGAATACCCGGCCACGCCGGGGGTCCCTCGGCCGCACTGATCAGCAGAGCGAAGGCACCCAGCATATCGGGATTGGTCGAAGTATCGCGTGCAAGCGCGAGCGCCTCGGCTGATCCGCCCGCCAAACCCTTGTTGGCGTGGAGCGACACCGACCATTCGCGCGACCCGGCGACAAGCGCGTCGACGAGCGCTTCGCGGCGATCCTCCCGCAATAGTTCCGCCGGCATCCATGCGGATTGATACGCATGCAGCACCTGGCCCGTTTCATCACGGTTCGTCGCCCAAAATATGTTGGACGCGGGCGCTTCCGGGCGATCGTCGCCGAGCACGAGGCCTGGGATCGCCTTGAGGAGTTCGGGATCCCAGAAGCGGCGAGCCGGCGCTACGATGATTGAGGGAGCCTGCGTGAACCGATAGTCCGCGGGGTTGGCTTCGATCCAGGTGAGTAACGGTCGCCAAGTCTCGCGTACCTGCGCCTCGGTCATTCCGTGAAACACCATGGTCGCGCCGAAGCGCCGTCCGGGGCTGAAGCGCATTTGCTCGCCCCAGATTGGATTGAACAAGGCTTCGGCATAAAAGGTCATCAGTCGAACCACAAGCGCGCGCCACGCCGCATCGGAGCTCGCTTCCACGCCCATCAGGATGGCGCCGATCGTTTCCGGCAATCGGTGCGTCCGCACCGTCATGCGCGTTACGATCCCGAACGTACCGCCCCCGCCGCCTTTGAGCGCGAAAAAGAGATCAGGATGCGACGTGGCGTTTGCGATCACGACCTGCCCGTCCACGGTCACCACTTCTGCCTCCAGCAGATTTGCTGCGCCCGTCGAAAACTGTTTCGAGAGACTGCCGAACCCACCGCCCTGCACAAAGCCGGCGACGCCCACAGTTAGGCAGCCACCGCCTTGCACGTAACGCCCGCCCTTGACTGACACGGCGTCGTACACTTGGCCCCAGATCGCGCCCGCGCCGATCGAGACTGCGGAAACCGGCGCGGTATTGGGCTGACATCCGACCCCGACGAAATCGTCGTGCAATTCGACGGCTCGCATGCGACGAGTCCAGATCAGTAACGAGCCCGCAGCGTTTGAGTTGCCGAAATAGCTGTGTCCCCCACCTTTCACGACCAATTTCAGGCCATTCTTGCGGGCAAACAGCACTGCCGCAGCGATGTCGGCCGGGCTTTTGGCCACGACCGCACGGACGCTCGCTCGCGATGTCCATGCATCGACCCATCCCAACGTCTGCGTGAGGCCCGGTTCGTCGCCGAGGAAATAGGGGTTGCGGCACTTGACGAACAAAGCCTCGGCGCCGGCCCCGTTGGCGCGGGCGCAGGCGTCCAACGGTGAGCTAACGGCGATCAGACGGTCACCAAGCGCCCTTTCTAGGGGGCGCCAATCGGTCGCCAGCGCAGAGGCGGCGGCGAAGCTGGAACCGCGTAAGGCGAAGGGTACAAGGGCCGCGCCCGACATGGCTTTCAGGATCAGGTCGCGGCGATGCATGGTTATCTTCCTTTCGATTGATTCCGGAGTACGCCCCTTGAACCGGACCCATTGTCACTCTTGGTCAGGCGAATCGAGGCCGATGCCGCCCGCAGATTACCTCGCCCGCGGAGGCGAGGGGCAGCAAGTCCAGAAAGGCGCCGGTTCGCTTCCTGAGACAAGATCCGCGGGCTCTCCGCCGGAGCAACTCGTCTGTGGCAGCCAAACAGGGGTAACTTTTATTGCGGGCTGTCAATCCTATCAAGTTACCCCTGAACATACCCCCAACGAACTCGGGATGCCACGGGACACTGTGGAGCATCGCAGTGCGTATAACTTCGGTGATTATCGAGAAAACCGTGCTTTTTGAAACAATACGGTACATCTCAGTAAGCTGATGTGGTGGGCCCGCTCGGACTCGAACCGAGGACCAAGGGATTCACTCGACCCCCCCGTTTCCGGAGGGAGTGGACTATCTCTTCACCCCCCGCTCGATAGCGGTGGGTGCGGGACGCTCTAGCCTGTTATCAAGCGCACTGCAGCGCTCAGGTAGTCTCTGCACCGTCCGGCGGTGTACCGCCGGCTTGGCTCAGGATTGCCAGCAGCCGAAGCCGTTGAGGTTTCCCTGAATTCATCCCGTCCACTTCGCATCTCGCGATGCGAAGGCACCATTGTTGATGAGTCCCCTGCTCTAACCAACTGAGCTACAGGCCCGACCGTCTGCATGGTATCACGGCCGACGTCGGCGCTTGTCGTGGGACCCCGGGCGGCATAGCGTATCGTATCGGGGTCCATGAGCCCGACCCCCCCAACCGCATCCCCATCCCTGCCCGAGCTGCCCATCCGGGAGGCGCTGCCGGCATTGATCGCCGCGCTCGACGGTCACACCCGCGTGCTGCTGCAGGCGCCGCCGGGGGCCGGCAAGAGCACCATCGTCCCGCTGCGCCTGCTCGACCGTCCGTGGCTCGTGGGCAAACAGGAAAAAATCCTGCTCTTGGAACCGCGCCGCCTCGCGGCCCGCGCCGTGGCCGCCCGCATGGCGCAGCTCCTCGGCGAAGCGCCCGGCGGGACCGTCGGCTACCGCACCCGTCTCGAATCCAAGATCGGCCGCACCACCCGGGTGGAGGTGGTCACCGAAGGCATTCTCACCCGCATGCTGCAGGACCGGCCCGAGCTGCCCGGCGTCGGCCTGGTCATCTTCGACGAGTTTCACGAACGCAGCCTGCATGCCGACCTGGGGTTGGCGCTGTGTCTGGAAAGCCAGGAACACCTGCGCGAGGATCTGCGCCTCCTGGTGATGTCCGCCACGCTGGATTCGGGGCCCCTGGCCACATTGCTGGGCGATGCGCCCATCGTCACGTCCAGCGGTCGGGCCTTCGACGTGGAGACGTACTACGTCGCGCGCCGCGCCGACCTGCCGTTGGAATTGCAGACTGCCCAGACCATTCGTCAGGCGCTCGGGGCTCATCCGGGCGATGTGCTGTGCTTCCTGCCGGGCGCGGCGGAGATCGATCGCGTGCATCGCAATCTCGACGCCGCCGGCCTCGATGCGGGGGTCGACGTCCATCCGTTGTTCGGGGAACTGGCCGGTGCGGCGCAGGACGCGGCGCTTGCGCCCGCGGCGCCGGGCCGGCGCAAGATCGTGCTGGCCACCAGCATCGCCGAGACCAGCTTGACCATCGGCGGCGTGCGCGTGGTCGTCGATGCGGGTTTGCGCCGCTATTCGGAGTTCGACGCGGCCACGGGAATGAGCCGGCTGGAGACGGGCAAGATCTCCCAGGCAGCGGCCGACCAGCGCAGGGGACGTGCTGGACGTATAAGTACTGGGTGGTGTTATCGGCTATGGTCCGAGTCGGTTCAGTCGGCGCTGGCGCCACGCACCGCGCCGGAGATCGCGCATGCGGACTTGTGCCCGCTCGCCTTGGAACTCGCCTGTTGGGGCGCCCCGATGGCATCGACGCTGCGCTGGCTGGATCCGCCCCCGGCCGCACCGCTGGCGCAGGCGCGCGATCTGCTGCGCCGGCTCGAGGCGCTCGACGGCGAGGACCGGATCACCGCCCACGGTCGCCGTCTCGCCGGTGTCGGCACGCATCCGCGTCTGGCGCATATGCTGGTCCGATCCGCAGGCCTGGGGGCCGGACGCCTGGGGGCCGATCTTGCCGCCCTGTTGAGCGAACGCGACATCCTGCGCGCTCCGCCCGGCGCCCGTGACGTGGACTTGAGACTGCGCGTCGCGGCCCTGCGCGGCGCAACGCAGGACCTGCCCGCGGGCATCCGGGTGGATGCGCGAGCCCTGGCCCAGGCCGCGCGCAGTGCGGGCCGCTGGCAGCGCGAGTTCCCGCGCGGCGCGCCGGAGACCGAGGATCCGCATCGGAACACCGGCAGGTTGGTGGCGCTGGCCTATCCGGACCGCATCGGCCGGGCGCGGGACGACGGCGGCCGGTACCTGCTGGCCAACGGCCGCGGCGCCCGGTTCGCCGAGCCCCAGGCCCTGTCGAAATCCGAGTTCATCGTGGCCGCCGAACTGGATGGCGCCGATCGCGAGGCGCGCATCTTTCTTGCCGCGCCCGTGAGCCGTGCCGACATCGAGTCGCTGTTCGCCGAGCAGATCGTCGAGGCTCAACAAATCGCGTGGGACGATCGCGACGGGATGGTCCGCGCACGCCGCGAACGCCGGCTCGGGGCGCTGACGCTGGACTCCGGCGACCTGCGGGATGCGGACCCCGATGCGATGCAGGCGGCCGTCCTCGCGGGATTGCGCAAGCTGGGGCTTTCCGCGCTGCCGTGGACCGCCGAACTGGAGCAATGGCGCGCCCGGGTCGCACTCCTGCGCAAACACGCGGTGGCCGCCGCGGACCCATGGCCCGATCTCGGCGATGCGGCCCTGCTGGCCACCCTCGAGGAATGGGCGCCGCCGTGGATGAGCGGCTTCACCCGCCGCGAGCACTTCGCCCGCATGGACCTGGCCGGCGCGCTGCGTTCCCGGCTGACCCACGCGCAGAGCCGTTCCCTGGAACGCGAGGCGCCCACGCATTATGTGGTACCCAGCGGTTCCCGCGTCGCCATCGATTACCGCGAGGAGGTGCCCGCTATCGCCGTGCGCCTGCAGGAGATGTTCGGTCTGCACGAGACGCCCCGCATCGCCGGCGGCCACGTGCCGCTGCTGGTCAAGCTCTTGTCCCCGGCGCATCGGCCCGTGCAGATCACCCGCGACCTGGTGAGTTTTTGGGAGCGCGGCTATCACGAGGTGAAAAAAGATCTCAAAGGTCGTTACCCCAAGCATTATTGGCCGGATGATCCGTACACGGCGGCGCCCACCGCGCGCCGGTCGCGGTCCTGAGAACCCCGGTGCCCGGGCCTGCATCCGGACACCATGAACCACCGAATAACCACCCGAGCATCCGCATGGTTTCAAAGACACCCCTCAAGATTCTGTTCACGCTGATTCTGCTGACCATGGTCGCGTATTCGACGTACGCCACCCTGCATCAATCGCTGTTCGAATGGACCGGCCTCACCGCCGGGGCCGACCGGTACTGGACCACGGCGACGCTGCTCGACGCTTATTTCGGTTTCGTCACCTTCTGTGTCTGGCTCTTCTACAAGGAGCGGCGCTGGCTCACGCGCGTGCCGTGGTTCGTCGCCATCATGCTGTTCGGCAACATCGCCATGGCCAGTTACGTGCTGCTGCAACTCGCGAGACTGCGCCCGGAAGAGCCTGCATCGGCGATTCTGACGGCCAGGAACGGATGAACACGAGGAACGGATGAACATGGATACCATCGCGAATCCCATGCCCCTGTCGCTGCCCATGCGCCTGCTGGAGCGCGGCCTGCTGCCCGACTTCCTCGTGCGCCACGGCATCCGCCGTCTCTTGAAGCAACGGTTGGCCGAGGAGGATCGGGGCGGTCCGGAGGCACAGCAGCAACACTTGATGAAGTTGATCGCCCGCCTGCGGCAGAGCCCCGTCGCCATCAACACGGCGGAGGCGAATCAGCAGCACTACGAATTGCCGAGCGGTTTTTTCGAGCGGGTGCTCGGCAAGAACCTGAAGTATTCGTCGTGCTACTACCGGGATCCCGGCGAGAGCTTGGATTCGGCCGAGGACCACATGCTGTCGCTCACCGCCGAGCGCGCGCAGCTTCGGGACGGCGATCGCATCCTGGAGCTGGGATGCGGCTGGGGATCGCTGTCGCTGTGGATGGCGCGCCGCTTTCCCAGTTCCCGCATCACCGTGGTGTCGAATTCCCGCTCGCAGAAGCGCTTCATCGACGAGAAGGCCCGCGAACGCGGACTGGGCAATCTCGAGGTGATCACCTGCGATGCGAATCAACTCGCCTTTCCCGAAGGCACCCGGTTCGATCGCGTGGTCTCGGTGGAGATGTTCGAACACATGCGAAATTACGAGACCCTGATGGGCAGGATCGCCGGCTGGCTCGGGCCCGGCGGCACGCTGTTCGTGCACATCTTCACCCACAAGAGCCATGCCTACCCCTTCGAGGTGCGGGACGAGAGCGACTGGATGGCCCGGTATTTTTTCACCGGCGGGATCATGCCGAGCGACGATTTATTGTTGTATTTCCAGAAGGACCTGCGCATCGCGGAGCACTGGCAGGTGGACGGCCGGCACTACCAGCAGACCAGCGAACATTGGCTGCAGAACATGGACCGGCACCGCGCCGAGATCGAACCCATCTTCGCCGCGACGTACGGACCGGACCAGGTGCGGCGGTGGTGGGTTTATTGGCGCGTGTTCTTCATGTCCTGTGCCGAGCTATGGGGCTTCGCCCGCGGTCGCGAGTGGATGGTGTCGCACTACCTCTTCACGAAGCCCGCTCAGGCCTGACAGCCGTGCGCGCAACGGTCGCGCTCGATCTGCAGGGTGGCGTGGTCGATTCGAAAACGTCGTTTCAGATGGGGGGTCAATGAACCCAGCAGGAGGTCGTCGGCCTGCCGATCCGGCACGACCAGGTGCGCCGTCAAGGCGACGCTGGTGGTGCTCAGCGCCCAGATGTGCAGGTCGTGCACGTCCGTCACGCCGCGCTGGCCCCGCAGGAAGGACATGACGGCCGTCGAGTTGACGCCCTCCGGCACCGCATCCAGCGACAGGTTGATGGAGTCGCGCAGCAGGCTCCAGGTGCTGACCAGGATGACCACGACGATCAGGAGGCTCACCACCGGGTCCAGCCAGTTCCAACCGGTCACCAGGATCAGCGCGCCCGACACCAGGACGCCCGCCGCGATCGCCGTGTCCCCCAGCATGTGAATGAACGCGCTGCGACGATTCAGATCGTCGCCGCCGCCGTGCAGCAGCCACGCGCTGACCCCGTTCAAGAGGATGCCGATGCCGGCGACGCCCATCACCGTGACGCCGGCGACCGTGGGCGGCGAGGTCAGACGCAGCGCCGCCTCCCAACCGATGGCCCCCGAGGCCACCAGGAGCAAGACCGCATTGGTCAGCGCCGCCAGCACCGAAGATCGGCCCAACCCATAGGTGAACTTGCCGCCGGGCGGCCGCCGCGTCAGCACGATGGCCCCCCAGGCACAGAGCAGCCCCAGCACGTCGCCCAGGTTGTGGCCCGCATCCGCGATGAGCGCCACCGAGTTTGACATGAAACCGCAGACGCTCTCGATGATCACGAACGCCAGATTGAGAGCGACCGCGAGCCCCATGCGTTTGTTGATGCCGTCGGGCGTCAGCGCGTGGCTATGACCGTGGCCGTGGCCACCGTGGCCATGCCCGTG
>CAZZWZ010000201.1:0-7338 GCA_964657955.1 uncultured Steroidobacteraceae bacterium
AACTTTTCCTCAACGCCGTGCGCCGCGTCGCGCTGCTCTCGAGCGAGAAAAGCAACTCGGTCAAACTGGTCTTCAGCAAGAACAACCTCGATATCACGGCGAACACCCCCGAGGTTGGCGAGGCGAAGGAAAGCCTGGCGATCAATCACAAGGGCAAGGATTTCAACATCGCCTTCAATCCCGAGTTTCTCATGGACCCGCTGAAGAACATCGATTCCGACGAGATCTTCTTCGACTTCATCGACGAACTCAGCCCCGGGGTGATCAAGTACAACCGGCCCTTCCTGTACGTGATCATGCCCATGCGCACGGCGTAGCGGCGGCCCGGGCGCAGCGGGCCGCAAACAAACGCGACTTTTGAGCGCCCACCTTTTCGGAAGTCACCGGGGAAAATGGCTCGTTCGGTTTGCGGGACGGACGGCTGTTCTGCCGCTCGTCCTGATGCTCGCGACGGTGGGCCGGGCGGACGACCCGCGCGACGTCCGCCTGCAAGCCATCCTGGCGAAGAAGTTTCCGGCGGACGGCACGGGCTGCACCGTGCTCGTGGCGCAGGACGGCAAGCTGCTTTTCTCGCAGGGATACGGGTTGGCCAACCGCGAGCAGAAAATCCCGGCGTCGCCCGACACCTGCTTCCGCATTGGATCGGTGACGAAGCAATTCACCGCCGCGTCGATCTTGCTGCTGGCGGGCGAGGGCAAGCTTTCGATTGACGATCCGCTGACCAAGTATTTCGCCGGTTATCCCGGAGGGGATGCGATTACCTTGCGGCAGCTGCTGACGCATACGTCCGGGCTTCACAACTACACCGAGCATCCCGATTTTTATGCACGGGTGGTATACCCGGTTTCTGGGACGGACCTCGTCGCCTTTTTTCGCAACGATCCGCCGGACTTTCCGCCGGGCGAGCAGTTTCAGTACAGCAACACCAACTATGTGCTGCTCGGCCAGATTGTTGAAAAGGTCTCGGGACAATCGCTGGAGAGCTTTTTGCGGCAGCATTTCCTCGGGCCGCTCGGCCTGCAGCACACGGGAGTGTGGACAAACGCGGCCCCACCTGCCCCCGCGGCGCGTGGTTACTCCTTTTCCGCAGGCCAGCTTCGCCCCGCCCTGGATTGGGACATGAGCTGGGCCGGCGGCGCGGGCGCGCTTTACTCCACCACGGGCGATCTGTGGCACTGGACGGAGGCGCTGGAGGAAGGCCGCGTGCTCGCCCCGGCGCAGTTGCAGACCATGTTGACGGAAGGCACGGCGCGAAAACCGGAAACGCTGACCCGCTATGCGATGGGTCTGACGCACTCGGAACTGGCCTGGTTGCCAGTGATCGGACACACCGGCGGCCTGCAGGGTTATCTCAGCAGTGTGACATGGTTCCCGGAGCAAAAGGTGACGATCGTCGTGCTCGAGAACGCGATGCCATCGCCGCCGGGACCCACGCCGGAATCGATCACGGCAATTGCAGCGCACGTTTTCCTCGCGCCGGAAATCGCGGCGGCTGCGCCGAAGGTCAATCCGAACGTGAGCCACGCAAACGACGGGGAGTACGCCGGCCGTTATGACTACCATACGGCGTTTCAGGATATCACGGCGAAGGACGGGCATCTTTACGCGCAGCTGACGGGGCAGAATCGCTTCGAGATCTTTCCTTCGGCCCCGGATGTTTTCTTCTTCAAGGTCGCGGAAGCGCGGCTGGCCTTCAACCGCGATGCCGGCGGCCGCGTCATCTCGGTGACGCACACGCAGAACGGCGCCACCTTCACCGCGTTGAAAATGAGCGAATCACCGCCCGCTCCGTTACCCCTCGGCGTGCTGGACGCCATCGTGGGGCACTACCGCTACGGGCTCTTTGCGACGCTCAGCGTGACCCGACGCGGCGACCAGCTCTACGCGCAACTGACCGGGCAGCCGGAAGCGCCCATCTTTCCAAAGTCCGACTACGAGTTCTTTTGGAAAGTGGTTCCCGCCAGCGTGGAATTTGTCCGCGGCGCGAACGGGAAGATCGATCACGCCGTGCATCACCAAAACGGAATCACGTTTTCCGCGCCGAAGCTGGATTAGGCCTCCGGACGGGGCGGGGAAATCTCCTCTCGGCTCACCGCTCGGCGGCGAGTTGCGAGAGTTTGGCGTGGAGCGTCTGCACGACATGGCTCCAGTCGCCCTCGGTTTTCTGTCGCAGCAGGGTGAGCGTGGGATACCACGGGCTGTCCGGCCGATCGAGGAGCCAGCGCCAATCGGCCCAGCGCGGCAGCACCACCCACGCCGGCCGGGCCAGGGCGCCGGCGAGATGCGCAATGGAGGTATCGACCGTGATGAGCAGGTGGAGGGTCTGGATGAAGTCGGCGGTGTCCTGAAAATCGCGGAGGCCGGGGCCGCGCTCCTCCGCGCGGAAAACGTCGCGCAGGAGAGCATGTTCGTCCGCGTCGACATCGCGCTGCAGGCTGATCCAGTCGAGGGGCAGGGCGGCGAGCGGTTTCAGGGCCGCGAGCGGAATGCTGCGCTGAGCCCAGTTGGCGGCGGCGCGGTTCGTGCGCCAGACCAGCCCCACGCGTGGCCTGGGTGCATGCGCCAGCGGTGAAGACGGACTGAGCGGAAGGTACGGCACGGCCTTTGGCAGGGTCGGCAGCGTGATCTGAAACAGGCGCGGCAGGGAAAGAAGCGGGCAGTGGAATTCGCACGGCGGCAAAGGTTGGCGATCGGTGACAATTCCCGCCAGGCCGTCGAGGCGGGAGAAAAGGCGCACAAGTTCCGGATGGCAGGCCAGGTAAATGGTTTTCACGCGCTCGCGCAGCAGAGGCAAAAAGCGGATGAACTGGAGATTGTCGCCGAAGCCCTGCTCGCCGTGGAGCAGCAGGGCCTGCTCGGCGCCCAGCGCACGGCCGTCCCACCGCTGGCCTTGCGCATAGCGAGGCACCAGGCAGTTGGGGCGGAGGAGGCGCCATTCATACTCGATGAAACCCTTCTCGTAATTGCCATGCAGCAGGTTAAGGAGCGCCTGGGAGAAATGGGCCTCGCTGTCCTGCGGCGCCGCCGTGACAGCCTGCTGCGCATAGCGGAACGCCTGCGCGGGGTCGTCCAGACGCGTACTGACCACGCTCAGCGATCGCAGCACGGCGGGGTTGTTCGGACTCTGGTGGAGCACTTGCAACAGGGCGGCGCGGGCTTCCTCGTACCGGCCTTCGTCGAAGGCCAGACGAATGCGAGCAAGCGGGTCGGCAAACTCCACGCCGCATGGTTTCGCGAATGAGCAGGCAGGGTCGAGCGAAAAGACCTGGGCGATGCGGGGGTGGGCGACTTGCCGCGCTTCGTGCCGCGAGACCGAGCCTACTGAATCCAATCCGTCCGCGGTGGATGAGCCCAATCGCGCGTGTCCTGCACCTGCGCGGAAACGACCGCAGGCCGGGTGCGCGTGGCGTTGACCCATTCGGCGAAGACAGAGCATGTCGTGGCGAGTTGCACCATTTCGGGCGCGTCCTGGCGGGTCATGGGAGGGGGGAGGAAGACCTGCGCCGGTGCGCCGAGGATGTTGGCGGCCCAATGCGAAAACGAGGAGGCGGGCGTCGCGAGGATCGCCGCGCAACTGGCGAGGGCGAAGAGTTCCGCCGCGGGATCGGCCACGGAGGCGTGCGTCGGTCCCTTGTAGGAATAGCGGCTCGGCTCGCGCACGAAGAGGCAGTCGAACTCCGCCAGCCACGGAAGCGCGGTGGGATCGCCGGTGCCGACAATCAGGAAGAGCACGTCCGGCCGGACCGTGCGCAGTTCGTTCATGGCCCACCGAAACCACCAGTCGGGCACGGCGGGATATTTCCGGGTCGTGTCGTAGACTGGGGCATCCGCGCCCTGGAAATCGCCGCGGCGCAGATGCACGCCGACCACGGGGCGGCCGGCCTTCTGCGCCGGCGCGAACAAGCTCCGCACGGCCTGCGCCAGGGGCGGATCGAGCCGCAGGTCGCCGGCCACCCGTTTTGCCGCGAGGGCCACTTCCTCCACCGGGGCCCCGGTCAGGCCGCGCAGCGCAATGTTGCGGTAGCGGCCGAGCGACTGGAAGGTGGCCGCATCGCAGTCGCGCAGCTTGATGGAGTTGAGCCGGTGCCAGGGGCGCATGGGCCCGCGCCGCGCGCCGAGCACGCGAAACGACTCGAGCTCCGGCCAGTCCAGCACGATCGCGTGCCCAAAGCGCTCGCGAATGGTATAGGCGAAGGCCAGCGACTCCAGCCGGTTGCAGAGGCCGGTGAAATCGGAAATGAAAAGCTGCTTCGCCACGCCGCGATTCTTCGAGCGCGTGCGGGCATGTCAATGCTACGCCACGACCAAAGCGGAACGACTTTCCCGCCGCGGCCGGGTTGTCTCATCAGCCTGCCCGCTTATGAAAATAGCCGTTCTCTCCCTCCTGATCGCCACCCTTGTCATCCTGCCTTTGCCTGCGGAGGTCAAACTGCCCGCGATCTTCGGCGACCATATGGTGCTGCAGCAGGGCAAGACGCTGCCCGTCTGGGGCACGGCTGCGCCGGGCGAAAAAGTGACGGTGACCATCGGCACGGATCGGGCCAGCGCGACCGCGGGGGCGGATGGCGCCTGGCGCGTCGATCTCCCGCCGCTGCCCGTGCAGACGACCGGCACTACGCTGACGGTGACCGGCACCAACCAGGTGACGTGCACCGACGTGCTCGTGGGCGACGTGTGGCTGGCCTCTGGCCAATCCAACATGGAACGGAGCATGGGCGCCTTCCTCAACCGGCCGAATGTCGTCGACATCAACAAGGTCGTGGCGGACGCGGACAATCCGCAGATCCGCATCTTCCTCGTCCCGCGCAAGGCAACGTACGAGCCCCAGGCCGATGTGGCCGCGCATTGGCAGGTCTGCTCGCCCGATCTGGTGAAGAACTCCTCCGCCGTGGCCTATTTTTTTGCGCAGACCCTGCAAAAGAAACTGCAGCGTCCCATCGGGTTAATCGATTCGTACTGGGGCGGGATGCCGATCCGCACGTTCACGAGCCTCGAGGCCGTCGAGGCGATCCCGGAGATGAAGGACACCATCGCCAAGTCGGTGGCGGCGAGCACGGCCTGGCTGGCCTTGAGCAAGGACGCGCGCGCCGCGGCGCTGGCCGATTACAAGACGCGGCTGGAGGCGTGGAACAAGGATGTCGGCGCGCCTTATCACGCGGCGCTCGCCCAATGGCAGACGGCGAGTGCCGCGGCCAAGGCGGCCCAGCAGCCGATTCCTCCACGTCCGCCGGAACCGATGCCGCGCGCGCCCGCTCCGCCGGATGGCGTCAACGGCGAGCCGGGCACGATCTTCAACGGCATGATTCATCCCCTGATTCCCTTCGCGATCGAGGGGGCGCTCTGGTATCAGGGCGAGACGGACGCAACCAACACCGCCGATCTTTATGGGACGGAACTCCGGGCGATGATCCGCGACTGGCGCGGCAAATGGAACGAGGGCGATTTCCCCTTCCTCGTGGTTGGCCTGGCCAACTTCCGCGCGCGGGTGCCGGAACCGGTGGATGAGACCTGGCCGCGCGTGCGCGAGGGCGAGTTGCAGACCGCGCAGAAGCTGCCGAACGTGGCGCTGGCCGAGGCGATCGATGTCGGGCAGGCGGGCGATATTCATCCGGTCGACAAGTTCGATGTCGGCCGGCGCCTGGCGGCCGCGGCAGAGCACGTCGCTTACGGGGGGAAGGAGGCGTGGGCCGGTCCCACCTACGCGGGCCAGACGATTGAGGGAAAAACCATTCGAATCAAGTTTGCCCACACCGACGGCGGCCTGGTCATCGCCGCCTCGCCGTGGCCGGCGGACAATGCGCCGGAGCCGACCGATCACCTGGTTGGATTCGCCGTGGCGGGCGCGGACCAAAAGTGGGCGTGGGCCGATGCGACGATCGACGGCGACAGCGTGGTCGTCACGAGCAAGGACGTGCCCGCGCCGGTGGCGGTGCGGTTTGCCTGGGCCAACAACCCGGCGCTGAATTTGTACAACAAGACGGGCTTCCCCGCCGTGCCTTTCCGCACCGACGACTGGCCGCTTAGCGTGGCGCCGCCACGGGCCCCGGCCGCCAAATGACCCGCGCGCTTTACAGCCCGAGGTTGAAGTCGGGATCGAAGCGCTCGGTCTGGTTGTAATCCTTCTGCGCCTTCTCGGAAAGGAGGCGCAGCGGTCCGAACCAGGGTTGCGCGTGCAGCCAGTTGCAACTCTCCGCGCCGGTGCGGCGCTCGGTCGAATTCCCTTCCGGGAAAAAGCGGGCGGCTTCGCGCATGGCCAGGGCGAAGAGTTCCGGAAAGGCGCTGCGCGCAAGTTCAGCCAGGCGCATGGTGACGGGGAAAACCACCTCGGCGTCGCCGTCGCGGATGCCGGCCAGGATGCGCCGGGCGGCGTACTTGGCGGAGACGGAGAGAACCGGCACCGAGTCGCCCGCGGCGAACCAGGCGAATTCCTTCTCGTGATCGCCCTTCACCACCGCCTGAATGACGGAACCGGTGCGCATCAGGCCCGGGAAAACCGTGGTCACGGTCACGCCCTGGGCGCCGAGCTCCGCGTGCAACGACGCGGAGAGCCCGGCAAGCGCGAACTTCGCCGCGCAGTAGCTCGACATGTGCGGCACGGGCACTTTCCCGCCGATCGACGAGATGTTGACCACGCGCCCGCGGGACTGCCGCAGCTGGGGCAGCAGGAGCTGGACGGCGTTGACGATGCTGTGCACCTGCAGTTCCAGCAACCCGGCGAAATCGTCGCGGTCCATGGTCTCGAACGGCCCCACGGTGATGGCCCCGGCGTTATTGACCAGGATATCGACGCCGCCGAAGACGCCTTCCACCTGCTCGAAGGCCCGCGCCAGGTCGGCGCGCTGCGTCACGTCGCAACTCAGCGTGATGATCTCGCCCGTGCCGCGCTCCAGCAGCAGCGCGCGCGCCTGGTCCAGCTCGTCCGAATCGCGGGCGAGCAGGGCCACGCGCGCGCCGGCGCGCAGGAATTCCTCCGCCAGCGCGAGGCCCAGCCCGCGCGAGCCGCCGGTGATCACCACCGAACGATTGCGAAAGGAGTAGCCGCCGGGAAAGATGGCCAGCGCGGCGGCGCCCAGCCCGAGAAGCGCGGCGGCCGTGCTTTGGCGGCGCGCCAGCAGGGCGAGCGCTCCCGCGCCGGTCAGCAACGCGAGTTCACGACGCAGCCCGCGGCTCACGGGTGCAACTCCAGGTCAAAGGAAGGGCAAAACATCCTGCCCATCTTGGCACAACTTGGGGGAAACTGCAAAGCGCCCTGAGTGTAGCGACGGTCGACAGGTAGCCGGCGCTCTCCGAGCGCCGGTCCGAGTAGAACACGCGTCCGCAACTGACCGGCGCTCGGAG
>CAZZWZ010000202.1:0-7300 GCA_964657955.1 uncultured Steroidobacteraceae bacterium
CGACCGCGGCCGCGGTCACCCCCGCCCTTCGAATCTCGCCAGCCATCACGTGCTCCTGTCGTTCTTTATATTCAAGGGCGCGGACCTCGCGTCCGCTCCGCATTCGTCGATGCCCCTGCCGATCGAATGATACTGATCAGTACGCGAACTTACTATCTCGTAGGCGCCGCGGTCCGTCAAGCGCCGCTGCGGCCGCTCGTTCAGGTCTTCAACACAATGCAGGCCCCGTTTGCGCCGAGGCCGAGCACCGCGGACATGCCGACCCTGGGATCGGGAACCTGGCGCCCTCCCGCCTGCCGTCGCAGCTGCCAGGCGAGCTCACAAACCTGCAGCACGCCCTGGGCGGTGGTTGCCTCGCCGAACGACAGGAAACCGCCGCTCGGATTGACCGGCAATCGACCGCCGATGCCGAGTTCGTCGTGTTCGAGCATCCAATCCGCCTGGCCGGGCTCGAAGAAGCCCAGCAGTTCCGGCCATGCCAGCACGTGCCAGGCCGTGTTGTCGGCGAGCTCCACGAGGTCGACATCCGCGGTCCCCATGCCCGCGGCGGCGAGCGCGCAGCGCACGGCACCGGCCACTTCGCTGGTGTGCGACACGCCGGCCGCGGCAATGGTCGAGACGGTGGGTATGCGGATCGAGGGGTCGCCGAACTGGGCGGTGGCGACCGCGGAGCCGGCCACCTGCACCAGCGGCACTCCCAACCGCCGTGCCTGCCCCAGGGATCCCAGGATCACCGCCGCGGCACCGTCGCTCACCGCGCAGATCTCGAGCAATCGCAGCGGATCGCTGACCACGGGCGACTGCAGCACCTGCGCCACGGAACACTCGGTGCGGTACCGCGCGAGGGGATTCGCCACGGCGTTGTGATGCATCAACACCGATGCCTTGGCGAAAGTTTCCTCGGTGGTGCCGAAATCGTGCATGCGGCGCCGGGCCTCCAGCGCCCAGTACGCCGGATTGGTCGCGCCCATCGCCACCCAGCGCAGGAAATCCGTGTCGGAGATGTCGTCGGGAATGCCGGGGGGACGCGGAATGAAGCCCTTGGGCATGCGTTCGGCGCCCACGGCCGCGACGATCTCGTGCTCACCGCCGGCAATCATCGACACCGCGGTGTGCACCGCGATGCCGCCGGCGGCGCAACCGCCGCCCACGTTGATCGCGGGAATGCCGGTCTCGGCCACCGCCTGCAACATTTCGTTGGCATGCAGTCCCCATCCCATGCCCCCCTCGAAGCGGGAACTGGCCGCGACGACCCCTTGCAGATCGACGAAGTCGAGTCCCGCATCGCGCAGGGCGCCGGCGAGTGCTTCGATGGCGAGCTGCAACTGCGGCTTCTGCGGAAATTTACCCCAGGGGTGCGCTGCCACACCCAGCACGAAGACGGGCTTCACGCGGCACCGCGCACGGGCTCGAATTTGTAGGTGAGGACGTCGCGCCCCTCGGCATCGCGGTACAAGGGCTCCACCGTCAGATTCAGCTCCATGCCGATGCGGATCAGGTCGGGCGGCGTTGCGGTGAGCATGCCCATCACCCGCAGTCCTTCCGGCAATTCCACGAGCGCGATCACGTACGGCGCCCACGGCTCCATCTTGAAGAGCGCCGGCGGGCGGTAACTCTGGGCGGTGAAGCTGAAGAGGCGTCCGCGCGGTCCCAGCAGCACCTCCTCCACCACCTTTTCGGCGCAGCGAGGATTGCGGCAGCTCAGGCTCTTCGGAAAATAATGCGTACCGCAGCCGCGGCAGCGCGAGCCGATCAAATGGGTTGCCGCATCGGACCACGTGAACAGCCCCTGCGCGACGGGCACGCCCACGACCGGCTTCGCGGCGGCCGCGCTCAAGTCGTCCCCGTTCGGGCCATCGTCGTTCCTCACAGCGACAGGATGTCCCGCGTTTCCCTGAAATACAGCGTGCCGGCGACGACGTCGGTCACGGTCACCTCGTGGCGGACGTAACGGCGCTCGCGTTTGACGAACTTGTCGACGGCACGCGTGGTGATGCGCACCGTCGCACCCACCGGTATGGGCGCCACGATCTCCGAATCGTGAAACGTGTGGATGGAGCCCACCGCGAACGGCTTCGTATGATCGAACTGCACCGACAGCACGAAATGCGACACGAGCAGCGGCGGCACGATGGCCCCTCCGAAGGGCGAGCTGCCGTCGAAGTTCCACCGGTTCATCAACCAGCCTTCATACCACGGGTTGTAATCTTCGACCGCGTCGGCGTACAGGATGACGAGCTCCGCCGTGAGATGCAGATCCCGCGACAGCTCGTCACCGACGTTCACCATGTCCCAGTAGGTCTGCGATTGCGAATGCAATGACGTGACGAACTCGCGCGTCTGGCGTATTTGAATCTCGGTCATCGGGCGCAGGGAGTCGGTCTTCGGCTCGGGGGGATTCATGAATGGGTTCCTCGTCATGCTCGTTACACGTGAAAGACGCCGGCGGCGCTACACACCGACATCGACCTCGACCCAGCCCACCGTCTTCTTCTCGCCGGCTTCGTTCTCGGCCCAGACATCCACCTTGAAGCGACAGCCGTTGCCCTTGGGCGTCTTCTCGCGAACCACCCCGTGCGTCGTGATCACTTCATTGGCCAGGGTGGAGGCGACGTACTTGCAAACCACGCGGGCGTGCTCGAAAAAATGCCGGCCGAAATGATTGACGCACATTTCGGCGATGTAGGCGGAGGACATCTCGCCGGTTTGTATGGGCGCCGCCAGCCCGGTCTCGGCCGCATACACCGGGTCCCAATGATTGGGGTTGAAGCGGCCCCACAATCGCGAACCCATCAACTGGATGGCGGCTTTTTTCTTGACGCCGATCAGGACGTGGCCCACCGGTGTATCCGGCGTGATCGATCCCGCGGCATCGGGAGCGCCGTTTTTCGGGGAATTCATGGTCGTATGCCTTTGTGCGTGGGAGAAATGGTGTCCGTGCCGGGGCTCGCGCGCGTGCCGGGGCTCTTGCCGGTGCCGGCGTACGCGTCCGCGATGGACGGCCCGGATGTACCGGCCGGCACCACGGCGTCGATCGCCATTTGCGCGAGCAGAAATTTGCGCGCGCGGCCGGAGGGGGTGACGGGAATTTCCTCGGCACGAATGGGCAGCACGTGCCGCGGCACCTTGAAGCGGGCCAGGCGGCCGTCGCAGAGTTCGATCAGTTCCCGCGGCGTGACGGCGGGCGACCCGCGCAGCACGACGAAGGCGACGCCGATTTCACCCATGCGGGTGTCCGGCACCGCGACCACGTGAGCTTGGATCACCGCGGGATGCGTGGTCAACAGTTCCTCGACCTCCCCCGGCAGAACCTGCTCGCCCCCGCAGCGGTAGGATTCCTTGCGCCGGCCCATCAACGTCAGATAACCGTCCGGATCGAAGCGGCCCAGATCGCCCGTATGCAGCCAGCCGTCGGCGGTGAAGGCCTCGGCCGTCGCGTCCGGTTTGTCGTAATAACCGGACGTGACGCCGGGCCCCCGGGCCAGCAGTTCGCCCACTGCGTCCGGGGCCACGTCCAGCCCCGATTCCGGGTCCACCACCCGGTAGACCACCAGCATGCCGCCCAGCGCGGGGTCTCCTGCGGGCCCAACGAAGCGCAACCGGCCGTTGGAATGCGCCAACCGGGCGATCGGATCGTCGGGACGCGTCACGGTGCTCGATGCCGTCACTTCCGTCATCCCGTACCCCGTGGTGATCTCCAGGGGACCGAACAGTTCGTGGATCTGTCCCCAGATCGACGCGGGCGAGCGCCCTCCCGACGAGAGCATGGTTTGCAGCGATCCCAGGTCGTAGCGGCCGTTCCGCAAGGCGTCCAGCAACGCCAGGGTCATCGTGGGGATGAGGAGCAGATCGGTGGCGCGGTGGCGGCCCACGGCACGCAGCGTGTCCTCGGGGTCGAACTTCAGTCGCGGAACGATGGCACCGCCGACGAACAGCACCGACAGCATGCCCTCCACGTAACCGTACACGTGGTACATGGGCAGCGAGAACAGCGTGCGCATGCCGTCGGCGAAGGCCCGGGCGTACGCGCTGCCGAAGGCGGTTCTCAGCAGCATGTCGTGGGTCAGCTGCACGCCCTTCGGCGACCCGGTGGTTCCCGAGGTGTAGATGATGTCGGCATTCGTCTCCGCTCCCGCCCGGCCCGCCGCGGGCGGCGATCCTTCACCATCGAGCGCCGCCAGTGCGGTGGCACCGGGCCGGACCGGCGCATCGCCGGTGGCGAACACCACGACACGGCGCAGCCGGGGAAACACGCTGCCGCCGCCGGCCGTTTCCCACCCGGGTGTGAGTTCGTCGAGCATGCCGAGATAGTCGAGGCCCCGGAACCGGTCCATGGTGATCAAGAGCGCCGCATTCGACTGCCGCAGCACGTACGCCAGCTCGTCGCGGCGGTTCAGAAAATTGATCGGCACCGCGACCGCCCCGGCACGCGAGATGGCAAATTTCAAGGCCACGAACTCGGGATGGTTGGCCATGACCATGGCCACGTGATCGCCCGGGCGAACGCCCGCCCCGATCAGGCCCGACGCGAAACGCCCCGCCCACTCCTGCATGTCCCGGTAGGTCCACGTGCGCTCGTCGGTGATGACATACGGCCGCGAAGGGAACTCGCGCGCCGCGGCATCGAGCATCTGGTCGAGCGTGCGCGGCACCCATGTCGGATGGCGTTCGGCGAGCATGCCTTGTCGCATTGCAACGCCCGGATGGCCTGAGGTCATTTCCTGCATGGACTCGCCAACTCCTCGCATCAAAGCCCGGTCGACGGTCGCCGCGGGATTTATGATGTACTGTACTCGCCTGTACGTTATTCTACTAGTCAGTATTGCCGTTATATCGAGCATGGCCGCATGTCGTTTCGGGGGAGAGGTGATGGAAGAGCTTGACGTTGTGGTGGTCGGCGCCGGATTTGCCGGACTTCGGGCGCTGTACTCGCTGCGCGAGCTGGGCAGGTCAGTCGTGGTCCTGGAGGCGAGCCCGGATGCCGGCGGTGTCTGGTATCACAACGGCTATCCGGGCGCGCGCTGCGACGTGGAGAGCTACGACTATTCCTACCGTTTCTCGCCGGAACTCGAACAGGAATGGCGGTGGACCGAACGGTATGCCACGCAGCCCGAAATACTGCGTTACGTACATCACGTGGTCGACCGCTTCGGCCTGCGCAAGCACATCCGGTTCGACACCCGGATGACGCGGGCGGTCTACGACGAGAGCCGGTCACGCTGGCTGGTCACCGCCGAGGATGGCAGGCGGTGGTCGCCCCGCCTGCTGGTGCTGTGCGTGGGACAGCTGTCCACGACCAAGCGGCCCGACCTGCCCGGCCAGGCGGAATTCACCGGCGAGATCATCCACAGCGGCGAGTGGCCCAGGTCCCCCGTATCGTTCGAGGGCAAGCGGGTGGGCATCATCGGCACGGGTTCGTCCGGCATGCAGATGACGCCCGTGATCGCCGACCGGGCGACCCACGTCACCGTGTTTCAACGCACGCCGAATTACAGCGTGCCTGCGGCGAACGCCCCCGTCACCGATGCCGAGGACCGGGCGGTCAAGGCCGAGTATCCGAAGCGCCGTCGGCAGGCGGCCGATTCGCCGAGCGGACTCGGCTTCATACCCAGCCGCAAATCCGCGCTCGAAGTGCCGGCCGAAGAACGCGAGCGTACCTACGAGGCGGCGTGGAACCGTCTCGGCTTCGGGTTCGCGCTGGCATATCACGATTTGTTGAGGTCGCAGGAAGCCAACGAAACGGCCGCGGATTTCGTGCGTCGCAAGATCGCCGCGGCGGTGCGGGATCCCGTCATCCGGGAGAAGCTCACGCCCCGCGGCTTCCCCTACGGCGCGCGACGCCCGTCGGTGGACAGCGGCTACTTCCAGGCCTTCAACCGCGACAACGTCGAGCTCGCCGACATCCGGGAGCATCCCATCGTCGGGTTCACCCCGCGGGGCCTTCGCACCACGGCGGCGCTGCACGAACTGGACATGGTGATCTTCGCCACGGGATTCGACGCGTTCACCGGCTCGCTGCTCAGGCCGCAGATCGTGGGTCGGGGCGGCCTCACGCTCAGGGAAAAATGGGCCTCCGGACCGGTCACGCAGCTGGGCGTCGCGGTGGCCGACTTTCCCAATCTGTTCGTCGTCGTGGGGCCCGGCAGCCCTTCGCTGCTCAGCAACGTGCTGGTTTCCACCGAGGAACAGGTGGACTGGCTCAGCCGGCTGCTGCAGCACATGGATCGGAACGGTCAGATCGAATTCGAGGCCACGCACGACGCCGAGCGGTCCTGGGTGGCGCACGTGTACGAAAGGGCCAGGGAGACGCTCTACCTCAGCACGCCGTCCTATTACAACGGCAACGAGGTGGCCGGCAAGCCGCGGGTGTTCATGCCGTATTCCGGCGGAGTTCGAGGTTACCGTCGGATCCTGGAGCGCTGCGCCGCGGAGAACTACCGCGGCTTCGTCTTTCGATCGGGCGCCGAAGGTGAAGCGGCCGCGGAGCAGCGTTCCGCATGAGCGCGGCGGAGTTCGACGGCAAGGTGGTCATCGTGACCGGGGCCGGCGGCGGCATCGGTCGGGCCGCATCGCTTGCATTTGCCGCCCGCGGCGCGCGGGTGGTCGTAGTCGATTTCGATCGGGAGCTCGGCGAGCACACCGCCCTCCTCGTCGGGCAGGCGGGCGGCGAATCGCGGTATGTTCCCGCGGACGTGCGTCGCGCCGAGGACGTCGCGAACTACGTGGCGCAGGCGCGCTCGGCCTTCGGCGGCCGCATCGACGTGTTCATCAACAATGCGGGATGGCAGGGCGCGGTCGCGCCGCTGAGCGACTACGAGGACGAGGTCTTCGATCGGGTGATGGCCGTGAATGTCCGCGGTGTGTATCTCGGTTTGAAGCACGTGCTGCCGGTGATGAAGTCCCAGGGCGCCGGCGCCGTCGTCATCACCGGCTCGTTGGCCTCCTACACCGGAACGCGGAATCTCGCGCCCTATACCGCCAGCAAGCATGCGGTGCTCGGATTGATGAAAGCCGCGGCCCTGGAAGTCGCGCGCGCGGGGGTGCGCATCAACGCGGTTTGCCCGGGTCCCGTGGATACCGAGATGATCCGCCGGATCGAGGAGAATCAGGCGCCGGGCGCCATCGAGGCCCTGCGGCAGAAGCGCACCGCGTCCATTCCCGACGGTCGCTACGCCCTGCCGGAGGAGGTGGCCAATCTCATGGTGTACCTGGCGTCCGATCAGGCCGGCCACATCACGGGTCAGGGCGTGCAGATCAACGGCGGCGCCAATTCCTAGTCGGGGATGCCCGGCGGTTCGCC
>CAZZWZ010000203.1:0-7184 GCA_964657955.1 uncultured Steroidobacteraceae bacterium
GGCCGGGTGCTCGGCTCGAACTATGCCCCGGCGATCGGGGGCACCTGGCTTGCCGCCTGCCCGGGCGACAGCGCCCGCGCCAGCGCCGCAACGCTCTCACGCCTGGCGCGTCGTGCGAGCTCAGTGGTCGGTATGAGGTCGAAGCCGTGCACCGCGCCGGCATAAACGTGCAAATCCACCGGCACCCCGGCATGCAGGAGACGTCTTGCGTATTCGATGTCCTCTTCCAGGAACAAATCGAGGGCTCCGATGGCCAAAAAAGTCGGCGGCATCCCCGCCAGGTCGACCGCACGGGCCGGCGCCGCGTAAGGAGAGACATCCACCGCACCCGGCGCGTGGCCCAGCAGCGCCGACCAGCCGAAATCGTTGCTGCGCCGGGTCCACAAAAATTCACCCGCATGGGCGGGAATGTCGGTCGAAGTACAGGTCCGATCGTCGAGCATCGGATACATCAGGTGCTGAAAAACCAGCTTGTATTCACCGCGGTCTCTCGCCAGCAGCGCGAGAGCGGCCGCGAGGCCGCCGCCGGCGCTCTCCCCCATGACGCCGATCCTCGTGGGATCGACCCCGAGTTCGTCGCAGTTGCCATGCACCCAGGCGAGCGCCGCATAGCAGTCCTCGATGGCTCCCGGGAACGGCGTTTCCGGTGCCAGGCGGTAGTCGGCCGACACCAACACGCAGTCGAGTTCCGCGACCAAGGACCGGTGCAAGGGGTCGAGCATCGCCGCGCTGCCCGAGATGAATCCGCCACCGTGCAGGTAAAGGATGCAGCCGCGGCGCGAGTTGCCCTGGGAGGGACGATATATCCGCACGCCCACCGCCGGGGCGTCGCCGGGCCCCGGTATGTCACGGGTGTCGAGGTTCACCGATTCGGTGTCGCCCCCGTAATCGAACGGCAGCGGCGTGAGCACGGAGAGACGCAGCTCCGCCAGAGTTTCCTGCGTGATGGCCGCGGAGGGGAAGGCTTCCAGCATCGGTCGGAGTTCCGGATCGACGAGGTGAAGGCTGCTCGATGTGTTCATGAGGTGAAGATCTTCCCCGGGGTTGAGGCACGGCGGGCGTGATCATACCGCCCCGGCGCACGGACGACGACGCGCCCCCGGCCCATGAACGGTGCGGTCATGATGCCGTGACGACGCAGCAATGCAAGCGCCGCCGCGGGCGTTCGTTCAGGTTGAATTAAGCTACGGCTGTTAGACCTCCTCCCTCGCTCGATGAGCCGACGAACCGACGCCGGGCACCGATGCGACAACGATGGAAACGAACCAGGTCACTGGTCTTACGAAGGGGGGGGGTGGAAATGGCGTCGAAATTCCTGGACGAGTGGCGGCTCGCGCGCATTCTCGGATTGGCAATGGCCACGGCAACGGCCGCGGTGGGCATCGCCCCGGCGCGGGCGAACGCGGAGGCCGACGCTCCGCCCCCGGCATCCGAGCCCGCGGAGAATCCGCAGGAGATCGGCGCCATCACGGTGACCGGTCGATTCATCGATACGGGCGCCTCGAGTGCCACGAAACAGGACATCTCGACCCTCGACACGCCGTTTTCCGTGTCGGCGTACACCGGTGACTTCATGAAGTCGATCCGTACCACCGAGGTTGCCGACCTGTACCGCTACATGACCGGGCTGCAGAAGGCGGGCGCCACGGGTTATGACCTGACGCTGCGCGGATTCTCGACCACCGATTCCGACCGCAACACCATCCTCACCGACGGGCTGCCGGGGCTGGCCGTGCGTTTCGGTTCGCCGCCCACGGTGGGTACGGATCACATCGAGATCGTCAAGGGTGCGGCGTCGCTGCTGTATGGCGCGGTCCAGCCGGGGGGCTTCGTGAACATGATCACCAAGAAGCCCTCCGATACGGCCTCCACCGAGGTGGCGGTACGAGGGACCACGGGCGCGTCCCACCGAGATCCGCGTGCCAAGGGCGGCGATGTCTCGGTCGACTCGACCGGGCCCATCGACCGTGAGGGCGCGGTGCTCTATCGCTTCATCGCACAAGTCAGTTCGGACGACACCTTCCGGGACAATTCCTACGAAAGAGGCACCTACATCGCACCCAGCCTGACGTGGCATGCCACCGACCGTACGGAACTCATCGGCCAGCTCGAGTACCGCACCGTCATCACCAACTACGCCAGCTTGTTCCTGCTCGCCCCGCGACTGCCTGGCGGCAGCAATGTCGGGTTCCTGGCGCCCATCACCACCAACTACATGTCGCCCACCGACTACCTGCACGAGTCGGGACTGATCGAGACGGTGTTCGTCACCCACCGGTTCGACGGCGGGATCAAATGGTCCTTCGAGGTGCGCAACGTGGACCACCACGACACGGCCGAAGCCTTCGACATCACGCAATTCGCCAAGAACGATCCGACCTACCAGACCCTGGATCTGCGGGCGCGCGGCCAGCGCAACGAACGCACCTATCGTTTCGGCGACACCTATTTCACGGTGCCCTTCTCGACATTCGGTCTCGGGCACCGCCTGATCGCGGGGGCGAGCCTCGGGCGGGAGGTCGACGACTTCAACCGCATCCAGTTCTGCGCCATCAATTCCCCGGACAAACCGAAGGCCGATCCCACCTGCAATCCCACCAACGCGCAGTACACGGTGTCGCTGATCGATCCAAACTTCTCGAACGTTCCACCGATCACGGCATTCGGGCCCGGTGTGATCAACCCCAACAGCCGTTCCAGGAATTACGTGACGGGCGTGGGCTCCGGCGCCTACGTGTCCGATCTCATCACGGTGAGCGATCATTGGAAGACTTCGGTCGGGTTGCGGTACGCCCATGAGGACCAAAGAAACTTCGCTGACCTGAACGAACCCGGGCCGGTGCCCGGCGATGCCCATCTGGTATCGTCCGCATGGCTGCCCCAGGTGGGTCTGATCTTCGAGCCGACGCACATGCTCTCCTTCTACGCGAGCTTCAGCACGTCCTTCTCGCCGGTTCCACCGGGCACCCAGGCCGTCGACGGCAGTTACGACTTCAAGCCCACCCGCGGCAAGGGCTACGAAACCGGCGCCAAGGCCAACCTCCTCGACGGCAAGCTGGCCTTCACGGCCGCGCTGTTCAGAATCGACCAGACCGACGTGATCGTGCCCTCGTCCTCCGGCGCTTGTTCCTCCGGCAGTTGCTCCGAACAGATCGGGGCCGCGCAGTCCAAGGGATTGGAGCTGGAAATGAACGCGAATTTGCTGCCGGGATGGACGCTCATCGCCGGATATGCCAACACCCGGGCCGTGGTCACCGCAAACGCCGACAACACCAGCGGTCCTCTGGTCGGTGGATTGCTGCCCAATTCGCCGATCAACGCGGCTCATCTATGGTCACGCTATGATTTCCAGTCGGGCGCGCTGGTCGACCTCGGGTTCGGCGTGGGCTATTCCTACACCAGCAATCGCATCGCGTACACGCCGACCGTCTCACTGCCCGTCCCCTTCGCCATCCCCTCCTATCAGGTCGTCGATGCCGCGGCGTACTACACCTTCGCGGGTCACTACGATGCCAGTCTCAAGGTCAACAACCTCTTCGACACCAACTATTATTCGAGCGGCATCGTCACCCAGGGCAAGGTCAATATCGTGCCGGGCACGCCGCGCACCATCATGGCCACGCTGAGCTACAAATTCCAGTGAAGATGAACTTGAACATGAACATGAACTCTCGATTTCGCTTCACGATGGGCCTGCTGTTGCCGCTGTTGCTGCTGTCGGCCGTTGCGCGAACGGCCGCGGGCGGGCCGACCACCCGCCCGGCCGCGGTCGATCCTCCGGCGGCAGCGGCGGACGTTCCCGTTGCTGCGGTCGATCCCGCGCTGCCCGCCTACGTGGCCGGCACCCGGGTGGCGGGCACCCTCCATGGCATCACCGGGATGGACTCGGTCGAGGGGATGATGAAGGCATGGAACGCGGCTTTCGCCAAACATCACCCCGGCGCCCTCGTCGATCTGACGATGCGCGACTTGGCTCCCGAAGAGCGGATCGCGCTCGGCGCGAACACGGAGCAGGTGTTCCATGCCGATGATGCGGCCTACGAAAACCGCTACGGGTATTCACCGTTTCGCATCAGGATCTGCCAGGGCGCCTTCGTTCTCAAGAGCCACGTATCGGCCATCGGCGTGTTCGTTAACCAGAAGAATCCCCTCGGCGAGATCCCGCTCGACAAGCTGGATGCCATCTACTCCGACCAGCGGCGGCGCGGTTATCCCGCGGATATCACGACCTGGGGCCAGCTCGGTCTCGGAGGTGACTGGGCGGACAAGCCCATTCATTTCTACGGGTTCTACGGGCGCGATGACGTCACCTGGTATTTCCGCGACCTGGTCAGTTACGACGCGCCGTTCAAGGCAGGCTATCGGGTGCCCGGCGACGACATGGCGAGACACACACCCGCGGTGGCAGGCGACCTGATGGCGAGGTTGGGCGAGGATCCTTACGCCATCGGCTTCGCCAATTTTTCCTATCGAACCGGCGCCGTGAAAGCCCTGGGCTTGATCGACGAGCACGGCGTCGTCAGCCAGCCGGTGTTCGGGGATATGGTGAGCGGACGTTACCCGTTGCAACGCGCCATCTACATCTACGTGAATCGCAAGCCGGGAGTGCCCCTGGATCCACTGGTCAAGGAGTTCCTCGAATTCGTTCTGAGCAAGGACGGGCAGAGCCTGGTGCAGGTCGATCACTATTTGCCGCTGAACGCCGCCATGGCTGCGATCGAGCGCGCGAAATTGAATTGACCCCCCGATGGCCGCGAGACTGCGTACCGCGACGCGTGAGCAAGCCACCGACAGCCGTGGGCATGCCCCTGTGATACGCATGGGCCTGTCGCTGTTGATCGCCGCCTTCGGGATCGGCGGCGCGCCGGCGCACGGCGCTTCGCGCAACGATCCGGCCACGTTTCCGGTGTACGTCGCAGACCATGCGGTGTCGGGCTCGATCCGCAACGCGGGCAGCGCGCTGGGCGGCTTGCTCGCGCGTTGGGAAAAAGGATTTGCCGAGGTTCAGCCCGGAATCCAATTTCAGGACGATCTGCGCAGCGGCGATGCGGCCATCGGCGCCGTCGAGGCGGGGGCCGCCGACCTCGCGGTGAACGGTCGCGAACCCGTGCTCACCGAGTACCTGTCCTTCGCCGAGGTATTCGACAACGACGGGCCGTTCCAGGTGACCGTCGCCACCGGGTCCGCGGAGCTTTTGGGAAGAACCTGGGCGCAGGTCATTTACGTCAATCGGGACAATCCGATCGCGCATCTGACGATGGCTCAGCTCGACGGCATCTTCGGCGCGGCCCGCACCGGTGGTTACCGGGGCTACAAATGGTCTTCCGCGGCGGCGCGCACCAGCGAGGGAGACATCCGCACTTGGGGCCAGCTGGGCCTTCGCGGAAAATGGGCGAATGCGCCGATCAACACCTATGGCTATGCACCCACGGGAATGTCCAATTTCTTCGAGCTCAAGGTGTTCCATGGGGGGACCAAATGGAATCCCAACTATCGACAGTACGTGGAGACCTCGGCAAAACAAGCCACGGACCATTCGGGCACCACCGACCAAATGCTGGACGACCTGTCCCGGGACCCGTACGGCATCGCGTGGGCGGGCCTCGCGCACGCCCACGGCAAGCCGCGGGTCAAGGCGGTCGCCCTCGCGTCCGACGTCGGCGGTCCGTTCATACCTTGCACCGTGGCGACGGTCGCTGACCGGACCTACCCGTTGACGCGAAGCATCTTCATCCAGTTGAATCGCCCGCCCGGGACCCCCCTCGAGCCGCGGATCAAGGAATTCCTGCGGTTCATCTTGAGCCGACAGGGTCAGTTGGCCGTCCAAGCCCAGGGGGAATACCTGCCGCTCACGAGGGACGAACGGGATCGACAGACGGGCGCGTTGGACTAGAAGCCGAGTCCATCGCCGCCTGAAACCGATGAACCGCACGTTTGGTGGTGCTCTAGCATGGGCGAACGGTATGCTTCGATCCATGCGCGTGCGAACCGGTGGACTTGCGGCATTCTCGCTGATCGTGGCAATCGCGGGATGCGCCACATCGCCGCCACCCACCGTGTGCTTCTCGCCCGGCGGCCATTGCGCGGAGAAGGTGATCGGTGAAATCGCAGCCGCACGGAAGATCATCCGTGTGCGGGCGTATGGCTTCACGCATCCCGGCATCGCGCAGGCGTTGGCGGACGCCGAGGCGCGCGGCGTCGACGTCGAGGCCATCTTGGATAAATCCAACCTGACCGCGAGATCCAGCGAAGCCGGCCTCATCGCACGTGCCGGCGTGAAGACCTTCATCGACTCACGGCATCCGATAGCGCACGACAAGGTGATCGTCATCGATGGATCGGAAGTGGTCACGGGCTCGTTCAATTTCACCCGCGCCGCGGATGAGAAGAATTCGGAAAATTTGCTCATCGTCAGGTCACGCGCGCTGGCGGAGCAGTATCTCGACGATTGGCGCAGCCACCAGGCGCACAGCACGCTGTTGAAGTCGCCGGACGGTGGCGCCGATTAGCGCCGATACCCTCGCCGTTGCGTTCACCGCGGCGCTTGCCACGACAGCCGAAAATGCGGCCTCAAGTGTTACCATCGTGCATTGTCCAAACCATTGGAACGAGGGGGGTTGATCGTGTTCAGTCATATCATGCTCGGAGCGAGCGACGTGGCCGCATCGAAAAAATTCTACGATGCGACACTCGCTGCCTTCGGGATCGCGGCTGGTGTCATGGATAAAAAGGGCCGGGCCGTCTACAGGACGCCGGCGGGGACTCTCATGCTGAGTTCGCCGATCGACGGAAAACCCGCCACCGGGGCCAACGGGGGCACCGTTGGATTCGCGGCCGAGTCGCCCGCGGCGGTCGATGCATGGCACGAGGCGGGCCTCGCCAATGGCGGCACGAACTGCGAGGATCCGCCGGGTGTGCGGAAAGGCGGCAACGGCCCCTTGTATCTCGCCTATCTTCGCGACCCGTCCGGCAACAAGCTCTGCGCGTTGCATTCGCTGCCCAAATCGTAATGTTCCGGCCGCATCGGCCGGCCGGCGTGGCTCAGGCCAGTCGCACGCGGCGCAACAATTGGCCGAATCGGGCATCCGTGCGCAACCCATCGAGCCGCGGGTCGACGTTGATGTACGTCACCCAGCCCGACTTCTCCTGATGCGCCTTGATCAGGTATTGCATGGCCTGATCCG
>CAZZWZ010000204.1:0-7165 GCA_964657955.1 uncultured Steroidobacteraceae bacterium
CGCCGCCAGATGTCGGTCCAGCACGATCTGCATTTGCTGCCTGAAATCGGCGGCGGACCGGCTGCCGGTGGCGGTGAGCGAGCCGGCGTGCACGCGAAAACCGATGGTGACCTCGCGGTGGTAGCGCGTGGTGCCGAGTGCGGCGAGCTTGAGCCACAGGTCCCAGTCGGCGGTGTACCACAGCGTCTCGTCGACGCCGGCGCATCGCTGCCACGCGTCCTTGCGGAAGATGGGCGCGGGGGCGCCAATAAAATTCTGCACCAGCAGCCTTTCATTGACGAAGGTGGCGTCGAGATCGCATTCGGCGGGCAGCGGGCAGCGCCACACTCCGAGGCGTTGACCTCGCGCGTCGATGATGGCGCTGGGGGCGAGGTGCAGCGGAGCCTGCGGCGCCGCGTCGATCCAGCGCCGCGCGGCGGCCACGCGGCCGGGCAGCCAGACGTCGTCCACGCCCAGCCAGCACAGGTGCGTGGATTCGGCCGCGGCCACGGCGAAGTTGGTCTTGGCGTGCCAGGAGCCGAGATCGGGCCGTGAAAACAGCTGCAGGCGCAGGACGCCGGAGAACTCGCGCGCCAGGTCGAGCGTATCGGAGGTCGGGCTGCCGTCGACCAGCAGCACGTCGATGCCGGTGGTGTCCTCGGCGGCCAGGGACGCGAGCGCGGCGCTGATCCAGCGCTCCCCGCGATACGAGGGAATGACGACGCTGAGCCACGGCGCGGCGGCGCGCACCGATGACGCGGGCGCGGCGCGCGGCGGACCGGTCACTCCAGTTCCATGATCCCCAGCAGCAGCGCGCCCGACAGCAACTGCACGCCGACGGCGAGGGTGGTGACGGCCGGGATGGTGATGCGCATCATGCGGCTCGGGACCAGTGCGCCGAACGAGACGTGCCCCCATTGCAGGACGGCATACAGGGCGCCGCTCAGCCCGGCGAGCACCAGTACCGCGCCGGCAATCAGGCTCGCCTGCAACGAGGCGAGGCGCAGGAGGCGGTCGGGCAACCCGGTTGCCACGGGCAAATGAATCTTGCGGGCGGAAGCGAGGGCGAACAGCCCGAACAGGGTGATCTGTACCCCGATGATCACGGCCATGCTGAAGTACAGCAGCGCGTTGACGTCGAGCGTGACGTCGAAGACGCGCCGTGGGGCCAGCGCCACCCAGGCGGCACCGGCCAGGGCGAGTGCGGTGAGGGTCATTCCCGGATAGATGAACAGCCACGGCGGACTGCGCAGCAGCATGAAGCGCAGGTGGCGCCAGCCGTCGCGCCAGGGCCGAAGATGGGGCGCGCGCTGCCGCCCGTCCTGGCGCAGGGTGGTGGGGACTTCGGCGATGCTCAGGCGGGCGAGCGACGCCTTCACCACCATTTCGCTGGCGAACTCCATCCCGGGCGCGCGCAGGTTCAACGCGAGGATGGCGCATCGATCGAAGCCGCGCAGGCCGCAGTGGAAATCGCCCACGGGCGATGCGAACAGCCGGCGTCCGATCATCGAGAGCACCGGATTGCCGACGTAGCGGTTCAAGAATGGCATGGCGCCGGGCGTGATGCCGCCCATGAAGCGGTTGCCCACCACCAGTTTCACCCCCTGGCGCAGGCGCTGCAGGAAGCCGTCGAGCGCGGCGAAATCGTAGGAATCGTCGGCATCGCCCATGATGACGAAGCGGCCGTTGGCGGCTTCGACGCCGCCGATGAGCGCGGCGCCATAGCCCCTGCGCGCCACGTGGACCACGCGCGCGCCGGCGCCGGCGGCACGTGCGGTGGAGTCGTCGGTGGAGCCGTTGTCGGCCACCACGATCTCGCCGTCGATGCCGCGGGTGTCTAGGAAACTGCGTGCGCTGCGGATGCAGGCCTCGACCGTGCGGGCCTCGTCCAGGCAGGGCATCAGGATGGTGAGCTCCGGCGCGGACAAGCTACTCGATGCCCAGTTTCTTGATCCGATAACGGAGGGCCCGGAACGACATGCCCAGGGCCTTGGCGGCGGCGGTTTTGTTGTAGCGACACTGCTCCAACGCCTTGAGGATGGCGTCGCGTTCGATGTCTTCCAGATGATCGCCGAGGGCGTTGCCGCCCGCGCCGGGCGCGGCACCGGCGTGGCCCGCGCTGGGCCGCAGCTGGATGTCGGCGGCGGTGACCTCGCCGCCGGTGCTCAGGGTGATGGCGCGCTCCAGGATGTTCTCCAACTCGCGCACGTTGCCGGGGAAGGCGTAGTCGGCGAGCGCGGCGAGGGCGTCCTTGCTGAGCGTGGGCGGGGTGATCTTCATGCGCCGGCCGAGGCGCCGCAGCGCAGCCTCGGCAAGCTCCGGCACGTCCTCGGCGCGTTCGCGCAGCGCAGGCACGCGCAGCTCGATCACGTTCACGCGGTAGAACAGATCCTCGCGGAACTTGCCCTCGGCCACCAGCTGGGAGAGATTCTTGTGCGTGGCCGACAGCACGCGCACGTCGACGCCCACCTCGAGCTGCTCGCCCACGGGCCGCACGGCGCGCTCCTGGATCACGCGCAGCAACTTCACCTGCATGTGCAGCGGCAGGTCGGCGATCTCGTCCAGGAACAGCGTGCCGCCCTCGGCGGACTGGATGAGGCCCTTCTTGTCGGCGACGGCGCCGGTGAAGCTGCCGCGTTTGTGGCCGAACAATTCGCTCTCCATGAGTTCGTTCGGGATGGCGCCGCAATTGACGGGCACGAAGGGCCCGTCGCGGCGCGGCCCGGATTCGTGGATGAGCTTGGCCACCAGCTCCTTGCCGGTGCCGGACTCGCCGGAGATGTGCACGGGCGCCTGGCTGCGGGCCACCCGGCCGATCATCTCCCGCATGTGGTCCATGGCCTGGGACGTGCCGAGCAGCCGCGGGCCGAAGACGGCGGTGTCGCCGTCCTGATCCACCGAGAGTTTGATGGCGGTGGCCACCAGTTTGCGCAGGCCGGCGAGCTCCAGCGGCTTCGACACGAAATCGAACGCGCCCAGTTTCAGCGCCTTCACCGCGGTCTCCATGCTGCCGTGGGCGGTGATCACCGCCACCGGCACGGTGGGCGCGTACTGCTGCATCCACTGCACCAGCTCCAGACCGTCGCCGTCCGGCAGCTGCATGTCGGTGAGGCACAGATCGTAGTGCTCGGACTTGAGCAGGCGCTGGGCGGCGGCCACCGTGCCCGTGGTACGGGGATTGAGCTCCATGCGCTTCAAGGTGATGGAGAGCAATTCGCAAAGATCGGGCTCGTCGTCGACGACCAGGACTGCGGGCTTGGACATGCACCATTGTAGCGCGCCGCGCCGGCGCGGCGACTAACCTTCCCAGCGCTGCGGATCGCTGAACACCACCCGGAACACGCTGCCGTTGCCGGTGCGCGGCTCGTACAGCAGCACGGCGCGGTTCAACTGGCACAGCTCGCGGGCGATGAACAGGCCGAGGCCCGTGCCGCCGTTGCTGCCGGTGAAGAACGGCTCGAAGATGCGGTCGGCGGCGTTGGCGGCGATGCCGGGTCCGCGGTCCGCGACTTCGAGGTACGGGCGGTTGCTGGGATTCAGGCGGTTCAACTTGATCTCCACCGCGCTGCCGCTGCCGTACTTGATCGCGTTGTCGCACAGATTCCAGACCACCTGGTGCAGATGGCTGGGATCGATGTGCACCTCGAGGTCGTCCGCTGCTTCATCCACGGCCATGCGGGCCATGGGCACCTGCATGGTCTCGCAGAACTCGCGCAGGAAATCGTCCAGCCAGTCCCCCAGCGACAGCCGGGCGGGGTTGGTGGCTTCGCGGCGCGACAATTGCAGAACGTTGTTGATGATGGTGCTGACGCGCTCGGAATTGTTGCGGATGATGTCGGTCAGCCGCCGCTCGTCCTCGCCCATCTGGGGACTTTCCGCCAGCAGTTGGCCGGCATGGCTCATGGCCCCGACGGGATTGCGGATTTCGTGGGCGATGCTGGCCGACAGGCGCCCCAGCGCGGCCAGCTTGCTCTGCTGCACCCGTTCGGCCATCAGGCTGGTGTCCTCGAGAAAGATGAGGGTGGGACCCGGGGTGGCCCCCCCCAGGGGCGCGAAATGCGGCTGGATGAGCCGCGCGCCGTCGGCCGCCACGAAGCTCGAGGGGCCGTCGCCGCCGCGCTCGCTGCGGCGCCAGGTGCTCAAGCTGTAGAGCAGGCGCGGCGAGACTTCGCCCACCAGCGCGCCGGGCACCGCCTGCACGTCGCCCAGTATTTCCGCGGCGGATTCATTGATGAGACGAATGTGCTCCGACGCGTCCACGACCAGCAGGCTCTCGCGCAGGTGCTGCACGATGTACTGCGACAGCTCGGCGAGATTGGCCAGATCGAGGTCCTTCTGCCGGACCAGCGCCTCGCTCTTCTGCATGCTGCCGGCGACGAAACTCGAGGCGGCGGCGACGGTGAACAGCACGGTGCCGAGCAGGCCGGCGGTGGCGTACACGTTGATGTCGGCCCGTCCGGTGAGCTGCTGCCAGATGGTGTGCGCCAGCAGGGCGAGGATGGTGACGGCCGCGAGGAACAGGGCGCTGCGCGGCGGCAGCAGGAAGGCGAGGCTGCCCACCGGCAGCAGCAGCAGCAGGCCGAAGCCGCTGGCGACGCCGCCGCAGGCATGCAGCAACAGCATCAGTGCGAGGATGTCGAGCGCGGCCTGGATGACGGTCTGCACGTAGGCGCTGGCCAGGCGCCGGCGCACCGTGAGCACGCCGAAGAACCCGAAACACAGATAGCTGCCGGCGGCGATGAAGAACAGGCGCGAGGACTCGACGGCCAGGCCGCGGCCGCCGCCCAGGGAATACAACCCGACCAACACCAGCGGCACGAGGATGCGGTACAGGTTCAGCAGGCCGAGCACCCGCCACTTGAGGCCGAGGTGGGCTTCGCTGCTGCGGTTCATTTCACGATTCAAAGGGTTTTCACATCCCGGCTTTGCGCTGTCCTCAAGCTTAATTCAGAATAGGCGGCTTTACTCCGACCGGCACCGGCCTTCGAGGAACTCTCATGAATCTGCACGAGTACCAATCCAAACAGCTGTTCGCGCGGTACGCCATTCCGGTGCCCGCGGGCGAGGTGGCCGGTTCCGCGGACGAAGCGGCGGCGGCGGCCGAACGCCTGGGCGGCTCGATCTGGGTGGTCAAGGCGCAGGTGCATGCGGGCGGTCGCGGCAAGGCGGGCGGCGTGAAGGTGGCCAAGGACCTGGATGCGGTGCGCGCGGCCGCTCAGAAGATGCTCGGCACGACGTTGATCA
Organism: uncultured Steroidobacteraceae bacterium; assembly: GCA_964657955.1. Taxonomy (GTDB): domain Bacteria; phylum Pseudomonadota; class Gammaproteobacteria; order Steroidobacterales; family Steroidobacteraceae; genus Bog-1198. Next base: position 5,224 of record CAZZWZ010000204.1, read on the forward strand.
CGCATCAGACCGGCCCGGAGGGACTGCCCGTCGCCCAGGTCTACGTGGAGCAGGGATCGAAGATCGCGCGCGAGATCTACCTCAGTCTGGTGTTGAACCGCGAGACCAGCCGGGTGGCCTTCGTGGCCTCGTCGGCCGGCGGCATGGACATCGAGGAGGTGGCGGAACACACGCCGGAAAAGTTGATTCACGTCGACATTCACCCGACGGCGGGTCTGCAGGACTTCCAGTGCCGGCAGCTGGCGTTCGCGCTGGACCTGAGCGGCGCGCAAATCGCCGCCTTCGGCAAGATCGCCCATGCGCTGTACCGCCTGTACATCGAGGAAGACGCGGCGTTGGTGGAGATCAACCCCCTGATCGTCACCGACCGGGGCGATCTGCTCGCCCTGGATGCCAAGATCGGCATCGAGGACAATGCGCTGTTCCGGCACCGCGACCTCGCGACCCTGCGCGATGCCACCCAGGAGGATGCGATGGAGCGCAAGGCGGCCGAGCATGAGCTCAATTACGTGTCGCTCGACGGGAACATCGCGTGCATGGTCAACGGCGCGGGGCTGGCCATGGCGACCATGGACCTCATCCAATTGCACGGCGGTGCGCCGGCCAATTTCCTGGACGTGGGCGGGGGAGCGACCAAGGAGCGGGTGACGGCCGCCTTCAAGCTGATCCTGTCGAACCCCAGCGTGGCGGCCATCCTCATCAACATCTTCGGCGGCATCGTCCGCTGCGACATGATCGCCGAGGGCATCATCGCGGCGGTGAAGGAGGTGGGCGTGAACCTGCCGGTGATCGTGCGGCTGGAGGGCACCAACGCGCCACGGGCACGCGAGATCCTCGCCGAGAGCGGTCTGGCCATCACGGCCGCGAGCGACCTGACGGATGCGGCATCCAAAGCCGTGCAGCTGGCGGGAGCCTGAACCATGAGCATTCTGGTCGACAAACGGACGAAGGTGATTTGCCAGGGCTTCACGGGCAAACAGGGCAGTTTTCATTCGGAGCAGTGCATCGCGTACGGCACCCGGATGGTGGGCGGCGTGACCCCGGGACGCGGCGGTCAACAGCATCTCGGCCTGCCGGTGTACGACACGGCGAAAGACGCGGTGGCAGCCACGGGTGCGACGGTGAGCATGATCTACGTGCCGGCGCCGTTCGCGGCCGACGCCATCCTGGAGGCGGCCGAGGCGGGCGTGGAACTCATCGTGTGCATCACCGAGGGCATCCCGGTGAACGACATGGTGCGGGTGAAGGCCACGCTGGCGAGCTACCGCACGCGGCTCATCGGGCCCAATTGCCCGGGGATCATCACGCCGGGCGCCTGCAAGATCGGCATCATGCCGGGGTTCATCCACCAGCAGGGCCGGGTGGGCATCGTGTCGCGTTCGGGCACCTTGACGTATGAGGCCGTATTCCAGACCACCAACAACGGCCTGGGGCAGAGCACCTGCGTGGGCATCGGCGGCGATCCGGTCCGGGGAATGAACTTCATCGATGTCCTCGCGCTCTTCGAGGAGGACGAGCAGACCGAAGGCATCGTGATGGTGGGCGAGATCGGCGGCAGCGACGAGGAGGCCGCCGCGGCTTACATCAAGAAGCACGTCAGCAAACCGGTGGTCGCGTACATTGCCGGCGTAGCCGCGCCCCCGGGCAAGCGCATGGGGCACGCGGGCGCCATCGTGGCGGGCGGCAAGGGGACGGCGGCGGCCAAGTTCGCCGCCCTGGAGGCGGCGGGCATCACGACGGTGCGTTCGCCGGCGGAACTCGGGGCCGCCATCGCCAAGCGGCTGCGGCGCAAGACCGCCTCCGCCGCGAACAAGAGCGCGGCATCCGAGAAGGCCGCCAAGGCCGCCACGGCCGCGAAGGCCAAGAGGCCGGCCAAAGCGGCCAAGTCGGCCGGGTCCGACAAGCCCGACAAGCGCGGCAAGTCCAAAAAACCGGCCAAGCC
>CAZZWZ010000205.1:0-270 GCA_964657955.1 uncultured Steroidobacteraceae bacterium
TCCGCCTACCTGAAACAGTTCGTTTCCAAACAGTAGGAACGGCGCCGGCCGGGCCACGCAGGCCGGGCCGCTCGGGCCGAGTCCCACCGACCCGTGCCCGGGCGATCGCCCGATCGCTCAGTGAGAGCGTCCCCGCTGCTGCTGACCCGATCCCCGGCGCGAATCGCGACGGTCCGAGCCGCCACCCCGGTTGCCGTGAGAATTCCCCGCGGGCCGTCCGCGGCCGGAATGACCCTGCACGGGACGTCCCTGACCGGGTCGGCCTTCGGC
>CAZZWZ010000205.1:280-7123 GCA_964657955.1 uncultured Steroidobacteraceae bacterium
CCCGGCGCCGGGTGGACGGTGGATTCCTGAATCTTGAACGCCGGGGTCTGCACCACCGGAATGGTCTTTCGCAGCACCCGTTCGATGTCGCGCAACAGTCCGGTCTCGTCCGCGGAGACCAGCGAAATGGCCGCGCCCGCGGCGCCCGCCCGGCCGGTGCGGCCGATGCGATGCACGTAGTCCTCGGGCACGTTCGGCAGCTCGTAGTTGACCACCTGGGGCAGCTCCTTGATGTCGAGTCCGCGCGCCGCGACCTCCGTGGCCACCAGCGCCGTCACCTGACCGCGTTTGAACATGTCCAGGGCCTTGACGCGGGCCGCCTGGCTCTTGTTGCCGTGGATCGCCGCCGCCTTGACGCCGGCGCCTTCGAGCTGCTGGGTCAGACGGTTCGCACCGTGCTTGGTGCGGGTGAAGATCAAGACCTGGTGCCAGCCGCCTTCCTGGATCAAATGCGTGAGCAGGTGCCGCTTCTGCTCCTTCTGGACGCGGTAGGCGCATTGCTCCACCAGCTCGATGGCGGCATTGCGCGGGGCCACCTGGATGGACAACGGATCGTGCAACAGCCGTTCGGCGAGCGCGCGGATGTCGTCCGAATACGTGGCGGAGAACAATAAATTCTGTCGCTTCGGCGGCAGCAGCCGGATGATCTTCCGGATGTCGTTGATGAAGCCCATGTCCAGCATCCGATCCGCCTCGTCCAGCACCAGGGTCTGTACCTTGGAGAGGTCGACGCAGCGCTGCTGCGCCAGATCTAGGAGGCGGCCGGGCGTGGCCACGAGCACGTCGCAGCCGCCGCGCAGGCTGCTGATCTGCGGATTGATGCTGACGCCGCCGAACACCTGGTACGTCTGCAGCTTGAGATACTTGCCGTAATCGCGCGCGCTCTGCGCAACTTGTGCGGCGAGTTCGCGGGTGGGCGCGAGCACCAGTGCCCGCGGCGCCCGGCCGCCGCCCTGGGTTCCCTCGGCGATGAGCCGCTGCAGGATGGGAAGGACGAACCCCGCGGTCTTGCCGGTGCCGGTTTGGGCCCCGGCCAGCACATCGCGGCCGGCGAGCACCGCCGGGATGGCCTGTGCCTGAATGGGCGAGGGCGTGTCGTAGCCTTTATCGGCAACGGCACGCAGCAATTCGGGCAGGAGCCCGAGATCGGAAAATGACATCTAATGAATCCTTGAAAAAGAAATGGACTCGCACGACGGAGCTTGGAACTCCGCAGCGGTCAGCAGCGAGGGGGTATGCGAGGGCGTTGAGATACGCTCGAACTCGAGAAGCGGCACTGACCGAGTGCCGGCTTGTCTTTGACAGCAGCCATGTTACCGCGATACCGCCGCCGCGTCCAGCATGCGGCTCTCAGCCGTGTTGCAACCCGGCCGCCGCGACGCCGACCATGCAGATCGCCTCATCTTCATCGCCCGTGCCACCGCTGGCACCCACCGCCCCGATGATCTCGCCCGCCGCGGTCTTGATGACCACGGCGCCGGTCTGTGCCAGGAACCTGCCCCCCGCGGTCGCCGGCAACGCGCCGTAGAACGTGGGATTTTCCCGCGCCCGCTCGCCCAGGGTGCGGCTCGACGCTCCCATGCCGACGGCGGCCCACGCCTTGCCGGTGGCGATCTCGATGCGAAACATGCTCGCGCCATCCTCGCGTTGCACGGCGCGCACGTGTCCGGCCTCGTCGAGCACCACCACCGCCATGGCACGGTGAGACTTGGCGCGCGCCGACGCCAGCGCCGCCGCGATGATCTGATTCGCCTGGGACAGGGTCAGCCGGGTCATGGAACGCTCCGTGCCGCGATGGGCATTGCGATTTCCGAAATCTTCTGCAGCCGTCGCGCCGTGAGAATCGCTTCGGTGTAACCGTTCGGTTGGTCGCGGCCCAGAAAGACCAGATCGGCCGCGGCCTGGAAGGCAATGCTGGTGTCGAGATGGCCGCTCATGGGCCGGTAGGCCGGATCGCCGGCGTTCTGCGCGTCGACCACCCCGGCCATGCGCTCCAGTGCGGCAGCCACCTGTTCCCGGGAGCAGACCCCGTGCCGCAGCCAGTTCGCCACGTGCTGGCTCGAGATGCGCAGCGTGGCCCGGTCCTCCATGAGCGCGACGTCGTAATAATCGGGCACCTTGGAGCATCCCACGCCGAAATCGATCCAGCGGACCACGTAGCCCAGGATGCTCTGCGCGTTGTTGTTGAGCTCTTCGGTTACCGCTTCGGCAGACCAATCCGGCCGTGCGACCAAGGGCGGGGTCAACACGTCGTCGAGCGACGCCCGCTGACGATGCGCCAGCTCGGCCTGCACCGCGGCCACGTCGACCTCATGATAGTGCAGCGAGTGCAAGGTGGCGGCGGTGGGCGAGGGCACCCACGCCGTATTCGCACCGGCTCTGGGATGCGCCGACTTGGAGCGCAGCATGTCCGCCATGCGATCCGGCATGGCCCACATGCCCTTGCCGATCTGGGCGTGGCCGCGCAAGCCGCAGGCAAGTCCGATGTCCACGTTCCGACACTCGTAGGCGTCGAGCCAGATGGCCGACTTCAATTCGGCCTTCCGGGGCACGGCGGCGGCTTCCATGGACGTATGGATCTCGTCGCCCGTGCGATCGAGGAAGCCGGTGTTGATGAACGCGACGCGCTCCTTCGCTGCGCGGATGCATTCCATCAGATTGACGCTGGTACGGCGTTCCTCGTCCATGATCCCGATTTTCAAGGTGTGCCGTCCGAGGCCGAGCATTTCCTCCACCGCGCCGAACAACTCGCCGGCGAAGGCGACTTCTTCCGGACCGTGCATCTTGGGTTTGACGATGTACACGGAGCCGGTGCGCGAATTACGCCGCGCGCCGGCGCCCCGCAGGTCGTGCAGGGCGATCAGCGCGGTCACCGCGGCGTCGATGAACGTCTCCGGGACCGGCGCGCCCTGCTGCGTGACGATGTCGGTCAGCATGTGGTGAGCGACGTTGCGCACGAGCATGAGACTGCGTCCGGGCAGCACCAACTCCGCGCCGGCGGGGGTCCGATAGCGACGATCGCCCTCGAGCCGTCGCGTCACGGTCCTGCCGCCCTTGGCGAGCTGCGCCTGCAGCGTGCCCTTCATCAGTCCCAGCCAATTGCGGTACACCAGCACCTTGTCGTCGGCGCTCACGGCGGCCACCGAATCCTCGCAGTCCTGGATGGTGGTGATGGCCGATTCCAGCACCACGTCACTGATGCCGGCCGGGTCATCGCGCCCGATGAGATGATGTCGATCGATGCGCACCTCGACGTGAAGACCGTGGTGCCGCAGCAGGATGACGTCCGGTGCCGCCGGATCACCTCCATATCCCGCCAGGGCCGTGGGATGGCGCAGAGCCGCGACCCCCCCGGGCAGCTGCACCTCCAAGCCGTTCGCCGTCACCGCATAGCGTGTTGCATCGCGGTGAGAACCCGCGTCCAGGGGAAAGGTCTCGTCCAGGAAATGCCGCGCGAAGGCGATCACCCGCGCGCCGCGCTGCGGGTTGTAGCCGCCCCCGCGTACCGCGCCGCCGTCCTCGGCGATGACGTCCGTACCGTAGAGCGCGTCGTACAGACTGCCCCAGCGCGCGTTGGCGGCGTTCAAGGCATAGCGGGCGTTGTTGACCGGTACCACCAACTGCGGCCCGGCGAGCCGGGCGATTTCATCGTCCACGTTCGCCGTGCTGACCTCGAACGGCGATCCCTCGGGAACCAGGTAGCCGATGTCCACCAGTAATTCCCGATAGCGCGCCGGATCGAAACCGGCACCCGCATGCGCCCGATGCCAGTCGTCGATCAACGACTGCAGCCGGTCGCGCTTGGACAGTAACACCGCATTGCGCGGCGCCAACCGGTCGACCAGGCCGGCAAAGCCGGTCCAGAAGCTCGCGCGGTCGACTTCGGTGCCCGGCAGGGCCTCCTGGTTGACGAAATCGTACAGCGCTCGATCGACGAGCAGCTGCTCGACCTTGACGGTGGGTCTCATCGGGATTCCTGAAACGGGTGGCCGCCGCATTATAGCGAAGGGGCCGGGGCGGCGTCGCCGACCCGTCGCAGCCGTGCCGACCCATCGCAGCCCGGCGGCCACAAGCCGTTCGATCCTTGGCGGAGGATCAGTTGATGGCGACGGACTTCAGGGCCACGGCATCCACGAAGGGGCACCCCTCGGGCATCCTGCCGCTCTCGACGATGAACCGGCGCAAGGACTCGGCAGCCAGACTTCGCGGCTCCGAACCGATCTTCACCACATGCCATGCACGCAGCAGGGGCAGACCGACGACGTCCAGGACGACGAGCAGGGCGTCTCGAAGTTCCAAGTCGGCGCTCTGCAGGGACAGGAATGCCAATCCCATGTTGGCGATCACGGCATGCTTGATCGACTCGTTGTTGGCCAGTTCCACCAGGGGTCGCGGTGCCACCCCCGCCGTGGCGAAAAACCTATCCATCGCCGCCCGGGTGCCGGATCCGATCTCGCGCACGATGAACTCGAAGTCGCCGAGCGTGTGCGCGGAGATACTGCGTTCCCGCGCAAGGGCGTGCTCCGGCGCGGCGATGATTCCCAAGGACTGCGTTTTCAGGAATTCGGAGCAGGCATCGATGCCCTGAGGAGGCTGACCCATGATTGCAAAGTCGATTTCGTCGCCGGTCAGCTTCTTCAGCAGCTGTTCCCGATTCGCGACGCACACCCGCATCTCGATCGAGGGATGCAGCGCATGAAAATCCGCCAGCAGCCGCGGCACGAAACAGGTGGCGTTGCCGACCATGCCCACGGATAGGGTGCCCGTTTCCCGGCCTCGCAGGCGGTCCAACGTATCCTCGGCGGATTTCAAGGCGAGGAAGGCCTTATTCACGTCCACCAGTAGCATCTCGCCGGCCGGCGTCAAGGACGACGATCTCCCGGCACGTCCGAACAGGGGGAGGCCCACGGACTGCTCGAGCTCTTTGATCTGCAGGGACACGGCGGAGGGCGTGAGATGCAGTTCGGCGGCGGCGCGTGAAAAGCTTCGACAGCGAGCCACCACTGAGAACGCTCTCAACTGCCGCAGCGTTGCGCCTCTCACCCATCCCCCCCGTCCGCTGTGGCGGCTTCAGGAAGCCGATCGCGCAGCGCTAATCTCTCGTGTTTTCCGAACGTGCAACGGATGGGCGCGCCGTCGGGGCAGCGGTCGCCGCCATGACACATGCCGATCCCTGACACATGTCCCGATATTGCGCTCAGCTCGGCGGGATCGCAAGGCCATGTTGCCCGCGCAGCCGGCGATTTTCGCAATGGTCGTCGTGCACCGCAACAAGGCGCCGGTGTGACGACAATCTCAAAAAAACCTACATGATTAAGTCAGTTTGGCGTACGCCGAATGCGATCTCGCACGTTACCCTGTATGTCAATCCATCACATCGAGCGTCGACATGGGCGACAAACAGGCTTGTCGGTCAGCACGGCTTTTCGAAATCGAACCGCAGACTTATCGAAGTCATCGCGATGGAGCATCTTTTTCCTTCCAACACGCGCTGAACCGCCACCCGGCACTGGCCATGGATTCCCTGGCGGATCTTGCGAGCCGGTACGAAGCATTTCCGGCCGATTATTACGTTGCCGACAGCGCCGGCAAGCCCGGGTTGTTCTTCGACTCCGATGCCAGTGTGGCCCTTGGGCCGAACCAGGCATTGGACAGCCTGAGCAAGGCGGGACGCCGGCTCCTGCTGAAACGGCCTGAAAAACACGATCCGCGCTTCCGGTTGTTGCTCGACGAGCTGCTGGCGAAGGTCGGCAAGCTTCACGAGCCCGCCGATGGTTTCGTGCGTGTCGAATCCGCCATATTCATCAGTGCCGCCGCGGCCATCACGCCGTTTCACTTCGACCCGGAGACGGCGCTGTTCATGCAGATTGCCGGCGACAAGGAGTACCACGTGTTCCCGCCGCGGGTGATCGAGGAACGCAATCTGGAAGATTTTTATGCCAAGGGCCTCGTCAGCGTCGGTCCTTTCGATTTGGAACGATGTGATCCCGCGCAGGAGATGGTCTATCAGCTCCGGCCGGGCGACGGTTTTTACCAGCCGCAAAACGCGCCCCACTGGGTTCGTACGAAGGAGACGCTGTCGATCTCTTATTCCGTCGTGTTCGAGACCGTAAAATCTCGCGCGCTGGGCCACACCCGGGCCTTCAACAGCTATATCCGAAAAATGGGGGTCCACCCCTCGACCGTGGGTCGCCGACCGTTGGTCGATGCCATCAAGGCCATGCCCATGCCATTGGTGACCCGGTCCAGGAAACGCGTGACGCGGTTCATTTCCCACTCGTAGCGTCGGGCGAATTTCCAGGCGAGAGGCTCGCGGCATACGTGGCGACCGCGGCGATCTGTTCCTCCGTGAGGGCCGCCGAGACCTGGTTCATGATGGCGCTGTTGCGCTGCATCCACCGATAGTAATGCACCTGAAGGTTCAGATAGCCGGGGTGCTGACCGGCCAGCCGGGGGATGGCCTGCTTGCTCTTCCCCTCCCCGTGGAGCCCGTGGCAATTCGCGCAATTGACGGCACCATTCTCCAGCTGTAGCGGATTTTCGTAGATTTCCTTCCCCTTCTGCGCCAGGGTAGCGTCCGGCACGGGAGGCGAGGGCGCGGCCGGCTGGCTGGCAAAATACCGGGCGACGCCTTCGATCTGCTCGTCGGAAAGACCTCGGGCGATTCCCCACATGAAAGCTCGGGCATGCGGGTCGCTCCGATCCCGCTGCCGCAACTTCTTCAACTGGGCCTCGAGGTAGGTTTGCTGCTGTGCGGCAAGAATGGGAAACAGCGCGGAGATGCTGATGCCGTTGCCCGTGACACCGTGACACTTCGAACACGCATTGCTGACGAGCTGACGG
>CAZZWZ010000206.1:0-7067 GCA_964657955.1 uncultured Steroidobacteraceae bacterium
TGCCGCCGTGTGGCCCGCCGTCGCGCCGGCATCCGCGGTGGTCGATTCCTCCACCGGGGTTCCGTCCGCGGTGACCGCACCGGCGGCGGCGACGTGCTTGCCGGCCGCCGATTTGCCGCCCACCTGCCGCTTGAGCAGGGCTTCGATGCCGAGATCCTGGTGCTGACTCATGGTCAGCGCGATCTGCTTGTCGAACATGTCCTGGTACATGCTCATCTCGTTGCCGCCCGCCTCGTCGCCCATGCTCGCATCGCGCATGCTCTTCAGCATCATCTGCAGGAACATGGCCTCGACCTGCTGGGCCACCGCATGGATGGACTTCTCCGAGTCCGGGTCCCGCTTCAGTTCCGCAAGACCGTTCATGTCGGTGTACGTGTTGGCCTGCGCGGCGGCGTCCGCCACGGAGCCCGAAGCGGCGGACGAGTTCAGCACGGGGAGCGACGTGTTCATTTGAGCGTCCTTTCCATCAGATGACGATGAGCTCGGCCTGCAGGGCGCCGGCCTCCTTGAGTGCCTCGAGTATGGCCACCAGATCGCCGGGCGCGGCCCCGACCTCGTTGACGGCGCGTACGATCTGATCGAGCTCCACCCCCGGATGGAACAGGAACATGCGGTTCGAGCCCTGGTCCACGTTGATGATGGAGTTGTTCAGCACCGTGGTCTGCCCCACCTTGGCGAACGGGGCCGGCTGGCTCACGGATTGCTCCTCCTTGATGCTCACCGAGAGCGAACCGTGGGAGACCGCCGCCGGCGTCACGACCACGTGGCTGCTGATGACCACCGTCCCGGTGCGCGAGTTGATGATGACCTTGGCGGCCGCGCTGGCGGGATCCACCTGAAGATTCTCCACCGTCGACAGGAAGGCCACGCGCTGCGTGATGTCGAGCGGCGCCTGCACCCGCACCGAGCCGCCGTCGATCAGGCTCGCCAGTCCCTCGCCCACGCCCTTGTTGATGCTCGCCACCATGCGGGTGGCGGTGGTGAAATCGGCATCGTTCAGGTTCAGCACGATCGAGTCGCCCTGCGACAGCTGGGTATTGACCGACCGCTCCACCGTCGCACCGTTCGGGATGCGCCCGGAGCTCGGCACATTGACGGTGAGCTTCGAGCCGTCCGTGCCCTCGACGCCGAAACCGCTGACGATCAGATTGCCCTGGGCGATGGCGTAGATCTGGCCGTCGAGTCCGCGCAGCGGCGTCACCAGCAGCGAGCCGCCGCGAAGGCTCTTGGCGTTGGCGATGGAATTGACGGTGATGTCGATGGTCTGGCCCGGCTTCACGAACGCCGGCATCATGGCGTGCACGGCCACCGCCGCCACGTTCTTGAGCTGCGGCGTCACGTTGGCGGGCACGGTGATTCCCAGCTGGGCCAGCATGTTGTTCAGCGATTGCACGGTGAACGGCGCCTGGCTGGTCTGGTCGCCGGTGCTGTCCAGGCCCACCACCAGCCCGTAGCCGATGAGCTGGTTGGTGCGCACGCCCTGGATCTGCGCCAGATCCTTGATGCGTTCCGCGCTCACCGGCGCGGCGGCCAGCAGCAGCATGAGCGGCAGGATCAGGATTTTGAACACGATGTGTCGCATGATCAGTAGGGAGCGAAGCCGGAGTTGAAGAACCGCGCCAGCCAACCCATCCGGTTGGAGGCATCGATGACGCCGCGGCCAGAGTAGCTGATGTGGGCATCGGCCACCTTGTCGGACGTCACTGTATTGTCGGTTGCAACGTCCGCTCGACGCACCACGCCGGAGACGTGGACGAATTCGTCGCCCTGATTGAGCTTCAGCGTCTTGTCGCCCTGCACGACGAGGTTCCCGTTCTGTTGCACGTCGATGACCGTGACGGTGAGGCTGCCCGTGAAGCTGTTGCCCTGCGTGCTCGAGCCCGAGCCGTCGAAGCTGTCGGCCCCGTTCAACGCCGTCGTGAAGATGGGCACGCCCCCCGCGGTGATGGTCTTGCCGAAGATGGTCGGTCCGGTATTGTTGACCGCCGTGGTCTTCGCCGTCTTCGTGACCGCGCTCTTGCTCGCGTTGGTCGATTCGGTGAGGCGGATGGTCAGCACGTCGCCCACGCGCCGCGCCTTCAGATCGGCGAACAATTCCATCTGCTGGCCGGCCTGGTAAATCGCCCCGTCGGTGCGCGGCGTGGGCGGCGGCAGGCTCCGCGCCACGGCCGGCTCCGGTTTGGACTTGGTCGGCAGCGCACCGCAAGCCGCCAGGGATGCGGCGAGCAGCACCAGCAGCACGGCCCGCGATCCGATGGTGCGCGACGGGCGTTTCCGGCGGGATGAACTTTCCATGTGGTTCATTGCAGGTTGGTCGTCAGGTACTGCAGCATCTGATCGGTGGTGCTGATGGCCTTCGAGTTCATCTCATAGGACCGCTGACACTCGATCATCGAGACCAGCTCGGTGACCGAATTGACGTTCGAGGTTTCGAGCGTGTTCTGCTGCAGCGAGCCGAGGCCGTTGGTGCCGGCGGTGCCCACCTGGGGCGAGCCGCTCGCCGCCGATTCGACCAGCAGGTTGTTGCCGATGGGCTGCAGGCCCTCCTCGTTGATGAAATCCGCCAGCTGAATCTGCCCCACCTGGGTTCCCTTGGTGTTGCTGGCCGAGGTGACCGTGACGACGCCGTCGTTGCCGATGGTCACGGTCTGCGTGCCGGCCGGGATGTTGATGGCGGGCTGCAGAGGATAGCCGGCGGCCGTGACCACGTTGCCTTGATTGTCCAGGGTGAAGGCCCCGTCCCGGGTGTACGCGATGGTGCCGTCGGGCTGCGTGATCTGCAGGAACCCGCGCCCGCTGATGGCCACGTCCAGCGCATTGCCCGTTTGATTGACGGCGCCCTGCGTGTAGTCCTTGGCGGTACCGACGATGCGCACGCCGGTGCCGAGGGTCAGGCCGGTCGAATACTGCGTGTTCTGCGTGCTCTGCGCACCCACTTGCCGGATGTTTTGATACATCAGGTCCTGGAAGGCCGCGCGCCCCGCCTTGAAGCCGGTGGTGTTGGTGTTCGCCAGGTTGTTGGAGATGACCGCCATCCGGGTGTTCTGTGCGTCGAGGCCGGTCTTGGCGGCCCATAGTGCGAGATTCATGATGTTTCCTTGGGATTATTGCGTGCGCGTCGGTCTATTGCGTTTGCATCAGGCGTTGCGCCGCCTGCTCGTTGGTGTCGCTGGAATTGAGGCTCTTGATCTGGAATTCGTACAGCCGCTGCAGTTCGATCATGCTGATGAGGGACTGCGCCGCGTTGACGTTGCTCGATTCGAGCACGCCGGACGTGATCTTGACGGTGTCGTCGGTCTTGGCCTTGGCGCCCGTTTTCAGGCGCAGCAGCCCGTCGTCGCCCTTCTGCAGGTCCTTGGTGGCCGGATTGACCAGCTTGATCCGGTCCACCTGCGTCACCGCGAACGGCGCGGAACCCTGCGGCACCACCGAGACGGTGCCGTCGCCGCCGATGCTCACCTGCGTGGACGGCGGGATCACCATGGGACCGGACTCGCTCAGCACCGGAAGCCCGCTCGCCGTCGTGACCGCGCCGGTGGGCGTGATCCGCAGGTCGCCGGCGCGCGTGTAGGCTTCCTTGCCGTCGCTGCCGCGCACCGCGATGAATCCGTCGCCGTTCACCGCGACGTCCAGATTGCGGCCCGTGCTCTGCATCACGCCGCTCGAGAAGTCCGTGCCGGCGTCCCCCGCCACCGCGTTCACCCGCGTGGCATACCCGGGACCGTAGATGGGGGCGCTGTCGAACGCCACGGCATCGGCCCGGAACCCGATGGTGCTCAGGTTGGCGATGTTGTGGTTGTTGACCGCCTGCGCCTGCATGATCTGCTTCGCGCCGGTCATCGCCACGTACATTCCTCTGTCCATGCTTCAGCGTCCCGGTGGATTAATGCGTGATGCCGATGACCGTCTGCGACAGCTGGTTCGCCGTCGTCACCACCTGCGCATTGGCCTGGAAGGCCCGTTGCTCGGTGATCATGTTCACCAGCTGCGTGGTCAGATCGACGTTCGAGCTTTCCAGCGCGCCGGACTGGATGCTGCCGAAGCCCGCCGAGCTCGCCGTGCCGGACACGACGGTGCCGGAGGTGAAGGTCTCGGCCCAGTTGGTGTCGCCCAGCTGCTTCAGGCCCTGCGGATTGGGGAAGTTCGCCATCGCGAGCTGCCCGAGCTGGGTGGAGCGGCCGTTGGTGTACACCGCGGAGACGATGCCGGAGGCGTCGATGGACACCGTGCTCAGCTGGCCGGTGGCATAGCCGTTCTGCGTGATGGAGGTGACGCCGAAACCGCCGCCGTACTGCGTGCTCTGGCCGAAATTGAAGGTGGTCGTCAGGGGCGCGGCACCGTCCGTGGGCTGGTAGCCGCTGAAGGTGATGGCGCCGGCCCCGGCCGGCGTGACGGCGCCGGTGTTCGAGAATGACAGCGTCGGGGGAGTGGCCGTGACCTTCGTGCCGTCCACCGTCATGTTGACGTTCCAGGTGTTCGGCGTCGCGCTCTGGGTGAAATACATCGTCGCCGAGTGGGCGGTGCCGAGCGAATCGTACACCGTCGTCGACGTGGACTGGTTGTACGTCGCCGGGTTCGCGGGATCGAAGGGGGCCACCGTCGGCGCCGTGGCATTGGCGGGAAGATTCAGGATCACCGAACCCGTGGTCGTCGCCAGCGGCGCACTCTGCGCCGTCTGCAGATTCAAATTCGACAGCGCGCCCGTGTTGAAGCCGCCGTTGGCCGTCGGCGGGTACACCTGCAGCGCCTGGCCCGTGGCATTCACGACGTTGCCGCTCTTGTCCTCGGAGAACTGGCCGTTGCGCGAGTACACGACGCCGCTCGCGTCCTTGAGGGTGAAGAATCCGTCGCCGCTGATGGCGAGGTCCAGATTCGAGGACGTGGTGGTGATGTTTCCCTGCGTGAACTGCTGCGGCGAGGCATCCAGACGGACGCCCTCACCGGTCACCGAGGTGTTCAAGTTCACCGCACCCGAGGCGTAGACGTCGGCAAATTCCGCACGCGAGTCCTTGAAGCCCACCGTGTTGGAGTTCGCCACGTTGTTGGCGGTAATGTCCAAGCCCGAGCTCGCGGCCGTCAATCCCGATAAGGCAATGCTGAAAGATGACATCGATTACTCCTGGAGATTAATTTGAGATTTGCTGCAGAGCGCTGACCGGGACGGTGCCCACGCCCGCCACGTTCAGCGACATGCCGGAAGTGCCGGCGCCCATGCTGACGCTGTCCACCGTGCCCGCCACCGCCGTGGTGGCCGCGGCGCTCGACGTGGTCTGTCCCGCGTACACCGCCGTCAACGTGTAGGTGCCCGTGGGGGCGGCCGAGCCGTCGCTCTGTTTGCCGTCCCAGGAGAAGCTCGCGCTGCCGGCCGATTGCGCCCCGAGCGCCACCGTCCTCACCACGGTGCCCGCGCTGTTGGCGATGCTGAGCGTCACGCTGGCGGTGGTCTGCGGCACGGTCACCGTCCCGCTGACGGTGCCGCCGGAGGTGAGACCCACCGTGGAACTGGTGACCAGGGCCTTGTGCCCCAGCAACGAGGACGCTTGCATGGCCTGGCTCGAGGTCAGCGAGCTCGACAGCGTGCTGAAGGACGTGTTGAGCGAGTTGATGCCCTGGACCTCGCTGAGCTGAGCCAGCTGCGTGAGAAAGGTGTTGCTGTCCACCGGACTCGTGGGATCCTGGTTCTTCAGCTGCGCCAGCATCAACGTGAGGAAGTTCGTGCCGCCCAGCGTGGCGCCCCCGTTGACGCCCGTGGAGCTGGTGGAGCTCGTGCCGGTGGTGCTGCCCGTGGTGGAGCTGCCGATGCCGCTGGTACCCGTACCGGTGCCGGTGCCCGTGCCCGTGCCGCTGGTGCCGAGACTGCTGGTGCCGATGCCGGTCACCGGGTTCGTCGTGATGTTGTTGACCATGGTGATTTTTCCTGACTAGGGGCTAGTGGCCCATCGAAATCGTTTTGAGCAGCAGATCGCGCGCCGTGTTGATGGCTTCGATGTTGGTGGCGAAGCTGCGGTTGGCGGAGATCATGTTGGTCATCTCTTCGATCGAGTTGACGTTCGACGTGAAGACATAACCATCCTTGTTGGCGAGCGGATTCTCCGGAGCAAAGCGCTGCAACGGCGGCGCGGTGCTCTCCACCACGCCCAGCACCCGCACGCCCGAGGAGGCGTTCTGCTCCTCGGCGAGGGGATCCGACGTGTCCATCATGGTCTGGAACACGGGATGCCGCGCGCGGTAGATCTTGCTCGAATCGCCGTTGACGCTCTCCGCGTTGGCGAGGTTGCTGGCCGTGGTATTGAGCCGGATGGTTTCGGCATTGAGCGCACTGCCGGACACGTTGAACACACTGAACAAGGACATGGGGGCTCCGGGGTGCTACTGGCCGTTGATGGCCAGATTCATTTCTGAAATGGTGAGGTTGATGAACTGCAGGCTGGCTTGATAGCGCACGTTGTTCTCGGAGAACGCCGCCTGCTCCACCGGCATTTCCACGGTGTTGCCGTCGAGCGATGCCTGGTAGGGGTTGCGATATTTCAGATCGGCGGCGCCCATCTCGCCGCTGCTCAGCGGGATGTGCGACGCTTGCGTCACCTCCATGGGCAACGGGCTCGAGTCGGTGTGCGACAGCACGGCGCTGAAGTCGATGTCGCGCGCCTTGTAGTTCGGCGTGTCGACGTTGGCCAGGTTGGTCGCGATCACGCCCATGCGCTGTCCGTGCAGCAGCAGGGCTTGTTCGTGAATGCCGAAAATGTTTTGAAACATCGGGTGAATCTCCTCACGGGAGTACTTAGCAAGAGCTGTGCCAACCCGCCGAATCGCCCGAATCGCCCGAACCGCGGCTCGGTTCCTTGGAATGGCGGTGCGCCGCGGGTGCGCCCCGACCGGATGCGGCAAGGGATTGCCGGGCCATGCCGCGGCCGCGATGCCGCCGGCCCGCCGCGGTGGGCCATGGTCCCTGGCGCGCCGGCCGCCCGCGGCTCCTCGGGCCCTCGCGCCGGGCGCGGCGACCCGGCAGGGCGAGGCGCGCCGGCCGCAGCCGCTGGCACGCCGCTTGCTACTCATGTCTACTGATG